>CAZWXS010000055.1:0-14624 GCA_964638005.1 uncultured Lachnospiraceae bacterium
CCGGACAACGACAGAATATGTACAATGCCCGCCCGCATATACAGTTCCTTGATGTCTGCATCCAACGAAGTCTTATCCCCCAATAGCAATGCATGCAGAATACCCGCTTCCTTTTTGGGCAGATAACGATCATAGACAGCCTTCATACGCTCACGGCACATATGTAATGCCTCTCTGCACACATCATGATCTGCACTGACTGCAATAACACGTGCCTTCGTAACCGCAAAGTCTATGCCGTTCGTCTCATAATAATGCGCAGCATCAAACTGTCCTTCATTCTCTGCTGCGTCAAAGAGACTGCAGCGACCCTCTATCGCAATAATGCTGCCCAGTTTCACTTGTGTGTCATCTTCTAAATATACAATGATGGAATATGTTTCAGATAGTGTGGATATTTCGGATATTTCTTTGATATGAACTTCTTTTAGATATACGACAGATTTGTCGTTCTTTTGTTCTTTCCGGGTTACCTGACCGGTCAGGCAGATACTTTGTTTCTCTTTGATGCCTGCTCTCTGTTCGGGAACAGGCATTTTTATGATACACATCAACAGATATGTCACAAGAACTACTGCCAGACCAATCAGACACATTGGTCTTTTTAACATGAATTACTCCGTTTCTACAATTTCCAGATTACGTTCAAAGATTGTTGACATCAGGATGTGATCACCAAAATACATATCACTCTCTCCGTCGATAGAGATCTGTACCTTATTGACGTTCGGCAGCTCCGTAAGGGAATTCACAAAGGAATACACAACCATTTCCTCCGATACCGGATAACTGATTGTCAGAAAATCAGCACTCAGATTCAGATAACAGATGCCATCCTTGATGGTCACACCCAGTATCTTCGTGGTCGGTGAAACGGTCGGATGGGCTCCTGCGGAAGCAGGTCCTTCTATGATTTGCTCCGTTACCAGCTTCTCCATGGAAATATTACTGCTGTATGCCACCGTCTCCACCGTGGATACCAGTGCATCATCCGTATCATTTGCAAAATACAGATTCAGGCTCGCCTTCTCATACGAATTGATTTCATTGCCTGTATTGTCTATAAAGTTCTCTGCCGTCATAACTCCGACAGGTTGATCATTCGTATCCATCAGAGGATCTCCGCCAACACGGAAGTACACACAGTCCACCTTATCGATCTGGCACATCGTGCGAACGATTGCCGCCCTGCACAGAACCTCTTTTGCGGCATCTGCCTCGTAGTAATGCTCATCAAAATCTATCATGAGCTGACTCCCGTCAAACACATAGGCCAGCACATTGATCTTGGCATCTATCGGTTTCTTCAGTTCCGTATTCTGAGGGTCAGTCTCCAGTACCGCCAGGAGCTCGACAATCAGATCTTCTGTAGTAGTTCCCTCACAAACATAAGGCTCCGCCACCACCTTGGTCTCCTGCTTATTGATATAATATACCTGAAATCCCGGATCCGCCGTCTCCGTCTGCCTTGAAGCACAGCCCGAAAGACCAAGCAGCAGCATGACCATGTATATACCATATAACATTCGATTTTTCATTGTCATCCTCCTTATGATTGTACTCCTGCATAATTCAGCGGCAGCTTGACGGTAAATACCGTACCGACCTCTTCTCCTGCATCCACTCTGATGGAACCGCGATGCATCAAAATGACATTTCTCGTGATGGCAAGGCCCAAGCCGCTTCCGTCTATCTCTGTGGAATGTGACTTATCAACACGGTAAAAACGCTCAAAGATATGAGCCTGCTCGCTCTCCGGTATTCCGATACCCGAATCCGCCACTTCTATGGTAAAGAACTGGTGATCGGCATCCAGTGTCACATGCACCCATCCACTGTCTATGTTGTATTTGATCGCATTTTCAATCAGATTCGTCAATGCAAGGGTAAACTTCACTTCATCAATCTCTGCGGTTACATCCCTGTCACTCTCCAGAATCAGTTCAATATTCTTCTTCTCGGCGATCGGATGCAGACGTTTCAAGATAGACTCCAATACAACTGCGATGTCCTTAGATTCCACATTGAGCTGTGCCTCTGTTTTATCTAACTTCACAAGAGAAAGCAGATCGTTGATGATGTTATTTTCCCTGTCAATCTCGGCTGCAATGTCCTCCATGAACTCATGATAAAGTTCAACCGGTACATTTTCCTGCTGTAACAAGGAATCCGCCAATACCTTCATAGAGGTCAACGGTGTCTTTAATTCATGCGAGACATTCGATACGAACTCCTGCCTTGAGGTATCGAGCACTTTGGTCCTTGCAAGCATCTGATTGAAGGCATCGGTGATATATTCCGTCTCCAGATAATCCGGCACAGAGATTTCCTCCTCCGTAAATCCCTCTTTGACATCATTGATTGCATTGATGACACGGGAGAAAGGACGTAGCAGCGCCATAGCCAGAATATAGGCCAGCATAAAGATCAGGATCGCCATCGTAAACTCAAGCACCAGTGCCTTTTGTCCAAGGATTTCAATACTGTCTACGATGCTGTCCGTTGACACACTGGTTAACATAACTCCGTACATCTCTTGTGTTGTGGGATCAATGATCGGTATCGTCATTTCAATATAATGATTTTCTTCATCATAGTGTGTGATGGACTCTCCTTTGAAGCACTTAATGACCTCCTCGGAGATGATGGTTTTATTTTCGCTCAGGGCATATGTGTCTTTG
Organism: uncultured Lachnospiraceae bacterium; assembly: GCA_964638005.1. Taxonomy (GTDB): domain Bacteria; phylum Bacillota; class Clostridia; order Lachnospirales; family Lachnospiraceae; genus JAAYYM01. The sequence continues at coordinate 2,682 of CAZWXS010000055.1, forward strand.
ATAATGCGGAAATTGTCGTCGATGATCAGAATGCGTCCGTCATACAGATTGGACAGCTGTTCCAATTCGCTGTTCACAACCTCAGAACTCGTATCCAGCATACTTCCGTCCTGCAGATCAGACATCTGTTCCAATTCGTTGTTCGCAACTTTCGGGCTCACACCCGGCACCCCTCTGCCCCGCTGACCGGGTAACTGCTCTGATTCATTGCCTGCAGCCTCAGAACTTGTATTCAGCAGATAATTGTATGTAATCAGGTGATTTGCCAAGATCTTGCACTGATTCTGGACATCCGAAGTTCTGAGACTGACTGCACGTTCTTCATAATTATTAAGTATCGCAAAGTGCATAATGGCGCTGGGAATGATGCCCACCGCCAAAATAATCAAAAAAATCCTTAATTTCAAGCTGCGTAACAGCCTTATTCTGCTGAGTTTATTTTTAATTCTCTCAAGAATGGTAAACCCCTCCCGATTGTTCTATTTCTGGAAATAGTAGCCGATTCCCCACTTGGTATGAACGTACTGGGGCTCGCTTGGATTGGACTCGATCTTCTCACGCAACCGCCTGATATGTACATCAACCGTTCTGACATCCCCCGGATACTCCGAACCCCATACGGTGTTCAGCAAGTTCTCTCTGGAGAATACCTTGTTCGGATTAAGCACAAGCAGTTCCAATACGTCAAATTCCTTCGTTGTCAAATTGATTTCCCTGCCGGAGATAAATATTCTTCTGCTTTCCAGATCCAGCTTCATATCGCCGCTCTCAATGACCTTGGCCGCCTCTTCTGCTGCCGCCTTTTTGGTAGTTCTGCGCATAATGGCCTTAATCCTTGCCTTTACCTCCAGTATGTTAAAGGGTTTGGTGATATAGTCATCGGCACCGTATTCCAGTCCGAGGATCTTGTCCATATCTTCGCCCTTTGCAGTCAGCATCACTACCGGTACAGTTGAAAAATCCCTAATCTGCTGACATACTTCCAATCCTGACAGCTTCGGCAGCATCAGATCCAAAAGTACTATGTCGTACTGATTCTCACGTGCCAGCCTCACAGCTTCTTCTCCGTCATATGCACAATCCACTTCCATGCCGTCCTGTTCCAAGCTGAAGCGAATTCCCTTTACAATCAATTTTTCATCATCTACAACCAATACTCTGCTCATGCCTTCTCCTTTTCTATTGATCCCTAATCTACACTGATCCGGTCCTTCATCTTGGAATACATACCCTCCTTGATGCCTTCGACCTGCATAATTTCTTCTTTCGTCCCAAATCCGCCCCTGCTCTCCCGATATGCAATGATGCTCTGTGCTCTTGCATCACCGACGCCTGGTAAGGATTTCAACTGTTCAGCCGTGGCGGTATTGATATTGACCACATCCTGATTCGCATCTCCTGCTGCCGCAGCATCTGAATTTGCCGCCGCAACGGGGTTCTCAAGTTCTCCCACTGCTGTCATACCCGCAGCCACTTCCTCAACTGTCGGCACATAAATCCTCTGACCGTCCGCAAGAGGAGCCGCCTGATTCAGATAATCTGCCGCTGCAGTATCCGAAAGACCTCCTGCCGCTTCCAATACCTCATAAACCCGGGTTGTCTCGGATACTGTATATACACCCGGCTCATTTACGGCACCGCACACATGTACACAGATATCAACCGGTTCTGATACATCTGTATCCATAACCGCTGCCGAATCATCTCTGTCGGCATCATCGTCTACTGTTTCTCGTGTTATGTCAACCTCTTCGTTTTCGTTTCCGTTTTCTTTCGCTAATTCGCTTGCTTCCTCATTTGTTATGTCAACTTCATTCAACTGCAGCATCTCCGTTTCCTTCTGACTGTTGCAGGAAACGCATAACGCAGCCGCCATACTCAGTATGGCAATATAAATCATTTTATTCATGCACACTCTCCGTTATCCCCGGATAACGAAATCCCTCTGTGCCGATTCGCATGACTCTTATTCACTATAGCACATTTATTTCCATTTGAAAATGATAATTCCCGCAATCGCAATCAACATTCCCGTAACTTTACGGAACTCAAGCGGCTGCTTCTCCACGCCAAACATTCCGAACAGTTCTATGATATATGCAACGATCAGCTGTGCAATGACAATCAGCATGACAGCCCTTGCAGGCCCAAGCGCCTCCATTCCCTTAATCACCGTGTAAGTAATGAATGCTCCGATCACGCCTCCGAGCAGCATATACTTTGGCTGAACCTGCCCGATTGCAGCTACCGGCTCTCTGCCCGTACAGAACCACGCCACAATGCATACAAAGAGTGCCGTCAGTTGTACAAATCCTGCCGCCACCCAGATACCGGAATGCTTCGTCACCTCAGTGTTGAATACACCCTGTATACTCATCAGGGCTCCGGAAAGTAAAGCAATCAATATTCCCATCATATGAAATCCCTCCGCAAAGCTCAATATACCTTTAGTATGTCCTGCTTTTGCGAAGGTATGCGTCAATTTATTTTACAGCATCGTCTGCACCCGCACTGATGCTCTCCTGCGTAGGTATCGTATAACCGATCTCATCGATCTGGCTTCCGATCAGTTCTGACAACGCACGTAATTCTTCCTCCGGATCGCTGCCTGTCCATATCTTGGTAAATGCAATTTCAAGCTGCACCCAGAAATTACTTGCCTCTATCATCTTGGGCAGGGATACAGACTTCTGATACTCTAACATGGTATTGGATATCTCCGGATTTTCATATTCCACATCATAACGACAGGCAATCTTCCCCGCCCTGTTGTACAGTGAATCCAGATTTTCAAAGGTTAAATAATGGGCAAATGCATTGGCATCTTCCTTACGGTTCGAGTATCCGTTGACTGCTACTGCATTTGTCACGGATAGTCCTCTTGCCTTCAGCTTTGTGCTGATATCAGGAAGTACCGCCACACCGTATTCATATGTGAAGTTGCCTTCTGCCTTTGCTGCCTCAATCTTTGCAATCGCATCCGTAGTCGCTACGGTAAATACTGTCTTGCCTTCTATGAATTCCTGCAAGATCGTATCATAGGTCACTTCCTTGGTATCAATGGAAAAGAATTGATTCAGATCCTGATATACCTGCAGGCAGTCTATTGTTTGCTGATTAAAAATATTGAAATTCGCATTGTTGTCTCCATTTTCCCCACCAACATCTATATAATTTCCGACAAAAAAGTAATTATAGAAAATATCCGACACGTCCCATTTGAAGACATATTCTACCGTCTCCGGCGCATCGTAATTATCTGCAAATGCAAGAATGTCATCAATGGTAGACGGAATCATGGTAGACATCTGCTGAAGAACCTCTGCGGATAATTCAAAGGATTCCTCATCTACGCCTGTCTCTGCTGTCGTTTCCTCTTCCGCGATCCCGGTTGCATCCTCCGGATCTCCCGTCGTCGTACCATCTGCTTCCGGCTCTGTATCAATCTCTTCCGCCTGCGTCTCCGGCTCACCCTCTTGAGCCAATTCAGCCATAGCCGCTTCCGCTGCTGCCTGATCTGCTTCGGTCTCTATGGTCTGCTTTGCGAGGTCAGCCATAAAAGTTTTATTGTACAAAAAGAAGTTCGTTTCGTAATAAAATGGATATGCAACAGAAACGCCTTCACAGCCTACTGCATGCAGCGCTGTCTGCGGATAGTACTGTGGAATCACCGTATCATCCGGATCTTCGATCTTGGTCGCAAGTCCTGCCAGATATGCCTTCATCAGGTTGTCATTACTCGTGATATAGAGATCCGGGGCATCCTTCTTCTGAACGGATGCTGCATTGATCTGCTCCAGATACTCCACACCGGATACAAGAACCGGCGATACCTTGATATCATACGACTCCTGAAATGCAAGGGACATACTCATCAGATAGTCTGTCAATTCTTCATCCGTATACCACAAAATGAGAGGCCCGTCATTTGCCACCTCGGTCTCCTCTACCATCTCTCTTGCAGTCAGAGTGTCCTGAAATGTCCACTTTCCGTCTGCATACGACAATGCACCGTTCAAACTAAAGTAAAGCATTGCCGCAAGCAATGCTGTTACCATAATGATCGATACTGTTTTGGACGATCCGTTACCCATATCTGTCTATACTCCCAAATTCAATTGACTCATTCAGTCAAAACATATTTTATTAAATATAGTGCATTACCTGCACGCTTCTATCGCTGCGCTCAGTTTCTGAAGCATCTCATCAATCTGCTCCTTCGTAATGATCAACGGCGGAACCAAACGAATGATATTCGCCCCTGCTGTTGCAGTCAGAAGTCCGTTTTCGATTGCTTTGCCGACAATGTCCGCAACCGGTCGGTTAAATATGATTCCCTGCATCAGACCCATACCCCGGTGAGATTCGATACAATCATATCTGTCAGTCAGTTCCTGTAGTTTCTGTTCTAAATAAGGTGTTATTTCATTTACATGTTCTATGATGTGATTTTCCTCAAAGAGATCAAATACCTTGCTCACAGCCGCTGTCACAAGCGGATTCCCTGCATAGGTCGATCCATGGTCTCCTGCTGTCAGTGAATGCTCTGCAACCTGCTCTGTCATCAGAAAAGCACCTACCGGAACACCGCAGCCAAGTGCCTTGGCAGCTACCATAATGTCCGGCTTCACGCCGAATTTCTGCCATGTGAACATCGCTCCTGTACGCCCCATTCCACACTGGATCTCATCGAAAATCAACAGGATACCCTTTTCATCACATAGCCTGCGGACACCATCTAAAAACTCAGCCTCGGCGGGATAAATACCTCCCTCGCCCTGTACCGACTCTAAAATAATAGCACAAGTCTTATCACTTAGTAAAGCCTTAACACTTTCCAAATCATTAAACTTTGCATACCTGACCGCTCCGCAAAACGCTGCAAACGGTGCACGGTATTTTTCATTTCCCGTCACAGACAATGCACCCATTGTCCTGCCATGAAAGGAATGCTGCATCGCTATCACTTCATAGTCCGTACCGCCCTTTGTTGTATATGCATATTTCAGCGCCGATTTGATAGCTCCTTCAATTGCTTCTGCACCGCTGTTTGTAAAGAAAACACGATCCATCTGTGCCGCTTTTGTAACCTTTTTGGCTGCCTCTAAAAGCGGAACAGTATAATACAGGTTGGATACATGTACCAGCTTGTCCATCTGTGCCTTGATTGCATCCGACAATGCACGGTTCCCGTGTCCAAGGGCATGTACTGCAATACCTGCCACAAAATCCAAGTACTTCTTACCATCCGTATCATAGAGATATGCGCCCTCGCCTTTATCCAAAACCAGCTGATAACGGGTATATGTGTGCAGCAGAACCTGTTCAGATTCATCAATATATTGTTGTTGTGTCATGTCATTCACTCTTTTCTTTGTATATATACTGTCTTTTGCTATTTGTCGTCATACAAATTGTCGTTATGTAAACTTTTTATGGTAACATATCTTTATCGTTGTCCGGAAAAAACATCGTACCGATACCTGTATTCGTAAAAAATTCCACCAACAAACTGTGTGGCTTTCTGCCATCCAAAATATGCACCCGGTTGACTCCGCTCTTGATTGCCTCCGTGCAGTTATTCAGCTTCGGGAGCATACCGCCGCCGATATAGCCCTTTCCGATCAAATCGTCCACTTCGCTGACGGTCAATCTGGAAATAAAGGTACTCTTATCCTCCGGATCCTTATATACACCCTCAATATCCGTTAGGAATGCAAGCTTGTCCGCATGCATCGCCTTCGCAATTGCACAGGCTGCATCATCTGCATTGATATTATAAGTCTGAAATTCATCATCCAGACCAATAGGGGCTACAATGGGAAGGAAATCATTTTCCAGCAGATCTTCAAGGATCTTTGTATTGACTCCGGTAATCTCACCGACAAATCCGATGTCCTTACCCTCGGAATACTTCTTCTCAACCGTCAGCAGACCTCCGTCCTTGCCGCTGATGCCGACTGCCTTAACACCCAGCTCCTGCACCATAGTCACCAGAGACTTATTAACCTTGCCAAGCACCATTTCTGCGATTTCCATTGTCTCTTCATCGGTCACACGCAGACCGTTGATAAATTTCGGCTCCATACCGACCTTACCGACCCACCGGCTGATTTCCTTGCCACCGCCATGTACGACGATCGGTTTGAAGCCGACAAGTTTCAGGAGTGTTACATCCTTAATAACATTTTTCTTCAGTTCATCGTCCGTCATTGCACTGCCGCCGTATTTGACTACGATGACCTTGCGGTTAAATTCCTGTATATAAGGAAGTGCCTCGATCAGCACCTCCGCCTTGTGCAGATTTTCATCCATATGATCCATTTTAGTTTCCTCCCTCGCCCAAATGTCGTTACTCTGCGGTCGTCCGATAGGTTGCTTCCACCTGTGTCACTGCATCCGTGATGACATCCGCAGCACCTTCCACAGAAACCACATGAATGACCTCGTCATCGCTCTCGAACACCCAGAATACAATGATACTGGAAGCATTATTATTCTGCGTATCGGTATATGCACCATACACTTGGAACGCATCATAATCTGCTATTTTGACTTTAGCACCTGTAATCTGCTTCACACCGCCCTGCTCCAAAGTGCCCCATATTCCTGTTGCCGCACTCTCTGCAGTGATGCTTTCCTTTTCTTCCTCACTCAGCGTTGACTCGTCTACCACATCCATGGAAAGATTCACCTTTGAATCTGCACTTGCATACTGAAGTGCCGTTGCCCCATTTACAGCTTCAACCGAAATCCAATCTGCAGGAAGTTCTGCATATCCTACCTTATCGTTGCCAACCGTCTGCAGCTCTGTTGTTGATGTATCAGCAGCATCTTCTGCCGTATTTTCATTCTTGCCGCACGCGCTCAGCGCAAGAAGTGCTGTCATCAGTAACATACATAATATTGTCTTTTTCATTTTTGTTTTCCTTTTCTGTTTTCTTTTCTCTACTGTCTTCCTGACTATTCTGCCTATCTTTTAGAATACATTTTTACTTTTTTAATCATATTAACTTCTGTAATCAGCATTTATCTTAACATAATCATAGGTCAGATCACAACCCCAGGCGGTCGCCTCTGCCTCGCCTGCATTCATATCCAGCAGCAGGGTCACTTCTTCGGCAGAGAGTGCCTTGGTCGCTTCTTCTTCACTGTAGTCTGCCATTTGACCTTCGTGGCATACCAACATCTTATTTCCGTTTCCTTCGTAATACAAGTCCACTTTTTCAGGATCGAACTTTGCTCCCGAATATCCCATCGCACACATGATTCTGCCCCAGTTGGAGTCATGTCCGTAGATGGCTGCCTTTGTGAGTGACGAGCAAATCACTGATTTTGCAAGCAGCTTTGCATTTTCTTTCGTATCTGCATGAATGACTTTTGCCTCGATGAGTGCTGTTGCTCCTTCTCCGTCACCGGCCATTTTCTTTGCCTGTGTTTGGTTTACATAATGCAATGCAGCTTTAAAGATTTCGTAGTCGGCACCTTCGGTTGTAATTTCAGGATTGCCTGCCATACCGTTTGCCATGATCAGCAAAGTGTCATTTGTGGAGGTATCTCCGTCTACAGAAATCATATTAAAGGTATCCTGCACATCTTCCTTGAGTGCTTTGGTCAGCAGTTCCTTGGAAATTGCAAGATCGGTCGTCACGTATGCTAACAGTGTGCACATATTCGGGTGAATCATACCGGAGCCCTTGCACATGCCTCCCATGGTGACAGTCTTGCCGCCGATTTCGAAGGTCACTGCGATTTCTTTGGATATGGTATCGGTCGTCATGATAGACTCTGCTGCCATATGCCCATCTTCTATGGAACTGCCGAGTGTGGGAACCATCTTCTCTATGCCTGCCACGATTTTATCAACCGGCAGCTGCATGCCAATGACTCCTGTAGAACCGACCGCTACGGCATTGGTGGGAATATTCAATAATCCACCTACTGCCTCTGCAGTTTTTTTGCATGCCTGCATGCCCTGTTCGTTAGTGCATGCATTTGCGATACCTGCGTTGACTACGATTGCTTGTAGGTAGGGGGAGTTTTCTACGATTTCCTGATCCCACTTTACGGGTGCTGCCTTGACAACGTTGGTGGTGAATGTTGCGGCTGCAGTGCAGGGTTGCTCGCTGTAGACCAATGCCATGTCTTTGCGGTTTTGATATTTGATTCCGGCGGCGGTGCCGGTGGCTTGGAAGCCTTTGGGGGATGTGATGCCGCCGTTTATTATTTTGTAGGTCATGTTTTGTCCTTTCTTTGAGGTGCGGTCGCGCGGTGGAGTGTGTGGTTTGATGTTTAATTGTTATAGTTGATGATGTTTTCGGTGTTTAGGACGAAGTCGTAGTAGTTTAGGTCTTCGCGTTTGGTCCAGCCGATCTGGTTCCAGAAGGCGTTGCCGACGTCGTTTTTGGTAAATGCAATCAAGGATACCTTGCTGATGTTTTCTTTGTGCAGGGCCTCCATCGCGTGGATGACCATGGACTTTCCGATACCTCTTCGTCGGTATGCGCTGTGGACACAGACATGATAGCAGCAGCCTCTTCTGCCGTCGTGACCGCATAGGATGCTGCCTACGACTTTGTTGTCTTCTATGGCTGCGACGCTGGTGGTCGGGTTGCGCTTGAGAAATGCGGCTACGCCTTCTCTGGAATCATCAACGCTGCGGATTGCAAACCCGCTGATTGTCATCCATAGGTCGTGTACCTGGTCGTAATCTTCGATTGTCATTGTTCTTATCATATGTTCACTTCTTTCTTGATTGATATGACAGAGGTTTGAATGCTGCTCTGTGCCATATACGATTTTATATTGACAGGTTGAGTCCCTTGCTTTCATCGCAGCCGAGAAGGATGTTCAGGCACTGCACGGCAGCTCCGGACGCTCCTTTGCCGAGGTTATCGAACTGAGAAGAAACTACGATGCGGTCTTCATTGCCGGTGACGTAGATTCTGAGTCCGTCCCAGCCGGCACACACGATACCGCTCAAGAATCCGTCTGTTTCAGCTTCTGCGCCGTATGGCATCACATGGATGAATTGTTCTCCCTCATAGTATTTTACAAAGAACTGCTGTAATTCCTCCGGTGTCATCCTGTGCTGCATCAAATCCGTATAAATAGGTAAAGACACAACCATACCGCTGTAGTAATCTGCTACAATCGGGGAAAACAGAGGGATTCTCGTAATTCCCGTGATTGCCTGCATCTCCTTTAAGTGCTTATGCTGCTGTGAAAGTGCGTATTCACGTGGAGCATTATATGAAATATCTCTTTTGGCATCTTCATATTGTGCAATCATCTTCTTGCCGCCGCCGCTGTATCCTGTAACGGAAAATGCAGATACAGGATAATCCGGGGCAAGTACTCCTTCTGCAATCAGTGGATATAATACGGAAACCAATCCTGTTGCATGACAGCCGGGTACCGCGATTTTTTTACCGTTTTGAATCGCCTCTCTGTGCTGTGGTGACAGCTCCGCAAATCCGTATGCCCAACCACTCTCGGTTCTGTGTGCGGTCGAGGTATCAATGATACATGTATGATCATTTTCGAGCATTGCTACCGATTCTCTTGCCGCAACGTCCGGCAGACACAGAAATGTAATGTCGGAGGCGTTGATAAGTCTCTTTCTCTCGTCTGTATCCTTTCTGAGTTCAGGAGATATCTTCAATAATTCTATATCATCTCGTCCTTCAAAACGTTCATATATTCTAAGTCCGGTAGTTCCTTCACTGCCATCGATAAAAATCTTCTTTTTCATTAATTATATGTCCTCCTACGCAAATCTTTTTATAGCATAACTGATTCCGTTCTTAAATTCAAGAACCTGTATTTCTTGTGTGATTGCATAATTATACATCCGCATTGCATAATATGCAAGTCCTTTTTTTCTGCTTTTTCTATTTTTCTTTCTTTTTGATATGCGTTCTATCTGTATTCTGTGCACTTTTTCATTTTGCCGGCAAAATAAATGTGTTTTTCGTTATTTATGCATAAAATTTCATTTTTCATGCATTTTATACTTGCATTATTCATTTTATTGATGTATATTGTTCTTACACGAAATCTTGAGGCTGCTGGATTAGCCATGCAAATGTACCATAATTGAAGAAAATTTTTATCATACTATGAAAATGAGTCTAAAACAAATCAGGAGGTTTTATCATGAAAGAAAAAGTTATCTTAGCTTACTCAGGTGGTCTCGATACCACAGCAATCATTCCCTGGCTGCAGGAAAATTACGACTACGATGTTGTATGTGTCTGTGTCGATGTCGGACAGGAAAGCGAGCTTGACGGATTAGAGGAAAGAGCAAAATTATCAGGTGCCACTAAATTATATATAGAAGATTTGGTGGATGAGTTCTGTGACGAGTACGTTGTTCCCTGTGTTCAGGCAAATGCAATTTACGAAAACAAATATCTGCTCGGTACTTCCATGGCACGTCCCGTTATCGCAAAGCGCCTTGTGGAAATCGCAAGAAAAGAAGGTGCTACTGCTATCTGCCACGGTGCAACCGGTAAAGGAAACGATCAGGTTCGTTTTGAGCTTGGTATCAAAGCACTTGCTCCGGATCTGAAGATTATTGCTCCTTGGCGCTGCAATGAGACATGGAAAATGAGTTCCAGAGAAGATGAAATCGAATATTGTAAGGCACATGGTATTGATTTGCCGTTTTCAGCAGACAGCAGCTACAGCCGTGACCGTAATTTATGGCACATCAGCCATGAAGGACTGGAACTTGAAGACCCTGCAAATGAGCCTAACTATGATCATCTTCTTGTACTCGGTGTTACTCCTGAAAAGGCTCCGAATGAAGGCGAATATGTAACTATGACATTTGAAAAGGGTGTTCCAAAGACAATCAATGGCAAGGCAATGAAGGTTTCAGAAATCATCAAGGAATTAAATAAACTTGGTGGCAAGCATGGTATCGGTATCGTTGATATCGTAGAGAACCGTGTAGTCGGCATGAAGTCCCGCGGCGTCTATGAGACACCTGGCGGAACCATCCTGATGGAAGCTCATCAGCAGCTGGAGGAGCTCATCCTTGATCGCGCTACATATACCGCGAAAAAGGAAATGGGCAACAAATTCGCTGATATCGTCTATGAAGGAAAATGGTTCACACCGCTCCGTGAAGCCGTTCAGGCATTTATCGAATCTACACAGCAGTATGTAACAGGCGAAGTGAAATTCAAGCTGTACAAGGGCAACATCATCAAAGCCGGCACAACTTCACCATACTCACTCTACAGCGAGTCACTGGCATCCTTCACAACCGGCGAATTATACGATCACCACGATGCAGAAGGCTTTATCAATCTGTTCGGTCTGCCCCTTAAGGTACGTGCTATGAAGATGACTGCTCTGAAAGAGCAGAAATAAACTGTCCGTGATGGATTACAATATTACATCCCCGATTTGCAGTATGCAGACCGGGGATGTTTTTATAGTATGATATGTAAATCATATGAACCTGTTAATGTTGTCTCACCGCTCTCACAGTAAGCATCACAGCAAAACTGTTCTCTGTCTTCTCAACTCTAAAATCTCCATCATACTCTCGAACAATCTGCTGTATAAGTCTGATCCCGTAACCATGATTCTGTTCATCTGCTTTTGTTGTCTCAAATACGACTCCTTGATTCCTTTTTTTCATCTTCATTTCCACGGAACGATCAATCGGATTTTCAACTCTTACAACAAGATATCCGGCTTTTTCATAAGCCTTAATCTGTATGACATGTTCCTCTGTACCATCCAGTTTCTCACATGCTTCAATTGCATTGTCCAGCAGGTTACAAAACATACTGCATAGATCAATCTTTGCAATCTCAATTTGTTCACTGACAGCAACCGAGACATCCATCTGTATCCCCTTTTGCTCTGCCAAACTCTTTTTGCAGAACAGAACCGAATTCAGCACGACATTCTCACAATAGCAAT
>CAZWXS010000056.1:0-6939 GCA_964638005.1 uncultured Lachnospiraceae bacterium
AAAAGTGTATTAAGAATATATCACCGGAAAAGCTCTTTTATTTTATTTCCATAGCAGGTATACTCGGTTTTATCTTATATGCATTTATCAGCAGTGCTACAGGAACATTTGACTGGCTGGTTATGGAACATGCTGATGAATGGGAATTTGCAGATTATTTTGCACATATTTATTATGGAATGGATTTGACCAAGACTTACAATGCTTTCGATGTGGATCCGTGTTTCCCGCCGCTGGCGTATCTGTTCTATCATTTTATGTATCAGATTAATCCGGCAGGGGATTCAGTAACCGGACGTATGGATGTTATGGAATATTCCTATAATATGTTTCTCTTTATCATATACACAGTGACTATGGCAATCATATTTGCATATGCGATTCAGTTTTACAATGTACGCAAGGGTCAGGAACAGAAGAATGGCAAAAATCTGTTATTGACGTTGGTTATTTTGTTTTCGGTTCCCTTTTTTGGGACTGCCATAGAGCGAGGCAATGCGGTGTTTCTGGTTTGCACGTTGCTGCTGTTCGCGCTGGCACTTCGAGACAGTGAGAACAAGGTGCATCGTGAAATAGCCTTATTATTGATTGCGGTTGCAGCAAATTTCAAACTCTATCCTGCGATATTTGGACTGCTGTATCTTAAAGAAAAACGTTATAAAGAGGCGTTTCGTCTGCTGATTTATGGAGGCTTGATGTTTCTTCTGCCGTTTGTTTTCTTCGGAGGAATAGAAGGAATCAAGGATTATTTGATTATTATGTATCTGATGGAGGGCAGAAGCATTGAGCGGCTAACAACGGTCAGAGGGGTTGTGACAAACCTCTATATGGTAATAGGCGGTGAGTCCCTCAAGTGGACAGGACATGCCGTTGGTCGAGTCGTTGAGAATCTTTATCTGATACTTGCACTTTTTGGCTTTTGGGTATCCAAGGATAAGTGGAAGTCTCTTTTCCTGCTTGTGAGTCCGATGGTGATCTATGTCTCAAGTGCTTATCGTTATACTGTGATTTATTTCTTCTTGGCACTCATCTGCTTCTTGAAGTACATGGAGACGGAGCAGGGTACGATCGGCTCTGTCGAGTGTAGGAAGAATTATGTATATGCAGCTCTGTTTGGTCTTATCTTTACGATACCGATTTGGGCAATTCGACTGGAACTGGAAAACTATATGTATGTGATTGTATACTTGTTATTATTTATGGTTATGGTAGATGTAATTGGTAAGTTTATTCGACAAAGAAGGAAGGCAGATGGATAGGTAGGTAAATATGAGTTTAAGATTTAAAATCATTTATTGGTGTGCAGCTATTTTGATTTCAATCACGTTATTGCTGAACAGTGTAAATGACATGACTGTGGATTTTTCGGCAGAATCATGGACAGTAGAAGATACTGTGGCCAAAAGCGGATACGTTGATATTGTTAAGGCCGGGACATATGATTTTAATGTGATGTATGAGTCTGCGCATAATCTGTTTGTTACAATCTATGAAGATGAGGTTCCGCTTTTGATTCAAGAGATTTCGGCAGGAAATGGTGAGTATACTCTAGAGTTCGAAACAACAAAACCTTCTGATATCCAAATTGTACTTGAGGGTATTGCAGATGCGAAGCTGGGCGAGTGGTCACTTTCTTCCGAGAGACCAATTTATAATGATGCATATTATCTGACATTTCTGTTTGTGGTTGGGGCAGCTTTTTTGTTCATCTTACTGCTGAAGAGAGAATGGTTATCTCAGGAACAGAGATATTTATATTTATTTGCGATGGTGGGTCTGATCATTTTTTCTTCCTATCCGACATTTTCGCCATATCTGTTAAAAGCACATGACATGGATGGATTTTTACTTAGGATTGAAGGTATTAAGGATGCATTGCGGGATGGTCAGTTTCCGGTAGCAATCTATCCACGGAGTTACTGCGGTTATGGAGTGGTCAGCTCGGTTTATCCGGATTTATTTCTTTATCCGGCGGCTATTTTGCGATTATGTGGTGTGTCCATACCGCTGGCTTATCATTCACTTATTACATTAGTCAATTCTTTTGGAATTATAACTGCATTTTTTGCGGTAAGAAGTGTTACCAAAAACAGCCAGGCATCTTTATTCGCCATGGTTCTATTTGCGTTATCTTCCTATCGACTTGCCAATGTCTATATCAGAGGTGCAATACCGGAGACGATCGCCATTACCTTTATGTTGATTGCGATTACCGGACTTTACCACATTTTTATCGGAGAACAGAAAAAGTGGTATCTGTTGGCAATTGGATACACAGGGATTATCAATTCTCATGTATTGACTTGCTTTATGATAGTCGTTGTATCTGTTTTATGGGGGTTGCTTTTTATAAAGGAGCTGTTTCAGGAAAAGAGATGGCAGTCGCTTTTGAAGTCGTTGCTGTTAACAATTGGAGTGAATTGCGGAGTGTTATATTCTCTGCTGCATTATCGTACGGAAGTTGACCGAAGTATGTCAAGCATGTGTACAGACTTTGCCTCACTGGGAGTGAATCTTGGGCGTCTGTTTCAGACAATGCTCTTGAGCAGCAGTATCGGTGATGAGCCGGTATGGCATACCGTTGGCATTGCGTGCATATTTTGTATCGGGATAGTAGCCGGCTTTTTTCTGAAAAAAGAGTGTGATTCCAAGACTAAGAAGGCCATTGGAGGGCTGTTGGGGATTGTTTTGTTGTTCTTGTATATGAGTACATCTTTGTTTCCGTGGGAAACATTTGTCCGCAATCCTTTAATCAATAAAATCACAAGCTTCATTCAGTTTCCATGGCGCATGGAAGGTGTGTTTACAGTTTGTCTGGTGGTTTGTGTCGGACTGGCGATTTCTAAGATGGAATTTTGCAAGAGGTACAGAAAGGAGTTATTTGTATTGCTCCTAGTTATGTCATTTTGTTCAGCATACCAGTTGCTGGATGAGACTTATAATACAGCGGAAATGATAGAGCGTTCTGAGAGCGGTTTTGGCCGTATGGCGCTGGGCGAGTACAGCCCTAACGGAACGAGTGTATCTCCTACACCGGTTACGGTACCTGCAGCAAGTGGTGCCAATGTGTCAATTGCCAAGTATGAGAAAGAGGGGACTTATAACAGTTTCTATTATGCGAGTCCGAGCGAAGGGGGATATGTGGATATACCGGTATTTAATTATAGCGGATATCATGCATATTATGAAGAGGAAGACGGCAGCAGGACAGAAGCGAAGATAGGAAGAAGTGAGGATGAAACCGGTCGGATCAGAGTTTATTTGGAAAAGAGTGAGACTCCGAGAAAGGTCGTTGTTGCATATGAGGGACTTAAGGCAGCAAAATTACTGATGCTGATGCCATTGATTTCGATGATACTCGTAGTTGTAATCTATAAAAGAAAATGATATATTATTTTAGGATAAGTATGAGAAACAGACGGGAGATGCGGAATTGGTACAGTACAGATTTTCGAAATTAGAGAAAAATTGTACATTGCCGACAGAGGAAATGCCGGAATATAAAATGGCGGTACTGGGCAATTGTGCAACACAGCATTTGGCGACAGCGGTTAAAGGATACGCATATGAAATGGGTATTCATATGAACGTATTTGATGCAGATTATAATCAGATTGAAGCACAGTTGATGGATCCCGGCTCGGAGTTATATACATTTGTCCCGGAATTTGTGCTTCTTTATTTGTGTACAGAGAAATTGTATGATGTCTTTTGTGAGACGGAACAGACAGAAAAGCGTCTGTTTGCGGATACGATGATTACAAAGATTAAACAGTATTGGGCGATGATTAACAGCCATCTTTCTCATGTGAGCATTTTGCAGTTCAATTTTGCGGAGACAGATGATGGTGTCTTTGGCAATTATGCAAATCAAACGGAAGATTCTTTCCCGTATCAATTGAGAAAACTAAATTATCTGCTGATGGAGGCAGGGCATGAACTGAAAAACTTTTTTATGGTGGATCTGAATCGGTTACAGAGCATAGTCGGAAGAAATGAGCTCTACAGCGGCAAGCTATATTATATGGCAAAAATGCCGATTTCCACCCGTTGTCTGCCGGAAGTGGCCAAGCAGATATTAGATGTGGTCATGGCAATCAAAGGACGTATTAAAAAATGTGTAATCTTAGATTTGGACAACACATTGTGGGGCGGTGTCATCGGAGATGACGGACTCGAAAATATCCAAATTGGTGAGCTGGGTCTGGGACAGGCATTTTCGAGACTGCAGCAGTGGTTGAAAGAATTAAAAAGAAGAGGCATTATTCTGGCTGTCTGCAGTAAAAATGAAGAGGCAGCGGCAAAAGAACCTTTTATGAAACATCCCGAAATGGTGCTTCGACTTGATGATATTTCCATGTTTGTTGCCAATTGGGAAGATAAAGCGGGAAATATCCGTAAGATACAGCAGACACTCAACATAGGTATGGATTCCATCGTATTTCTGGATGACAATCCGTTTGAACGAAATGCGGTCAAGAGCCTGATACCGGATATTACAGTGCCGGATCTGCCGGAGGATCCTTCGGAATACTTAAGTTACCTGCAAGAGCTAAATCTCTTCGAGACAGCTTCCTATTCTAAGGCGGATGCAGACAGGACGAAGCAATATCAGGAGGAAATCGCCAGAACGACGCTGCAGAGCGTATTTGAATCGTATGATGAGTATTTGAAGAGCCTGGAGATGAAGGCGGTTGCAAAGCCGTTTGATGCTTTTCATTTTCCGCGTATTGCACAGTTGACACAACGTTCCAATCAGTTCAATCTGCGGACGATACGATATACGGAGTCTGAAATCGAGCAGTTGTCTCAGGATGAGAATCATTTGACGCTTTACTTTACATTGAAGGATAAGTTTGGAGATTATGGTCTGATCAGCGTTGTTGTTATGGATAAGATATCGGATACGGAACTTTTCATATCAGAATGGCTGATGAGCTGCCGTGTATTGAAACGTGGTATGGAAGAGTATATCATGGATACGATTATGAAGACGGCAGAGCGTGCCGGATACCGGACGGTCATTGGGGAGTATATACCGACGCCTAAGAATGCGATGGTCCAAAAGTTGTATGAGAAGCTTGGGCTGCATGCGGCAGATACAGAGGATATGGAAGCATCTGCAGAACAGGGCAGAAGATATCAGGTGGATGTGAATCATTATCAGTATCACACAACTTATATTTCGACGGAGGACGAGGCATAGATGTAAAACGAGCTTCGCATGAAGAAAATTGATGTGTTCAAGGCTGAAATCAACAGTTTGAATATATAGTACAAATTTGACCTAAAGAAGAAACGGAGTTTTGAAATGAGCAGAGAAGAAGTTGTGACCAGAGTGACAGAGGTGTTTCGTGAGGTGTTCAATGATGACACGCTGATCATCAAAGATGAAACGACGGCAGCAGATGTACCCGGATGGGACTCGCTGCGTCACATTACGCTGATGGAAGAAATTGAGGAAGAGATGGGTATGCGTTTTACGATGCTTGAAATCAATTGTATGAAGAATGTCGGTGAGATGTTAGACATCATTGCGGAGAGGGCAAAATAATGTCTGTGATTTCACTTGATTTTATTGTTTTCTTTCTTGGTGTTTTGATCATCTATTATTTATTGCCGCAGAAATTACAGTGGATATGGCTGCTGGTTGCCAGTGGTCTGTTTTACTGTGTCAATGCAACGTGGATACAAAGTCTGTTGTTTGCACTCTATTTACTGATCAACTGGATCATGTCGCAGTTCCTGCACCAGGACAAATCACATCGTAAGGCGGTTTATATAGGTACGCTGATTTTTGACATTCTCGTGTTGATGGTGTTCAAATACAGCAGATTTTTCTATCAGATCTTTTGCAGTATCGGTCTGGTCTTTGGACAGGTGTGGAACAGAGAATCGCTGGATCTGTTTGTGACGCAGACGGAAACGCTTGCACCTGCACGTATTTCTTATTTTGCATTGATTGTCATCGGCTATATTACGGATATATACTGGGGCAAGTATGCGCCGCAGAAGAACATTGGGAAATTCGCTCTCTTTGCGGGGTATTTTCCGCAGATGACATCAGGACCGATTGTACGTTACGATGAGATGCAGAGCAAGCTGTTTGGCGATGTGAAGCATGAATTTGACTATAACCGTGTAATCCGTGGATTACAGAGGGCTCTGTGGGGTATCTTTAAGAAACTGGTGATATCAGAGCGCTGCGCCGTTGTTGTCAATACTGTTTATACATATTATCAGGCATATAACGGCTTTTATATTTTCTTAGCGGCTGCGCTCTTTGCAATACAGCTATATACAGATTTTTCGGGTCTCATGGACATTGTACTGGGCGTTTCGGAAGCCCTGGGGATAGAGTTGCCGGAAAATTTTGCAACACCGTTTTATTCCGTCGGGATTGCAGAGTTTTGGAGAAGATGGCATATTACACTTGGTGCATGGCTCAGAGAATATGTATTCTACCCGGTGCTTAGGGGAAAGCTGTGCCGTCGCCTTAGAAAGTTCTGTAAGCAGAAGTTCGGAAGGGGTTATGAGAGCAAATGTGATTTGCCGACCTATCTGGGACTGCTTGTGTCATGGTTTTTAATCGGACTATGGCATGGAGGCGGATGGAACTATATCTTCGGTGTTGGATTGTATATGTGGGTCATGATTGTACTTGGGGAGCTTCTGACTCCGTTCTTTCAGAAATTGAATGTGATGCTTCACATTAAGACCGAGTGTTTTAGCTTCAAACTGTTTCAGCGTGCAAGGACATTTTGTATCTTTGCATTCGGATTATCATTCTTTAGGGCAGCGAACTTAAAGGAAGGCTTTGATATGTGGAGAGAAGCTTTTGTTACATTCAACCCATGGATATTCTTGGATCAATCTGTCTATGCACTTGGACTGGACAGACAGGAATGGCAGATTTGTCTTATGGGCTTGCTGGCGCTA
>CAZWXS010000056.1:7039-8604 GCA_964638005.1 uncultured Lachnospiraceae bacterium
TGATGATGATGACGGCACCTTATGTTGTTACAGAGGAATCTCAGAAGATATACAATTATGTGTTTGATATTGCGGAAGCAAATCAGATACCTTATATTGACGGCAATACGAAATATGCAGAGATAGGGCTGGATTTCTCAAATGATATGGCTGATAATCTGCATTTGAATCGCATCGGAAATGAGAAGTTTACAAAATATCTGGGCAGTTATCTGCAGGAACAATATTCCATTCCGGACAGGCGAGGGGATACAGACTATGCATCATGGGATGAAGATGCACTCAATCAGAGGCAGGACAATGCTGCTTATATCTTACGGTCTACAAATGATTTTGGAGAGTATCTGAAACTGATTGCAAATGAACAATATCTGTCATTTGTATTTACGGGATATAATATGGAGGATGTCACAATAGACGCACAGATTGTGGAGATGATGCAGGCGGCCGGTATCGGTGCTACCGGTATTATGAACGGACAGAGCATCATTTTAGGCGGAAAGGATATCTGGGATTATACAGATCAGGAAGTGTTTGAGTGGGCGCTGGAAGGCGAAAAGAGCAATTTGATGTGTTGCCGCGAGAAGAATGAGCATGGCGAGAGGTTTATCAAGGTGTTTGTCGGCGATGCCCTGTATCTTGTTGATAATGAAGGTGTCAGTATTTTGGTCTATGACAGACAGCTTGACAGGGTTGTAGACAATGTGAATGTGAATACGCAAAATCAGTATCAGATGACACGATAAGGGCATCGACGCAGGAAGCGCACAAACGATTTTTGGCAGCGGCTGATTATTTTTTGGGGATTGACATTTATTCATCATCCCGATAGAATGAGTAAGGCAATAAATGAATACGGAATGAAACGCAGACAATGGAGTCTGATTAGGGAATGCCAAAAGCATTCTTTAGTTAGACTCTTTTCTTTTTGAAAATCGGCGGAGGCGGTCTCGTGATCAGCGAATGGAATATGGACAAATTACATGAAGAATGTGCCGTTTTTGGTGTCAGCACGAATCTGGATGAGGCAGCAGGAATCACTTATAACGGGCTGCTCGCCATGCAGCATCGCGGACAGGAGGGCGCCGGAATTGCCGTTACCAAGGGGCATGCGATTCTGTATCATAAGAATGTCGGCTTGGTCAGTGAAGTGTTTACCAAAGAGGTTATGGAGAAGATGCCAAAGAGCAATTTGGCAGTGGGACATACCCGATATTCAACGACCGGTTCCAATACCATTCATAATGTACAGCCTTTTGTGACAGAGTTTTTGACAGGAAGGATTGCTACGGTTCACAACGGAAATGTGGTCAATGCCAAGGGAATCAAGGAACAACTTGAAAATTGCGGATTGGATTTCTCGGCAACCAGTGATTCGGAAGTGATTTCTTCACTCATTGCTTATAAGACGGTCAAGGAAGGCAGTGTTGAAAAGGGCGTTGTAGCAGCTGCCAAGAAGCTGATGGGTGCCTTTTCACTGATTGTATTATCGGGAGAGCATAAACTGATTGCACTGCGTGATGCCAATGGATTCAGACCGCTATGCATCGGTGAGAATCAATATG
>CAZWXS010000056.1:8704-14167 GCA_964638005.1 uncultured Lachnospiraceae bacterium
TCCAGTGAAATTGTTCTGCATTCTGAGCGACAAGGATTATGTATCTTTGAATATGTCTATTTTGCAAGAACGGACTCTGTCATTGACAATCTGAGCGTATATGAGGCCCGTAACAATATGGGCATGATTTTGGCAAGAGAAGATGCCGCCAGATTTAGAAAGGGCGAATTTAAGGCAGATGTAGTCTGCGGGGTACCGGACAGCGGCTTGGAGGCAGCAGAAGGTTATGCAGCAGAAAGCGGAATACCGTTTGCCAGCGGATTTGTCAAGAATCGCTATATTGGAAGAAGTTTTATTTATCCGACACAGACACAGCGTGAAAATGCTGTTAAGTTGAAGCTGAATCCGCTCAGCCTTCATATCAAGGATAAGAGCATTGTACTGGTGGATGACTCTATTGTCAGAGGGACAACGAGCGCGAAGTTGATTCAGAACCTGCGAAATGCAGGAGCCAGGGAAGTACATATGCGGATTTCTTCACCGCCTTTCCTGCATACGTGTCATTTTGGAACGGATATAGACAAGGAAGAGAACCTGATTGCGAATCAGATGTCCATAGAGGAGATCAGGCAGCAGATAGGTGCAGATACATTGGAATTTATCAGCATTGACGGACTTAAGGAAGCATGTAAGAAGAGTGATATGCCATTCTGTACGGGATGTTTTACCGGAGATTACGGGATGCAGATCGGAGATTATTCAAAACGGGAATTAGAGAAATAGAGCGGTTTTTGTAAGGCGCAAGATAAGGAGGAGCAAAGATATGAGCGAAATGGCGTACTTGGTACTGGAAAACGGTAAGGTGTTCCGGGGCAAAGCATTTGGAGTGAAGAAAGAAGTGATAGCGGAGGTGGTATTTACAACCGGCATGACAGGCTATCTTGAGACATTGACCGATCCCAGTTACTTTGGACAGACGGTTGTTCAGACATTTCCGCTGATTGGAAATTACGGGGTCATTTCCTCTGATTTTGAAAGTTCCGTGATTGGTCCAAAAGCCTATATTGTCAAGCATTTGTGTAAAGAGCCATCCAATTTTCGTTCTGAAGAAAATATGGATGTTTTTTTTAAGAAAAAGGGAGTCACGGGAATCTATGGAATTGATACGCGCGCGCTGACCAGAACGATGCGAAGTCAGGGTGTCATGAATGGGCTGATTACCTACAGCTTGGATAATATAGACATGGAAGCGATCAAGAATTACAAGATTGAGCAGGCTGTGGAGCGTGTGACGACCAAAAAGGAACGGTATGTGACAGGACCGGGGCTGCATGAAGGCCATGGGCCGGCAAAGCGGATTGCGCTTCTGGACTTTGGGTTGAAGGAAAATATTGTACGGGAACTGCTGAAGCGGGAATGTAACGTTATGGTATTTCCGTCGAAAACGACACCGGAACGCATCTTAAAGTGGAGACCTGACGGAATCATGCTCAGCAACGGCCCCGGTGATCCTACGGAGAATGTGGAGGTTATAGAACATTTGAAGGTGCTCTGTGGATCCGGCGTTCCGATTTTTGGTATCTGTCTGGGGCATCAGTTGATGGCACTGGCGAACGGAGCAAAGATTCGGAAGATGAAATTCGGACATCGTGGTGCCAACCAGCCGGTCAAAAATCTGGAGACAGGCAAGGTCAGCATTACGACACAGAATCATGGATATGTGGTGGAGGACGGCTCGATACCGGAAGGTCAGGCAAGAGAACTGTATGTCAATGCAAATGACGGCAGTTGTGAGGGCATCCGTTATCTGAATTTCCCTGCCGTTACGGTGCAGTTTCATCCGGAGGCATGTGCGGGTCCACAGGATACGAGCGTCCTGTTTGATGCATTCATGCAGATGATTCATTAACAAAGTCGTTTAGATTCATTAGAAAGACTATCGGATAACAGCCATTTGAATTAGTCAACATCAATCACCGAACAACAATTATTTTGAGAGATACCACTCGTATAGGAGGAAAGGATATGCCATTTGATACAAGCATTCAAAAGATATTAGTGATAGGTTCCGGACCGATCGTCATTGGTCAGGCGGCAGAATTTGATTATGCAGGGACACAGGCCTGCCGTGCGCTGAAGGAGGATGGAGTTGAGATTATTTTAGTAAATTCCAATCCGGCAACCATCATGACGGATCAGGTCATGGCGGATAAGATATATATTGAGCCGTTGACGCTGCCGATCATCAAGAGAATCATAGAAAAAGAGAAACCGGACAGCATCCTGTCAGGCTTTGGAGGGCAGACGGGGTTGACACTTTCCATGCAGCTTGCGGAAGAAGGCTTTCTGGAGGAGCAGGGGGTAAGACTGTTGGGGGCATCGCCGGAGACCATCCACAAGGCGGAAGACAGGCAGGCATTCAAGGATGTTATGGCAAGTATAGACCAGCCCTGTATTGCCTCCGAGGTCGTGACGACTGTGGAAGCAGCGGCAAAATTTGCCGGCACGATCGGTTATCCGGTCATCATCAGACCGGCATTTACACTTGGCGGCAGCGGCGGCGGAATCGTGCACAGCGAGCCGGAATTACGCCAAATCGCCAGAACGGGACTTGCACTCTCGCCGATTACACAGATTCTGGTCGAAAAGTGTATTTCCGGATGGAAGGAAATAGAGTTTGAGGTTATCAGAGATGCAAAGGGCAATGTCATCACAGTGTGTTCCATGGAGAATTTTGATCCGGTTGGCGTGCATACAGGAGACAGTATTGTCATAGCACCAACGGTTACTTTATCGGATAAAGAATATCAGATGTTACGAACGGCGGCACTGCGCATTATTACGGCACTGGGGGTAGAGGGTGGCTGCAACTGCCAGTTTGCATTACACCCAGAGTCTTTTGAATATGCAGTCATAGAGGTCAATCCCAGAGTGTCCCGTTCTTCGGCACTTGCTTCCAAAGCGACAGGGTACCCGATTGCAAAGGTAGCGGCTAAGATTGCTATCGGATATACATTGGATGAGATCATCAATGCAGTGACAGGGGAGACTTATGCAGCATTTGAACCTGCTCTGGATTATGTCGCGGTCAAGTTTCCCAAGTGGCCGTTTGATAAGTTCGTCTATGCAAAGCGCGGTCTTGGAACCCAGATGAAAGCAACCGGCGAGGTCATGGCAATAGCGGATACCTTCGAGGCTGCTCTGATGAAGGCGGTACGCGGTGTGGAAATATCGTTAGATACGCTGAACATGCCGAAGATGGCTAAGGCAGCGGATGAAGATCTGATGAGTATTATGGTAGAGGCGACGGATGAACGACTCTTTGCCATCTTTGAAGCGATGAAACGTGGATACAGTGTGGATCGGATCCATGATATTACCTTGATAGATGAATGGTTTTTGTCAAAGATTGCGTTATTGATTGCATATGAAGAAGAATTACAGGTGTTACCGTTGACACAGGAGTTATATTTAAAGGGAAAACGCATGAACTATCCGGATCAGGCGATTGCAATGTTTGCTTCTGAAAATTCGCAGAATCAGAGGGTTCTGATGGATAAAAAAAATATTAAAACATCATTTAATAAATTGAAATGCGTTATAGATAGTGATGCTGAGGGAATTGTAAATAGTGATTTGGGAAGTGCTGTGAGTGATATTGAAGATTATGGAATTACACCCATGAAGCCATGCTATCACATGGTGGATACATGTGCGGCTGAGTTTGAGGCGACAACGCCTTACTTCTATGGCATCTATGATGCTCCGGAAAGTGGAATTGAAAATGAGGCTATGGAATTCATTGAAAGGTCACAGAAGGAACGTGTCATTGTACTTGGATCAGGTCCAATCAGAATCGGGCAGGGCATAGAATTCGATTATGCAAGCGTACATTGCGTGGCATCACTTCAAAGACTGGGATATGAGGTCATTATCATCAACAACAATCCGGAGACTGTGTCTACAGACTTTGATACCGGCGATCGTTTGTATTTTGAACCGCTCTATGCAGAAGATGTCCTGCATATTGTCGAACAGGAGAAGCCTTACGGAGTTGTAGTTGCATTTGGCGGTCAGACGGCAATCAAACTGACCAAGACCCTATATGAACACGGCATCCGCATCCTTGGAACGAGTGCAGATGCCATTGATATGGCGGAGGACAGGGAGCGTTTTGATGAACTGTTGGAGAGTCTTGGCATCAATCGTCCAAAGGGATCTACGATCATGACGGTCGATGAAGCACTGGCGGCGGCACATGTGTTGGGCTATCCGGTTCTGATGCGGCCTTCCTACGTGCTCGGTGGACAGAATATGATCATTGCATACAGGGATGAAGACATCATCGAATATATGGAGATTATACTGCGGCAGAAGCAGGAAAATCCGGTATTGATAGATAAATACCTGAGTGGCCGTGAGATAGAAGTAGATGCAATCTGCGACGGAACGGACATTCTGATTCCCGGTATCATGGAGCACATTGAGCGGACGGGCATCCATTCCGGCGATTCCATTGCGGTATATCCATCTCCGAACATTGACATGGAGACTGCCGAAAAGATCATCAAGACAACACAGAAACTATGTGCAGGTCTGGGTGCAACAGGCATGATCAATTTACAGTACATTTTAATGGAGGACGGCATTTATGTGATTGAAGTCAACCCACGTGCTTCCCGTACAGTGCCTTATTTAAGCAAGGTGACAGGTGTGCCGATGTGCGATTTGGCAACCAGGGTCAGTCTGGGTGAGAAATTGAATGACATGGGTTACGGAACCGGTCTATATAAGAAAGCTCCTTACATCGCTGTCAAGGTACCGGTATTTTCATTTGAGAAGTTGATTGATGTGGATACACAGCTCGGACCGGAAATGAAGTCTACAGGTGAGGTACTGGGTGTCGGAAAGACACTGGAGGAGGCAATCTATAAGGGATTAGTGGCAGCAGGCTGCAAGATGGAGAAGCCGGGTGGCATTTTCATCAGCGTGCGTGAAAGCGACCAGCCGGAAATTGGGCGGATTGCAAAGAAATTTGCAGATATGGAGTTTGATGTATACGCAACGCCCGGAACAGCACGCAGCATCGAAACGACAGGTGTCAAGGTGCATGTAATGGAGCACATCACCGAGGGCGAGGAAAGCTGGACAAGACTGCTTGAAAGCGGCAAGGTCAACTATGTTATCTCTACATCTGCCAAAGGCAGGAATCCGCAGCGCGAGAGCGTGAAACTGCGCCGTAAGGCCAGCCAGATGGGCATCCTGTGCATGACCGCACTCGATACCGCCAATGCTGTGGCAGACAGCCTGCATAGCTCTTATACTGAGTTTAATACGGAGATCGTGGATATGAACCATCTGAAGCATAGCCAGAAGGAGAATATTACATGCTGCCAATGAGCCATGCGAATGGTGACAAAAAGGTAGTTGCGTTGTGCTTGCACATAAGCAACTACCTTTTTGTCACCATTCATAGGGCGAAGCCCGTGACCGAGATGCAGCGCCAGCGGAATCGAGGTGCAT
>CAZWXS010000057.1:0-13756 GCA_964638005.1 uncultured Lachnospiraceae bacterium
AGCCTTTATAATAGAAGATTTAAGAGCAAACACAGAATACTATTAAAATAATCTTTATATGACCGAGTCAGGTCTGTCCTGACTCGGTTTTTTACGTTTTTATGAATTTTTGCGGCAGTAATCAGCATTTTTTGAGGTTCTTTTCATCTTATTTACTATTTTCTTTTCAAAAAAAAGAGTATATAATTAACTAATCTTGTTTGTTAGAAGATTGTATAAGAAAGGTTGTGAGACAATGGAGAATATCATTGATCAATTATCTGAAATAGAGAAGACGGCGAATTCCATTGTTACGGAAGCTTCTAATCAAAAAGAAGCGATTTTTAAAGAAGCAGAAGACAAGAAAAAGATGTTTGATGAAGAGATTGCTCAAGATGTAGAGAAACGAATCAGCAACCTGAGGCAAAGCTTATATGCAAAGAAAGATCAGGATATGAATGACTTAAAGGTCAGTACGAAAAGGGCACTGGATAGTATTCAGGAAATCTATGATCATCAGCATGGGGAACTGGCACAGCAGATCGTGAATCGGATAGTGGGTGTATGATGATATGAGCGGATTGATATCTTATAGCGGACTTACGACAAAGGTACGGGCCATTCGGGGTAAGATGCTGAAGCAGGAGCAGTTCTTGGAGCTTGCCGATTGCGAGAGCGTAGCAGAAGTAATCGGATATTTGAAGGAGACGGATGCATACAGGGAGTTGTTTTCCTCTGTTAACTCGGAGGCTATTCATAGAGGAAATATTGAAAAGCTGTTAAAGAGATGTTACTATTCCGATTTTGAAAAGCTGTATCGTTTTTCGGATATGGAACAGAGAAAATATCTTGAACTATATTTTAAGAAGTTTGAATTGTCTTTTCTAAAATCATGTCTCAGAAATATATGCAGGACAAATAGTGAGGACAGAAGTGATAGAGAGGTTACGACACTTTTTCAGAGACATTCCAAGCTGGATGCGGTGGTGCTGCAGTCTGAAACAACGATAGAAGGTTTTGTGGAAAAGCTTAAAAATACGGAATATTATGCACCTCTAAAGCGAGTGATTATGGGCGACAGACATACACTTTTTGATTATGAAGCGGCGCTGGATATGTACTATTTCACGAAGTTCTGGAAGGAAAAAAAGAAATCTTTCAAGGGAACAGATGCAAAGGTGTTGGATAGGGCATTCGGATACAAGATCGATATTCTAAATATGCAGTGGATTTATCGGTCTAAGAGGTTCTATCAATTATCTAAGGCAGATATATATGCATTATTGATTCCCATCCGGTACAGACTGACAAAGAAGGATATCGAGAGAATGGTCGAAGCAACAGATGCACAGACCTTTCAGTCGGGTATCGGACAGACGGCATACAAGAAGATGTATCCGGACATATCAGGAGAAAATCTGGAAGATATGTATATCTATCTGTTAGACGGTATTCATGATAATGACGGGCACAAGCATCCTTATTCCGTGGCAATACTGAATTCCTATTTATATAGAAAGGAATATGAGATTAACAAGATTACGACAATTATGGAATGTATACGATATAAAGTCAGCAAAAATGATACAATACATTATGCAAGACTGGATGAAGGATGAAGTAGAAAAAGGCTATAGGATGATCGAAAGAAGGAAGTATAGCAGATGATTAAAAAAATGAAATTTATCAATATTATGGGACCTGTAACGGAATTTGACCGGGTTGTACAGAATTACTTTCAAAAGTATGACATTCAGATTGAAAATGCAATGTCAGAACTAAAAACCGTACATGACATCAAACCGTTTACAGAGATCAATCCATATGAAGGCAGACTCCATAAGTGTGAAGAGATTGCGGCACAGATACAGGAGCCGGCGGAGAAGCTGCAGGAGGATATCCGGATCAAAGAGGCCATTAAGATCGTGGATAAGGCAGAGTCAGCGGTTGCTTCCATTCAGGAGAAGATTGATTCTCTCGAGGAAAGCAGAGCGGCGGCAAATGAGTCTCTTAAAAAGATACAGCCGTTTCGGGCGCTTCAGTTTGATGTGTCACAGATACTGGATTTCAATTTTATCAAATACAGATTTGGTAAGTTTCCGAAAGAGTATTATACGAAGTTTACCAAGACTGTTTATGACAGTACAAAAGCGATATTTCTAAATTGTCACGATGATATGGAATATGTATGGGGCGTTTATTTTGCAACGAAGGAAGCTGCAGATAAGGTAGACGTGGTATTTACGTCCTTGCATTTCGAAAGAATCTATATTCCGGATGAATATGAAGGTACCACGGAAGAGGCCTGTGTAGGTCTGGAACAGAAAATAGCAGAGTTGGATCAGGAAATAGAGAAGATGATGCAGAAAAAGAAACAGCTGCTGGAAGAGATTGCGCCAAAACTGTTTCTTGCAAAGGAAAGACTGACCATCTATACTAATAATTTTGATGTCAGAAAGTTGGCTGCATGTACGGATCGAGGGGAAAAGACTTACTTTATCCTGTGCGGATGGATTGCAGAAGGCGATGAAGCGAAGCTGGGAAAGGATCTGCAGCAGGATAAGCAGATTACCTGCTTTGTAGAGGATGAACATTCAAATATATTTTCGACACCGCCCACGCAGCTTAAGAATCCTAAGATATTCAAGCCGTTTGAGATGTACATCCGAATGTACGGGCTGCCTGCATATGATGAGTTGGATCCGACAGTGTTTGTAGCATTGACCTATGCGTTTATCTTCGGTGTGATGTTTGGTGATGTAGGACAAGGTATATGTTTATTTGTAGGAGGTATGCTGCTTTACAGATTTAAGAAAATGGATCTTGCAGCCATTGTCGGAACATGCGGTATCTTTTCTACGATATTCGGATTTCTGTTCGGAAGTATATTCGGTTTTGAGGATATCATCGAACCATTGTGGATACGGCCGTTGGACAAGATGGCAGATGTGCCGTTTGTCGGAAAGCTGAACTATATTTTCATCGTAACGGTTGCATTTGGTATGGGAATCATCTTGTTGACAATGATCTTCAATATGATCAATTCTTATAAATCAAAGAATCTGGAAAAAGGTGTGTTTGATACAAACGGACTTGCAGGTTTTGTATTTTTTGGATCGATTGTTGCAGTGGTAGTTCTCTTTATGACGGGACACAGCCTGCCGGGAGGAATTGTACTGGTTGTTATGTTCGGTATTCCGCTGCTTGCGATTGCATTAAAGGAGCCGATCATGAATGCAATCAAGAAGAAGGCAAAGCTTATGCCGGAGGGTGTAGGCATGTATATTACACAGACATTTTTTGAATTGTTTGAGTTGCTGCTCAGTTATTTTTCCAACACACTTTCCTTTGTGCGTGTCGGAGCCTTTGCGGTCAGTCATGCCGCCATGATGGAGGTCGTACTGATGCTTGCGGGGGCGGATGAAGGAAATGCAAATATAGCTGTATTGATCATCGGAAATATTTTTGTATGCGGTATGGAAGGGTTGATTGTGGGAATTCAGGTACTGAGACTGGAATTCTATGAGATGTTCAGCCGGTTCTACAGAGGTACGGGACATGCTTTTAAGCCATTTCGGGCGGTAAATAAAGAATAAGACAAAGGATTATAAAAAGGAGGTCATAGTTATGACAATGATAGTAAAGGTTACATTAGCAGTGGCATTGGTTTTAAGTATTGTAGTTCCGTTTGGAGCATTTCTCTTAGGAGAGCAGAGCAAGGGAAGGTATAAGACAACAATAGGGATCAACGCATTTTTCTTTTTTTCGACCCTATTGATTGCAAATGTATTGATGTTCAATACCGCTTATGCGGTAGAAACGACAGAGGCGGCAGCAGGACTGGCAACGGGACTCGGATATATCGGTGCGGCAGTTGCAACAGGACTTTCCTGTATGGGCGGCGGTATTGCCGTTGCTTCGGCAGCCAGTGCGGCGCTCGGTGCAATCAGTGAGGATCAGAGTATCCTTGGTAAGTCTTTGATATTTGTAGGTCTGGCAGAAGGTATCGCTCTCTATGGATTGATTATCTCATTTATGATTCTAGGAAAGCTGTAATCACAAGGGAGATATTTTTATGAAAATGTACTTAATCAGTGACAATATAGATACCTACACAGGCATGCGCCTTGCAGGGATAGAAGGCGCAGTCGTTCATGAACGATCGGAGCTGAAGGAAGAGCTGGATCGTGCGATTGCGGACAAAAGCATAGGTATCATTTTACTGACAGAGAAGTTCGGTAAGGAATTTCCGGATATCATTGATGATGTGCGTCTGAACAGAAAGATGCCTTTGATTATAGAAATACCTGATCGGCATGGTACCGGACGAAGTCCGGATTTTATCACATCCTATGTCAGTGAAGCAATCGGACTTAAGCTATAAAAGCAGTAAAGAAGGTGAAAGAGTATGACGACCGAAGAAAAGATGCAGTATTTTCTGGATGAGACCATGATGAATGCAAGAAAACAGGCATATGCAATGGTGGATGAGTATCACGCTGCGGCAGATAAAATGCTGGAAGAATATAAGGAAGACAAAAAGCAGGAGGCTGAGCTGCAGATTGATGCCGAAAAGGAGAACATGAAGAGGATCATCAATAAAGAGGTTTCTGCGGAACAGATTTTGATTCGCAAGGAATTATCAGATAAGCAGGAAGAGCTTGAACAGAAGTTGTTTGATGAGGTCGAACAGCTGTTGAATGAGTATATCAAAACAAAGGCATATAAGGAATTGCTGATATCTCAGATCAAAGCAGCAAAGGAATTTGCAGGGGATGAAGAGATGATCATTTATATTGATCCAAAGGATGCCGGAGAGAAGGATGCCATGGAACAGGCAACCGGCTGCAGGCTTACGGTCAGTGAATATTCTTTTATAGGTGGAACACGTGCGATTACCAATTCCGGTAAGATATTGATAGACAATTCATTTGAGACGATGCTGAGAGAAGAACGTGACAAGTTCGTCTTCCAAGGAGGACGTTAATTATGGAAAGAACAGGGACTATTTACGGAATTAACGGTCCGGTTATTTATCTAAAAGGGAATACCGGTTTTAAGATGGCAGAGATGGTCTATGTCAGCAAGGAACGTTTGGTTGGTGAGGTCATAGGTCTTACAACAGAGACGACGACCATTCAGGTATATGAGGAAACAAGCGGATTAAAACCGGGAGAAGAAGTTGTTGCGACGGGTTCTGCGATTTCTGTCACACTGGGACCGGGAATCATCGATAATATTTTTGACGGTATTGAGAGACCGCTTACTGAAATTGCAAAGGCTTCCGGTATCTATATCAGCCGCGGTATCAGTGCAGATGCATTGGATACGGAGAGAAAATGGGATGTTCATATGACGATATCCGTAGGTGAGAGAGTTGCCGGTGGTACGATCATAGCGGAGGTTCCGGAGACGGCGTCAGTGCTGCATAAGTCTATGGTGCCGCCATATGTATCCGGTATAGTCAAAAGTGTTGTATCCGACGGACAATATACAGTAACAGATACGGTTGCCGTTCTTGAGACGGATCAGGGAGAGACCTATGAACTGAAACTGGCACAGAGATGGCCGATACGTGTCACAAGACCTGTGGAGAAGCGTCATACGACTACGATACCGTTACTCACGGGACAGAGGATATTGGATACACTGTTTCCGATTGCGAAGGGTGGAACAGCCGCCATTCCGGGAGGTTTCGGAACCGGGAAGACGATGACACAGCATCAGATCGCCAAGTGGTCGGATGCGGACATCATCATATACATCGGATGTGGTGAGCGTGGAAATGAGATGACCGAGGTATTGGAGGATTTCTCGAAGCTCGAAGATCCAAAGACAGGCAATAAGCTGATGGCAAGGACAACATTGATTGCAAATACATCCAATATGCCTGTGGCAGCAAGAGAAGCTTCTATATATACAGGTATTACGCTTGCAGAGTATTATCGAGATATGGGATATGATGTAGCGATTATGGCAGACTCGACTTCGCGTTGGGCAGAAGCACTTCGCGAATTGTCGGGACGTTTGGAGGAAATGCCGGCAGAAGAGGGTTTTCCTGCTTATCTGGCATCCAGATTGTCAGGCTTTTATGAAAGGGCAGGCATGACGGAGAATCTGAATCATACAGAGGGTTCCGTATCTATCATCGGTGCGGTGTCACCACAAGGCGGAGACTTTTCAGAGCCGGTCACACAGAATACAAAGAGATTTGTGCGATGCTTTTTGGGACTGGACAAATCCCTTGCCTATGCGAGACATTTTCCTGCCATCAACTGGCTGACAAGCTATAGTGAATACCTGTCAGATTTGACTCCGTGGTACCAGAAGAATGTTTCTCCGGATTTCATGAGCCTGAGAGCCAGAATGATCACATTGCTTAATCAAGAGAGTAATCTGATGGAGATTGTCAAACTGATCGGTTCGGATGTATTACCGGATGATCAGAAATTGATTATGGAAATATCCAAGGTCATCCGTATCGGATTTCTACAGCAGAATGCATTTCATGCTGAGGATACAAGTGTTCCGATGAACAAGCAATTGAAGATGATGGAGACAATCCTTTATCTGTATGATAAATCAAGAAAGTTGATTGCAATGGGTATGCCGATGTCCATCTTGAAGGAAGATAACATTTTCGACAGGGTTATTTCCATTAAATATGATGTACCGAATAAGGAACTTGGGATGTTCGACAGGTATATGACAGATATCGATGCTTTTTATGATAATGTACTAAAGAAGAATCAGTAAAGGGGGAAGGACAGATGTCAATTCATTATATAGGATTAAATGAAATCAATGGTCCCCTTGTAGTATTAGAAGGAGTCAAGGATGCAGCATTTGATGAGATTGTTGAGATTCTCGTAGAAGGAAAAGAGAGAAAACTCGGAAGAATCATAGAGTGTTATGAGGACAAAGCAGTCATACAGGTATTTGAGGGAACGGATAATATGTCTCTTAAGAATACCCACACAAGACTGACAGGGCATCCGATGGAAATTGCATTGTCACCGGAGGTCCTGGGACGTACCTTTAATGGTATCGGAGTGCCGATAGACGGACTCGGAGAGATCACTGCGGAGGTCAGGAAGGATATCAACGGGCTGCCGTTAAATCCGACAATGAGAGAGTATCCCCGTAACTATATTCGAACAGGGATTTCGGCAATTGACGGATTGACGACGTTGATTCGCGGACAGAAACTGCCCATCTTTTCCGGAAACGGACTGCCCCATGACGAACTGGCGGCACAGATTGTAAATCAGGCGTCTTTGGGTGACGATACGGATGAGAAGTTCGCCATCGTATTTGCGGCAATGGGTGTAAAACATGATGTGGCAGATTATTTTCAGCGTGTCTTTGAAGAGGGCGGTGTATCGGATCATGTCTGTATGTTCTTAAATCTGGCAAATGATCCTGTGGTAGAAAGACTGATTACACCGAAGGTAGCGCTTACGGTTGCAGAGTATCTGGCTTTTGAGCAGAATATGCACATTCTTGTTATATTGACGGATATGACTTCATTTGCAGAGGCAATGAGAGAGGTATCTTCCTCAAAAGGTGAGATTCCGAGCAGAAAGGGTTATCCGGGATATCTGTATTCAGAGCTTGCCATGATCTATGAAAGAGCCGGAATCGTTAAGAATGCAAAGGGTTCCGTTACACAGATTCCGATTTTGACTATGCCGAATGATGATATCACACATCCGATTCCCGATTTGACAGGGTATATCACAGAAGGCCAGATCGTATTGGATCGTTCCCTGCATGGACAGGGTGTATATCCGCCAATCAGTGTATTGCCGTCGTTATCACGTTTGATGAAGGATGGTATCGGTGAAGGATTTACAAGGGATGACCATCAGGATGTAGCAAACCAGTTGTATGCATCATATGCCAAGGTCGGCGATGCAAAAGCACTGGCATCTGTCATCGGTGAGGATGAGTTGTCTCCGATCGACAAAAAATATATTATGTTTGGTAAAGAATTTGAAGCAAGATTCATCGGACAGGGTACGGTAGATAATAGAACCATCGCACAGACTCTGGACCTGGCATGGGAACTGCTTGGATTATTACCGAAGGAAGAACTGGATCGTATCGATACCAAGATATTGGCAGTCAGATACAAGGAGACTTCCATGAAACAAGAGGAACCTGTTAAATAGAGGTGAAGCGATATGAACCTGAATACATTTCCCACTAAGGGCAATCTGATCATTATGAAAAATTCCCTGCGGCTTGCAAAGCAGGGTTATGAACTGATGGATAAAAAACGAAATATATTGATTTCTGAACTGACTTCTTTGATTGATGAGGCAAAGGGAATCCAGTCTGAGATCGACACGACCTTTACACAGGCTTATCGTGCTCTGCAGGAAGCGAATATTGAGCTTGGAATCGATTATGTGCAGGAAATTGCAGAAGCGATGCCGGTGGAGGATTCCATTGCTGTTAAGACCAGAAGTGTCATGGGTACTGAAATACCGCTTGCCCAGATCGGAAATACTGAGTTAAGGCCGACTTTTGCTTTTTACAGCACCAGAGATTCTCTTGATGAAGCAAGAGTCGCATTTGATAAGGTAAAGAAATTGACCGTTCGTCTCTCTTCGGTAGAGAACTCGGCATACCGGCTTGCATCAAATATTAAGAAGACGCAGAAAAGAGCAAATGCATTACAGAATATCACGATTCCGACATATACAAAGCTGTGTACGGATATTCAGTCTGCGCTGGAAGAAAAAGAAAGAGAGGAATTCACCAGGCTCAAGATTATCAAACGAAACAAAGAGAAAGTCTAAACTTCTGAACCATTCAAAAGATACATTTCTTAGCGGAATCTTTATATACAATACGACAAAAATTCAATATAATGAAACAGTACGAGTTTTCGGAAGGGGATACATGATTGCATGTATTCAGGTGAGCATATGATAATCAGTTTTTCGGATTTTATCTCTCAAGTGAGCAATAATCCCTTGCTGATGGTTACTGTGATATTAACGCTGGGTGTCATTTTGGTAAATGGCTGGACGGATGCACCAAATGCAATCGCAACATGTGTATCCACAAGATCCATGAAAGCATCGAGTGCTATTTTTATGGCAGCTATTTTCAACTTTCTGGGCGTTCTTGTCATGACTACAATCAATTCCAAGGTTGCGATGACCATCTACAACATGGTAGATTTCGGCGGCAATGCGGGTGATGCGACCATTGCATTGTGTGCAGCGCTATTTGCCATTGTATTGTGGGCTACGGCGGCATGGAAATTCGGGATTCCAACCAGTGAGAGCCATGCATTGATTGCAGGCCTGAGCGGAGCAGCAATTGCACTTCACGGTAATATGGAAGGCATCAATCCTGCCGAATGGGTGAAAGTGTTATATGGACTGCTCTTATCAACAGTGCTTGGATTCTTCTCGGGATTTATCTTTGCACGTATCATTGAATTTGTATGCAGAGG
Source organism: uncultured Lachnospiraceae bacterium (assembly GCA_964638005.1). GTDB lineage: Bacteria > Bacillota > Clostridia > Lachnospirales > Lachnospiraceae > JAAYYM01. Next base: position 9,452 of record CAZWXS010000057.1, read on the forward strand.
GATGGATCGCCATAAGGCAAATGTATTCTTCCGCAAAGCGCAGATTGCAGGCGGAGCAAGTATGGCTTTCATGCATGGTGCACAGGATGGGCAGAAATTTATGAGTGTATTTCTTCTCGGGATTTTTCTGGTCAACGGCAACAGTACAGCTAATGATTTTATCATTCCGATATGGCTGATGGTATTGTGCTCGGCTGTCATGGCACTCGGAACCTCTATCGGAGGCTATCGAATCATCAAATCAGTTGGTCTGGATATGGTGCATCTCGATACATATCAAGGTTTTTCGGCAGATCTTGGTGCTGCAGGATGTTTACTGCTGTCTTCGTTGACAGGAATTCCGGTCAGTACGACGCATACCAAGACGACAGCCATTATGGGTGTGGGAGCTTCCAAGAGATTGTCGGCAGTTAATTGGAAGATTGTAAAGGAAATGACTCTTGCTTGGATATTTACGTTTCCGGGTTGTGGGGTATTAGGATATGTCACTGCAAAGATTTTTATGTATATATTTTAAGGAGATCATAAGATGGGAATGTTAAGACGAAAGAAAGAATTTGACTATTTTGGGAACTTTTGTGAGGTCGGAAAAATTGCCGATCAGGCAGCAGATTATCTGCATGAAGCATTACGGACATTTGACAAGAATCAACTTGGTAATTACACGGAGATCATGCATCGGTATGAGAACGATGCAGATCTGAAAAAGCATGTTTTATGCCGTTCCCTTGCACATGAATTTATGCCGCCTATCGAAAGAGAGGATATATCCCTGCTGTCACAGGAACTTGATAATATTGTAGATTCCGTGGAAGATGTCATGCAGAAGATTTATATGTTCAATATTACAAAGATTCGGCCGCAGGCAACGGAATTCTCAAAACTGATTGCAGATGCATGCAAGGTTTTTAATCAGTTATTAGAAGAGTTTTCTAATTTTAAAAAATCCAAAGAAATACATGGATATGTTGTTGAAATCAATACAATTGAAAATGCCGGAGATCGTCTGCATGCAGAATCTGTGAGGAGCCTATTTGTGGAAGATATTGCGCCGGGAGAACAACTGGCGTGGACTATGATATTTGAATCTCTGGAAAACAGTATAGATGCATGTGAAAATGCTGCCGATTTAATCGACAGCATCATCACAAAGAATACTTAATTTATTTTGTGGTCCAATAAGAGTCCGGTTGGAAGACGGTATAGTAATCGCCAATAGAAGTCAGTTTGTTTCCTTGCAGACGACATACATCCCATACAACACCTCCATGTCCGACCGGAGCAGAGAAGGAACCAAGATAACCGTCTGAACCAAATACAGTTACAAGCGTATTTGCAGTAGACATTGCATAACTCATCACATCTCCGCCGGTACAATTCGTGTAATCATACAAGAAGAAGCGATGTGTGCCGGTTCCCGGTTTATTCAGAGAAATCACTTCGGCAGCCGTATTGTCTGTACTGTCGATGGAAGATCTGGCTGTTTCCGTAGAGGAATCAGCAAACAGGAGCGCCTCTAAGTCAAGAGGAGAAGTATTCCATGAAACAACAAATCGATATTCATCATCCGACAGATCCGGAACGGTATAGCCGTAAGCTGTCGTTTGGTTCATTTCAACAATGATCGGAAAATACGATGTTTCGTAACCGGTCTTTGATAACTCCCCGGTATAGGTTCCGGCAGGCAGTACAACCACTGCGTTACCGAGACTGTCAGCTGTTCCCGCAGCAACGATATCCCCCTTCTTATTATCAAGCCCTGCTCGTATCTTAAGAGCTGCACCATCCATTCCTTTGCCATTCGCAGAAGCATCCCTGAGAGAGACCTGTACATTGTAGATAGCACCATCCTGTGTATAGGACATGAAGACCGGTTTCGCAAAGTATGTGGAGGAACCTGAACCGGCGGTAATGTCGTAGATACTCACATTGTCCAATGTCGATTTCTTAATCTGAATGGTATAGGCTTCCTGGTTATTAACCGGTGTAACAAATGAATAAAGACCATCGCCGTTAGTTTTTGTTGTCATAATGGTATTTCCGGTGGTTGAGGAGAGCAAGGAAACTTCTGCATCAGCCATGGCGGAGTTGAATACATCAAATACATAGCCTTCGATATATTCTGTTTCCGGGAGAGCAGAAACCACCTTATAGGTGATATATGCCCAGTTGATCATGGTATCTTCCAGATAATCATACTGATTGATTGCACCGCTGCTGTATTCATTGAGCCTGGACACTTGATATTCATAAGCGGTCTGATCTTCCACAGCCGAGAACTTCACCATGGTATCGTTATTGAAATAATATCTGCCGATGACGTCTGCAGATGCGATATCAATTGGAGTATTTATAATGGTCTGATGCTGGGCAATATAGTTGATTTTGCCATTATCATAGTAGTAATCCAGTATCTCGAGATAATCTCCGCAGTGTTCGATGGCGGTGATTTTTTCAACCTGATCGGTATCGGGATTTGAATATACTTCAAACTCCATTTTCTTGCCGTCTTCTCTTGTTGCCCATTTTCTGGTCAAGGTATAAGAATTGATTGCTGCGGCAGAAGGATCCTTGATATTTTCAAGCTTGGAAAATACAGTATCCTGCCAAGTCAATTTTGCATTTCTCTTATTTGGTTCATAAAAGACTGCTGTGTAGTCAATGGTGTTATCTTCACCGGTCATGATCGTAGAAACATCAATCCAGTCTTCTTCCTCTTCTTCAGTCTCAACGGGAGTTTCTGCAGTTGTAATTTCTGTAGAAGAAGGAGCCGCTTCAGTTGCAGCCTCAGTAGTCGGTTGGGTGGTTTCAGTCTCAACAGCCGCATCTGCGGCAGGCGATGGTGCTTCAGGACTCCGAGACAGAATCTTTTCAACACCCCAGAATACACCGAACATAATTGCAATCAAGGCAGTGGAATAAAGTATGATTGCCGGAATGGTAATAGACAGAGTCTTCTTTTCTTTTTTTTCTTTACTATCATTATTTTCTACATGATTGTTATCTTCCATAAATATCATCCTCACCTGTTTTATAAATAGTTTCCTCTCATTATACTTGTTTTAGTCTAAAAGAACAATACGAAAAGATATAGGAAAATCTGTAATTGTAAAAAGGTTACATTTATTATTTGTAATTCCCACATTTTTCTATAATTTATATTATAATAGGAAAAATATAATGATATAGGGGGGAATAGGAGTATGTTGAATGTGGCAATATGTGATGCAGAGCTTGATTTGGTAAAGGAAATAGAGCAAAGAGCTGCTGTCGAGGGAACACGGCAGAACGTGAGTGTTCAAAGCAGCTGTTATCAGATGATGGACGCGATGTTATGGGATATGGAATCAAGAGGAGGCTTTGATATTGTATTTATGGGAATTTTGGATCGGAAGGAAATAGAGACGGCAAGGCAAATCGAGAAGATGAATCCGCATTGCCTGATTATATTCATGGCCGATACGGCTGCACTTGCTTATGATACATTTGAAGTGCATCCCTTTTCCTATCTTAAGAAGCCTATAGAATGGGAGCAGTTTCATAGGATATTTCGTGAGGCATGTACCCGGATCAAGAAGCAGGATGAGGTATTTCGATTTTGCAGCAACCGCTTTTATTATCAGATCCCGATGAGCAGTATTTTGTATTTTCAGAGTGAAAGAAGGAAGATTAGGCTGTATTGTCAAAACGGTGAAGAAATATTGTTTTATAATACTCTAAATATCGTAGAAGAATATATTCAGGAGTTATCGTCAAGATTTGTTCGAATACACCATTCCTTTCTGATCAATAAAATGCATATCGAGAGATACTGTTATGAAGAGATTCAAATGATCAACGGTGTAAAATTGCCAATCAGCAGTGATAAAAGAAAGATGGTAAAGACAAACATTATGACAGGTAACATATGTGTAATATAAATAAAATAATTTCACTGAAAAAACAAAAAATTACAAAACCGACATATTTCTACAAAATATATGTTAGTATGACCTTCGGAAATGAGGGAGTTATAAACTGTGGGGTAAAGAATGGGATGTATTACTATGGGTATATCGTAAATGTTCTATCCTTTCTGGCAGTAATGTTTATCATCTAAAAAGGCATCTCTCAATATCAAAGGTGCTTTCTATGGCACTTTTACCAAGATTCTTGACAGATACCTATAGTAATGCGGCTCTTTAGAGCGAAAAAATGTCAGTGGGAGAAAACTCTCACTGACATTTTTGTGAAAAGTGTGTTATACTATAAATATCTCAAGTTTTGAAGCAAAATCGGCGTAGCCCTTGTAAATACTGGGCTACG
>CAZWXS010000058.1:0-13656 GCA_964638005.1 uncultured Lachnospiraceae bacterium
GCACCTCGATTCCGCTGGCGCTGCATCTCGGTCACGGGCTTCGCCCTATGAATAATAACAAAAAGGTATTTTCTTATGTGCAAGCACAACGTAAATACCTTTTTGCCATTATTCGCATGGCTCATTGCCAACTTGAAATTTATGTGATTAATTATAGGGGGAATTCAAGTTGTTTATTTTTTGTTAACAGGGTATGATAGAAATATATTTTTACATAAATAATGAGATTAAAATTATGAGATTAACGGGTGATGCGGATGGAAATTTGTTTTGGGACAAAGGATGATATAGATTCATGGATGAGATTGGTGGATCAGGTGCGTGATCAATTTCCCGGAATGGAAACTGAGGAAGCAATGAAAGCGCATAGAGATACGGTTCTTGATTTCATGGGACATCACACTGCAATCTGTGCAAAGAAAGACGGAGAGATTGTGGGTGTGCTCTTATTTTCGAAAGAGTATAATATGATCTGCTTCTTGGCAACGACACCGGAACATCAGAGGGAGCAAATTGCGACTAAGATGTATCAGGTCATGCTTAACGAGGCTGATCCGAACAGACGAATTGTTGTGACGACCTATCGGGAAAATGATCCGAGAGGAGTGGCAGCACGTGCATTTTATAAGAAGCAGGGATTTAAAGAAGGTAAATTGATAGAAGAATTTGGCTATCCAAGTCAGATATTGATTCTCAGAAGATAGTTAATCAAATGGTTCCTGCGCTGAAAGCGGGAACCATTTTTGGGTTGTAGATGTAATTAATATCCAGTATAATACGCTTATGTCATTTACAATTATTAGATAAAATCTCAAAGTGGGAGACAGAATGATGATATGTAGTGAGTGTGGAGCAGAACTCAAAGAGGGCGCGAGATTCTGCATGAATTGTGGGAAGGCCGCGTCCATGCAGACAGAGGCGGGACCGAGACAGGAACAGACAATAGGGCAGACAACGGCAGAACAGGAGACGACAGCAGATTATTATGGTTATGAATATTGCAAGAGGTGCCAGACCAGGCTCGTGGATAAGAGCGATAATCCGGAGTCGGTTCTTTGCAAACAGTGTCGGGAAGAGTTGATCCATTATCCGATTCCCAAATGGATTTACTTCGTGGCAGGTGGAATCTTGTTATTATTGCTGATTTCTTTCAGCAGTTTTCCGGCTAATCTGAAGAACTATAGAGCCATTGAAGGTGCAGAGAAGAAAGCAGATCAGGGATATATTTATTCGACTTTAAATGATATGAATGAGATTCTTGAGAAAAATCCAACGTCGACCAAAGTAGCAATCAAGATGGTCGATGTTGCAATGGAACATGGCTATTATGATTATGCAACCTATATATTCAATAATTATCTAGTGAACACAGAGGTATCGGATACAGAGTATGACAAACTAATGGCATATTCTGAAGAATTGGATCGCTATTATAATGCTTATGATGCATACGATGCCATGATGGCGGAACAAATTGAAGCAGCGGAAACATCAGATGAGAGTACAAGCGGCAGCCTGACTTTGAGTGAGCAGATCAGCGAGGAAATCATTGAACAGTTAAAGATGTTAGAAAATGATCCGAGCTATGATGCTGCAACCTTATATTACTATATGGGCTATACAGCATTGGATGATTCGGAGCGATGTGAATATTTTGAAACTTGTTATGAAATGGATCCAACTTATACGGATGCAGCAGCACAAGCATCCAATTCTTACCGCAGAGCAGGAGATCTTGTGAATGCCCGCAGCTTATTGGAACAGGCATATGACGAAGACAAGGAGTCTCCGACAGTTATCAGGAGCCTGGCTGTGGTTGAACTGTTAGAGGGCAATTTGGAAAAGGGTCTATCATTTGCTGAGACTGCCTATGATTTGAATCCGGAGGAATATTACGTTGCGGATACTTATATTATTGCACTTGTAGCAAATGGAGATGTGGATGCCGCAGTTTCATTGAAGGAGGATCTTGAGGCTGAGGGATACGAGTTTGATGAAAAACTACAGAGATTTATAGATGGTGAATGTACATTAGAAGAGTACTATATAGGAATATAAGGGGGAGAAAATAGATATGATCATACCAGGGTTTGTAATATCAATCATCACATTTCCGGGAGTTATTGTGCATGAACTGGCGCATCAACTATTTTGCAGATGGTGTAAAGTGCCGGTATACGAGGTGAAATATTTTCAATGTAAGAATCCATGTGGATATGTGATTCATGAAGCAACCACCAGTCCGATGAAGAACTTTTTGACGGCGATGGGACCATTCTTTGTCAATACATTACTGGGAATGCTTATTGTAACTCCGGCTTCACTTGAAATTCTTTATTTTGAAGGAGTGAGCAACCAGATTAGCGGAATTGTATCAGTTGTCAATGTAATCTTATTTTGGGTTGGAGTATCAATCCTGATGCATGCATTTCCGAGCACGGGAGATGCACAGGCGCTTTATCAAAGTGTACTTAAGAATCCAGATGTTCCGATCATTGCAAAGATTCTTGTGGCACCGTTTATTGGGTTGATCTATGTAGGTGCTTTTGGTTCTGTATTTTGGCTGGATCTCGTCTATGCAGTTGCTGTAGCAATGCTGGTACCGAGAATCTTTTTGTTATTTTTATAGATGTTTTTAATTATATTCTGGTTGAAAGATTGGAAATAATGACCTATAATGTTTGAAGCGAAGATAAAAACACGTCCCGGTAGGTAGTCCGGGAGTATCCGCAGTTGATACGGATATCAGTAACCTGCCTCCTTGGTTGTCCATTCTTTGCGTTTAAATCAACACAAAGGAGGGAATAGACATGGATAAAACGATGGTGAGACTGTCGGTATTATTCGATGATCCGTTCTGGATCGGAGTCTTTGAACGGGAATCCGGTGGTAAATTAACTGCTTCCAAAGCAACGTTTGGGGCAGAGCCGAAGGATTATGAAGTCAAGGAATTCTTGATCCGAAATTATGACAGACTGAGGTTTAGTCCACCTGTTGATTCTCAGAGAGAGGTGAAAGAGCATGTGAACCCGAAACGTCTGCAGCGAGATGCCAAGAAGCAGGTCGAAGCGGTCGGAATCGGAACGAAGTCACAACAGGCTCTGAAACTTCAACAGGAACAGGGAAAACGGGAACGAAAAGTTCGCTCGCGAGAAGAACGCGAAGCTGAAAAAGAGTTGCAGTTTGAACTGAAACAACAGAAAAGAAAAGAGAAACACAGGGGCAGGTAACTGCCCTTTTCTCTTATTTATATGGGTAATAAAAGGGATGAGAAGATGTTGAATAATCGTACAAAGGATCAGACTCCATTTGATATGGCGAAAAAGCCGGTGAAGCAGTATCCGTTTTTGCTACCATTGGTCTGGGGCGCTTCGTTTCTGATGACGAGAAGATTTAGACTGAAAATCAGGCGGAAGAATATGAAGGGAATCAAACCTCCGTTTCTTGTGATTTCAACGCACCAGGGATTCTCAGATTATTATATTGCACCGCTGGCATTATTTCCGCATCGGGCAAATTATGTGTCTGATATGGAGGGCTTTGCAGCATTTGGGGAGTGGCTCTATCGTGGAATTGGGTGTATCGGTAAGCGGAGATATGTATCTGATTATTCCGTGGTGAAGAATATCAGACTGGCTCTTGCAGGTGGTCAGTCAGTGGTAATATTTCCGGAGTCCAGACATTCTAATGTTGGAACGACTGCATATATTCCTCAGAATCTTGGGAAACTTGCGAAGATCATGGGAGTTCCGGTTGTAACGTTGTCAGCCCATGGGAGCTATCTTGCCAATCCATTTTGGGATGAAGAACATACAAGAAAGACGAAGATGGAAGCAACGCTGGAATGCATTTATACCAAGGAACAGCTGGTGGTGGCAGAGGAAGATGAGATACAAGAACGGATAGAAGAGAAGATGGCATACGATGAATATGCATGGCAGTCAGAGCAGAAGATTTCAATTCGAGATTCCAAACGAGCAGAAGGACTACATCAGGTTTTGTTTATGTGCAGGAAGTGTGGAAAGTCTTTCGAGATGGAAAGTAACGGAAGTCAGCTGAGGTGCAATGCTTGTGGGACTGTGTGGACTATGAGCGAGTATGGACAGTTGGTTAGCGAAGCAGATAAGCACAATCAGTCAGAGGAATTGTCAGAGAAGCAGAAAAATCAAGCGATGGGCAGACAGAGTATTCATATTCCGGATTGGTATGAATGGGAAAGACGGCAGATTGAGCATAAACTTCAAAATGACGACGTTAAAAATGTTGAAAAAGAGTATTCTGTGAGAGTGGAAGCCTTAGCGAATGCCAAGGGATTTATTCCTCTTGGTCAGGGAACACTCAAGTTAAATGCAAGTCAATTTGAGCTCATACTGGCGGACGCCAGCTTAGAATTTCCGCATGCATGCCGTGAGTCGGTTCAAACAGAATATAATTATAGAGGAAGAGGTCCATGTATTGTACTTTCAGACAGAGATTGCTGTTACTATCTCTACTCCGATGACAAAGAGTTCAACCCTACAGTTCTGCAATTTATAGGGGAGTATTATTATCAACAAGAAATTACAGAGCCATAGTTTCAGACTATAGCCAGAGATCTTGTTTGCGTATTAGACACGACATCTTCTTATGTATTTCATAACAGTGAGCATGCAGCAGCGAGATTTGGATTGAGTGATGCGGGAAGTATTTTCCGAATGGCGGAGGTTCGATCTTCACATTTGAAATCAAAGGGGATGCGGAAAAAGCAAAGGAGTTTATTGACCATCTGGAGTTATTTTCATTGCTTGCAAACGTAGCAGATGTGAAATCATTAGTGATTCATCCGGCTTCAACAACACATTCACAGTTGAACGAAGCAGAACTTGCAGAGCAGGGAATCAAGCCGAATACCATTCGCCTGTCCATAGGAACAGAGAATATTGCAGACATTATAGAAGATTTGGAAGAGGCATTTAAAGCCATTGTATAAGTACGATTTAAAATGATTTTAAATATACTTGACAAAGTTTTTAACAGGTAATATATTACTTATTATAGTAATGTGTTACCTGTTTTGCGTTGTAATGAAAAATAGATTAAGGAATTTGGTGGAGAGAATATGTATAAAGGTGAAATTCAGTATGCGAATCTTGATTTAAGTGAGATGGAGGGGTCTTTTTTCCTGACAGGATTGTTGAGTGAGTTCGTGAATCGGTTCCAGGCAGCGGGAGATTGTTTTATAGAGGAAATCAGTTGGAAGCAATGTTTTACGATTATCTGTATTGGTCTATTTGAGCAGCCGCCGACACTGAGAGAATTATCTGAAGTGATGGGAAGTTCACATCAGAATGTAAAGCAGATGCTTTTGAAGTTGGAAAGAGAAGGCTATGTATGTTTTGTGCAGGATAAGTCGGATAAGCGCAAGCAGAGAATTATAGCAACGGAGAAAGCAGAACAACTTTCAGAGAAATATGATCTTCCCAGTCAGAGATTTATGGAACAACTTTTTGCGAACATCAGTGATGAAGATGTGAAAGTTACAATTCAGACGATTATAAAATTGGATGTTCAGTTGAAAGTGATCGCTGAGAAATTGAAAGAAAATGGAGTCAATGAATTTAGGATATGATTCGGAGGAAGAAAAGAAATGATTGCGATTTTAGTGGATGAAACATGTGAAAAAATTGGTAGAAAGTTGGAAGCCGATTTGCAGGAAAGAGGAAAAGAGACTGCTTACATATCAACAGCAGGACTTACAATCAAGACTTGCTATAGTTGTGGATATTGTACAACAAAGGAGTACGGGAAGTGCTGTCAGAAAGATGACATGGAGCCGATTCTGCGGATCCTTGTTAAGAGTGAAACGATGGTTGTTGTAACGCCGATTACATTTGGCTCTTATTCGTCAGTGGTAAAGGCGGTAATTGACCGCACTTGTGTAATTGGTGACACACATTATCATGTGGCACATGGAGAAATGGTAAAAGGTATGCGTAGTGATCTTAAATATCAGTATGTAGTCGGTGTCAAACAGGACTGCAGCGAGAAGGAAGAGGAATACTTTCGGAAACTGGTTTCTGAAAATATCAAGATCATGGATATCAGCGGGGAGACATTTATCATTCAGTCCAATAAAGAGATAATGACAAATAGAGAAGTAATGGTGGTTGAAGAAGCAATGTCAGATGGAGAAATAGACAGTGCAGCAGACAATGTAATGGGCAAAGCAGTGGAGGTGATCTGTCATGCATAATCAGATATTATATATCAATGCAAGCCCAAGAAAACAAGGAAGCAGTCCTATGTTGTGCAAAAGGTTACAGAAAAAACTGGGTGGGGAGATGATAGACCTCTTTGATGTCAAACTAGAACTAATCGATATCATGAATGCATTTGATCATGCAGATACTATCGTCATTGCAGGCCCATGCTATGTGAATTCTTATCCGGCAAGAGTTACATTGCTATTAGAAGAACTACAGAAGCAGCCTGAGAAGTGTCATGGACAGAAGTTATATGGTGTGATCAATGGTGGTATGCCATACATGCATACACACGAATCTGCTCTGAACCAACTTGAATTATTCAGTCTGGAATGTAACATGCACTATGCAGGGGGATTTGTGATTGGAATCGGACCAATGCTCAACGGACAGGAACTTGAGAAACATATGTGCGCGAAGAAGATCGTTCCGGCATTTGATCAATTTACCAGTCATGTAGAACATGGAGAGGATTCTCCAAAGAAACTATATTATGATGCAGCAATGAAGATGCCTGCACTCATTGCAATGTTTATGACGAAGAAAATGAGTAACAATATCACAAATAATCTTGCGGTCCATGGATTTGATTACAACACACCAAGCCCATATCGCCAGTAGTTAACTTTTTTATTCATAATGCAAAAAGACATTGTATGGATTTCGGAGGTTGGTGTATGAAAGGCAAGGCAAAAGCAGCAGATAAAACAAATGTAATGCGTCTGTTAGAAACAGCAGAGATTGCGTTTCGGACGATGGAATATGAAGTGGATGAAAATGATCTGTCAGGGGTTCATGTGGCAGAGCAGCTTGGACAGCCTGTGGAACAGGTCTTTAAGACACTTGTTGTACAGGGAGAGAAACAAGGCTATCTGGTGTGCTGTATTCCGGTGGCAGAAGAGTTGGATCTGAAGAAGGTAGCTAAGGCGGCAGGAGATAAGAAAGTAGAGATGCTGCCGATGAAAGAACTGCTTGGGGTGACCGGATACATCAGAGGTGGCTGCTCTCCGATTGGAATGAAGAAAAAAATCCCCACTTTCATAGATGAGACGGCAGTCTTGTTTGAAGAAATCGCTGTCAGCGCAGGCATTAGAGGAGCACAGGTGTTGCTGAATCCGGAGACACTGGGCGAGTACGTACAGGCAGAATTTGTTGACTTAGTAAAATAGAAATTTATAGTTTAAGTAACTGCTTTTGTTTGAAGAAGAGCAGTTATTTTGCATTTCATCCGTTTAGAATGCAACTCATCCGCAGAAGTATTGGCAATTTAAAAAGTGCGTGATAAGGTGGCATTATCAAGAAACGGAGGAATGAAGCGTGGGAATTTTATTATTAGGAATTGCAATTACAGTAGAGTTATTTTTTATGATCTGGTCGTTAGCCACAAAGGACAGACATGATCTGGAGAAGGTGATCGTCAGAACAGTCAGCGTTGTGTTACTGATTTTATTACTGGTGATCGGAGTGCTTCAGGGAACAGCACGATATGGAATGCTGATTCTGATTCTTGGTATCCAGGCACTGGTCGGATATCTGGTCTGGAGAAAGAAAAAAGAGAACCCTTTTAAGAGTGGCAGACAGATACTGAAACTAGTTGGAAATGGGATGCTGTATACATCGGCTTTATTCGTGGCAATTCTGTTTCCGCAATACAAGGAACCGGCTGTAACAGGGACTCATCAGGTGGAAACGGCAGAGTATACATGGGTAGATGAAAGTCGTGTAGAAACTTTCACAGACACAGGAGAAAAGCGTGCTATCACAATCAAAATATGGTATCCTGTGGAAGAAGGAAAGTATCCGCTTGCAGTCTTTTCACATGGCGCATTCGGAGTATTGGAAAGCAATACTTCCACCTGTATGAATCTTGCTTCAAATGGATATGTAGCAGTCAGTATCGCACACCCATACCATGCTGCTTATGTGATGGATACAAGTGGCAAGGTTACAATCGGAGACGTGGGATTTGTGAATCAAGTCTATGCGGACAATGGCGAAGATACCCCGGAGGGAGAGAAAAGAGTCTATGAATTCAGCCGGGAATGGATGAAACTGCGTACCGATGATGAGAATTTTGTGTTGGATACGATTCTGGAAAAAGCCCAAAATGGAGAAGAAGGTCCATTTAGACTGATTGATACAGAAAAGATCGGATTGTTCGGACATTCCATGGGTGGAGCAACCGCTGTTGCACTTGGAAGAGAGCGTGATGACATCGATGCAGTGATCGATCTGGAAGGCACGATGTTCAGTGAATATACGGATTTTGTAGATGGCGCTTATGTGTATAATGAAGAGCCATATCCGATTCCGATATTGGATGTGAATTCAAGAGCGGTCTATGATCAGGCAATGGAATTGCCAGAGACAGCAGGAGTTACTTATTTGAATTTCTACATTGGTGAACATGCGAAGGACTTCCATGAAGTCGTCATCAATGGAACAAATCATATGAACTTTACAGATCTGCCAATGGTATCACCGGCGCTTGCAAATGTGTTAAGTGCAAGTACAGGTTTCTCCGATGAGGGAAAAGTGAATCCGAGAGAATGTATTGAAACAATTAATGCTGTCGTACTCAATTTCTTCGATTATTATGTGAAGGGTGAGGGAGAACTAAATTTACAGGCAGAATATTGAGTCAATGATTAGAACAGATAGAGAGGAATATACACGTGAAAACGATTGTCAGAAAAATCACACAAAAGGAAGCAGAACAAGTTGTTATTGAATGTGTTGAAGTGACACCGGAGATCAGGGAGATCTACTCCTATGCAATGACGAAAGGAACAGAACTTTCAGGCATGGCGGGAGAGCATATGAGCCGTTTTCGCCTAGAAGATGTGTGTTACTTTGAAGCTGTGGACGAGAAGGTATTTGCTTATACGGAAAAGGAAGTCTATGAATTAAAACTTCGTCTTTACGAGGTGGAACAGGCTTATGCGTCGTATCATTTTGTGAGGTGTTCTAAGTCAATTGTCTTGAATCTGATGCAGCTTGGCAGTATTAGTCCGGCACTGAATGGAAGGTTTTTAGCACATATGAAAAATGGTGAGAAACTGATGATTTCCAGACAGTATGCACAGGTGTTAAAGAAAATAATCATGGGAGGTGGCAGCAATGAAGCGTAAAGAAATATGGGTTGATTTCATGATGAGTTTTTTTATCATAACGGCATGTATTACAATTCTGGAAGGCATATTAGGAGCGATTTTTTTGCCGGACGTGCAGTTTGGTTACGAAGCTTTCTTTTCACCACCACTTTTTGGACTGCTGTCTGCCCTCTTAGGCTTTGTAGGATATTCGAAGCATGAATTGACAGTCAGACAGGCATTTTTTAGAAAGATACTGCATTTGTTATTGATAGAAATTATGGTATTTGGACTGAATATGTTGATTGGAAATATCTTTGAACCGAAATTGTGTCTGGCACTGATCTTAGCGATTGCAGTTGTCTATATTACAGTCAATGCGGTGTTGTGGATCAATGACCAAAAGAGTGCAGAGAAATTCAATCAGGAACTAAAATCGTTTCAGGAGAAGATGATACTCGAACGGCAACGACAATCTGCACAAGATTAATTGCGGCTGTATACGGAAAATTTGAGATTGTAAATGAAAAATCGAGACGGCATATGAAAAATGAGCAGATGCAGGAGAAAAACATGACAGATGTAACTTGAACTGACAAACCGGGTATGTTATTTTTGTACAATCATGATCAGACAGAGACAAAATGATAGAATATGGGCAAATGAATCTATGATAGACAACAGAATTACAGGAGCGGGGAGTCATGGACGAGAAACAACAGAAACCGTATGAGGAAGTATTGAAACGGTTTTTACATATTAACAAAGCATCGATACCGGGGTTTATAACCGCGGTATTCTTGCTGATTGGATCAATGTTATTAGAGTCCGGAATTTCAATTTGCACAGGCAGGATGTTTGACTGTGTTACAAATCGGGAACTGGATTTTTTCATCAGACTCGTGATCATTCTCTGCGGTATTCAGATCATTAAATTAGTGGTAGGATATCAAGTCAATTACCGCGTGAGCCATCTGAGCGAGATCTGTATCCGGAGAATGCGTACTTATACTTATGAACACATCAGCCGTGCCAGCATGAGGTGGCTGGATAACAATAAATTAGGCGACATCATATCACGTGTCAACGGTGATTTGAATGCGCTGGTAGAGGCTGTTAATACATTTTTGACATGGGAAGTATCGGATCTGGTCAGATTTGTAGTCTGCATGGTGGTCTGCTTTATCATGAACTGGAAGTTATCACTGATCAGTTTCTGTATCATTCCGATTGTTGGATTCCTGCAATTCAAATCAGGCAAGCCGATTGCAGGACTCGGACAGAAGCGTTCAGCGGCAGAAGGTAAAGTAGGTGCGGTATTCATGGATTTTCTTGGAGGACTTTCTATTTCAAAAGCATTCGGAATGGAAAGGGAAGTCTCAGGAAAGTATGGGGCTGCGGTTGATGAAGCAGTAAAAGCAAACGTAAAGTCATTTCGCATGGAATTCATTTTGTACCCATTGCAGATGTTGATGAATTTTGCACCGATGCTATGTATCACAGGAGTTGGTGCGTATTTTGTGATCGACGGACAGCTGACTCTGGGAAGTTTACTTGCCTATATCATGATCGCAATAGGAGCATTCAATGCGGTCGGTGGCTTGTCATGGCAGGTTCGTGATATTTATAATACGATGGGAATTGCCAGTCGTATCTTTGAAATCTGGGATGTTGAGATTGAGCCGCAGGGCGGAACAGTAACGGAAAGAAAGGCAGAATTACCGGTGGAATTCAGACAGGTATTCTTTGGATATAATCAAGAGGTCGAGATACTTCATGGAGTTGATTTTCAAATCAGACAGGGAGAACAGGTGGCACTTGTCGGTTCTTCCGGTTCTGGAAAATCAACGATCATGAAACTGCTTGCCGGATTTTACGAGCAGACCGGCGGCGATATTTATTTCTATGGAAATGAACGTAGATTGTGGAGTACGGATGCACTGCGGGCACAGATTGCTTATGTGGGTCAGGATGCATTCTTATTTCCGGGTACGATTCTTTCGAATGTGCTGTTGGGTCGTGCAGATGCGACTGAAACAGAAGCAAGAGAAGTACTGACAGCAGTTGGCTTACAGTTTCTGGATGTAAATGCCGAGATTGGGGAACGCGGAATCATGCTTTCCGGTGGTCAGCGCCAGAGAATCTGTATTGCAAGGGCACTCCTTAAAAATGCCGAGCTTGTCTTATTGGATGAGCCGACTTCGGCACTCGACACAGAATCGGAATATCAGGTGCAGGAAGCACTGATCCATCTGACAAAAGGAAAGACGACCATCATGATTGCACACCGCCTGTCAGCGATTCATCATGTGGATCGCATCATCTGTCTGCATGAAGGAAAGATCGCGGAGCAGGGAACCCACAGTGAACTGATGGAACGCGGTGGCGTCTATCGTGCGTTATATGAAAATCAAGTAAAGGGGGAAGGCGGCAATGCATAAAGAACAACATGAAAGTGCCTATACGCTGAAGCAGTCGGTGGGCATCCTGTTTCGTATGTGGAATTATTGCAGACAATACAGGTTCAGATTTTATGCCGGATTTATCATCGGAAGCCTTTCTCCTTTGTTTTTTGCATATATGGATTCTTACATTATGAAATCATTTTCCGAAGTATGTGTGGACGGCTCTTATTCCACACTGATTTCAACAATTATAAGGATTGTGGTGATAGAACTCATTGGATTTACCGTCTTTCCGATTGCGTTCGGAACGATCTACACAACTTATTCTAAGATTTCAGGTGTCATTAAGAAGGACATGTTTGAAAAGGCACAGAATCTGCCTGTATCTTATATAGAAGGAACGTACTCGGGAGATCTGGTCAATCGGCTGACTTCTGACTTTGATTCGGCGATTCAGCTTGTGGCATATCCGGGGGTTGGGCAGTATAATCCATTTGCTCTCATGTTCATGATGGTGGCAATCGGTGTGATTGTCGTGATTGCGAATCCACTCTTAGGCGTACTGTCACTGGTGTTCAGTTTTCTGGGATTGGTCATGATCAATCTCTGCGTGAAACCGCTCCAGAAGAAGGAGCACCAAGTCAAGGAAGCAACAGGCAAGGCAGCACAGGGAATTATCAATTCTCTGTCGGGTGCAATGGTGTCCAGAATGTACGGCTTGGATAGATTATTGCAGAAGCAGTATGAGGAGAAGACAGAGGAAATCTATCGCTACAATGTTTCGCTGATCAGACGCAAATCGATTTTGTTTCTGTTTACAGACCTGCAGGGATTCTTGTCTTTCGCAGGCGTGACAGCCATTGGATTATTTTTATCATTTAAGGGTTTGGTGGATATTCCGACTGTTATCTTCATTGCATCCATGCAGATGCAGCTCAGTGCACAGATTGGAGAACTGAGTCAGAAATATGCAGGCTTACAAAAATACATTGTAGGAGCAGACAGACTATTTTCATTCTTAGATGCAGTACCGGAGCAGGAAAGAGAAGATCTGGCCAAAGCAGATTACAGCGTGGAAAATGCAATTGAAATCAATCATCTGAACTTTGAATATGAAGAGGGCAAATCGTTATTCACAGACTTTGCACTTCAGATCAAACAGGGAGAGAAGCTTGCTGTTGTTGGCGGAAGCGGTGGCGGAAAGACCACCTTATATAAGCTGTTGTTGGAATTTGCAACAAAGAAGAGCGGAAACATCCGCATTTTCGGGCATGAAAGTGACCAATACAGCATCCCCACAATGCGTTCGTTCTTCTCTTATGTGCCACAGGACTGTTATTTATTTGATACAACAATCTATGAAAATGTGCGTATGGGCAGACCGGAAGCGACCGACGAGGAAATCAGAAAGGCTCTCGATGACGCGTTTCTGACAGAGTTCATCGAAAGCCTGCCGGATGGAATCCATACAGAGGTAGGAGAGCGAGGATCTAAATTGTCAGGTGGACAGAAGCAGAGAATTGCAATCGCAAGAGCATTTCTCAAAAATGCCCCAATCATTTTGCTGGATGAAGCCACCTCGGCACTGGATTCCAAGTCCGAACAGGAAGTACAGGTAGCATTAGATCATCTATTAGAAGGGCGCACAGGCATTATCATAGCTCACAGGCTCTCGACGATAAAAAACTGCGACCGAATAATCGTTTTGGAGCAGGGAAAACTTGCAGAAGAAGGAACACATAAGACCCTGCTTGCTCAGAACGGAAGATATAGGCAGTTGTTCGAGTTTCAAGATACACGCCCCCAATGAGCCATGCGAATGGCAACAAAGAAGCGTTTGCGTTGTGCTTGCACATAAGCAAACGCTTCTTTGTTGCTATTCATAGGGCGAAGCCCGTGACCGAGATGCAGCGCCAG
>CAZWXS010000059.1:0-7705 GCA_964638005.1 uncultured Lachnospiraceae bacterium
AGCCAATTACCGTGTGGATTATGCGCAACTGAAAAAATGCGGCTATCGCAGCTTGCTTCATGAATACTATAAAGAAAAGAATGGGATATGATGGTAAGATTACAAGATATCGCGGATATGGTCGGAGTCAGCAGAACCACAGTATCCAATGTTATACATGGAAATACGAAGCGAGTTTCCAAACAGACGATCGATAAGATTTCGGCAATCCTGGATGAACAAGGTTATGTTCCTAATATGGGCTCCATGATTTTGACGAGTAATGTTTCACATATTATAGGCTTCGTGCTTGGGTTTGGTGATACACATGGGTTTAATGCCATGCAGGATCCATTTGTCGGTGAGTTTGTTGGTTCTCTTCAAAAGGCAGCGGATGTGAATGGATACTATCTGATGTTGATTGACGGAAAGAATGTTGACAAGGTGGTCAATATAGCTTCACGTTGGAATATAGATGGATTGATTGCGCTTGGTTATTCCAAGGAAATGTTTTATGAATTAAGAAAGAGATTGAATAAGCCGATTGTATTGATTGATGCATATTCGGATGCGCAGCAGGATTATGTCAATGTCGGAATTGATGATTATTCAGGAGGCTATCAAATAGGAGCATATTTGTTGAAGCGGGGGTTTGATAAAGCCTTGTTTCTGGCGGAAACTGAAATCGACAGCGATTATTTCAGGTGGCTTGGTTTCAAGCAGGCGATGGAGAGCAAAGGCGGGTTTTGTCCCAAATCAAGGTATATAGTACTGCCTTCTGTCTATGAACTGAGGATCAGAATGTATGAGCAGGTGATGGATCGTTTTAGGGAGGCAGGGGCACTGGCATTTTCATCCGACTATGATGCAATAGAGGCAATGAATTATTTTTATTATCATAATATACATATTCCGAACGATATTTCTGTGACGGGGTTTGACGATAATATGTATTCTTCCATGATCCATCCGAAATTAACAACCATACACCAGAATGTCAGTCGAAAAGCATATGTGTCTATGGAGCAGCTCTTGAAGATGATACAGAATGAACCACTGGTACAGCATCATATCAAACTGCCGGTAGAGCTTGTGATTCGAGATACAGTAGGCTATAGATTGTAAAAGAAAGGCATTGCGAAAAAGGCATTGCTTTTTTTGTTTGTTGAATGTGTACAATTTTTGACTTATAAAATCGTAAAAATATTACGTTTCGCATGAAACCTATTGTAAAATGAGGGGTTTGAGTATAGAATTTAGTTGTGTAAGAGATGTGTTGCGCAACACAAAATGCATGTAAAAGAGAAACTTGTTTGATTTTAGAAGGAATCATAGGGAGGAAAGAGAAATGAAGCAAAGATATTTGGCAATGGTTATGGCAGTTATTTTAGTGATTGGAATGCTGACCGGATGCGGACAGACAGAAAATACAACAACTGAAAGTACAGCGGGAGAAACCAAGGGAGAAGCCGCAGAAGTGAAGGGCGGCGAATTGGAATTGTTTTCAACAAAGGCAGAGAATCAGGCAATTCTGCAGCAGTTTGTGGATGAGTTTAATCAGCAAAATCCCGGAACCACTATCGTGATCACTGCACCGGCGGATGCGGGAACTGTTCTTAAAACCAGACTTGCAAAAAATGATATTCCCGACATTATTGCTGCAGGCGGTGATAACAACTACAAGGAACTTCAGGGGGCGGGTGTACTGGCTGATCTAAGTGAGGAAAGTTTCGTGAGTGAGGTTCAGGAATCCTATTTACAGATGGTATATGACGTGAATGCAACCGGCGAACAAAAGGCATATGGAATCCCTTATGCAACCAATGCTTCAGGTGTGCTTTACAATGTAGACAAATTTAAAGAGCTGGGTCTTTCCGTGCCAACGACATGGGATGAATTCATGGATACGTTAGACAAGATTGATGCAGCAGGAGAGACTCCGCTTCTGATGACGCTGAAAGACAGTTGGACGGGACTGTGCCCATGGAACAGCATGGCACCCGATTTACAACCGGAAGGCTTTACGGATGCCAGACTGAAAAAGGAAACGACCTTTGCGGATACGCACCAAGAGGTGGCAGAGAAGTACCTGACAGTACTGGAGCATGCACAGGACGATTTTATGGGACTTGGTTATGATGATGGAAATAAAGCTTTTGCAAATGGTGAAGGTGTTATGATGATTAATGGAAATTGGGCAATCAATCAGTATAAGAATGCAAATCCGGACTTCAATGTTGATATGTTTGCATTTCCGGCATCCAATGACAGTTCCAAGAATTATGTAACTTCTGGTGTTGATGTATTATTTGCAGCGGCAAAGGACTCGGAAAATCTGGATACAGCTAAGAAGTTCATTGCTTTTATGTTGGAAAAGGAGAATGCACAGAAATATATTGATGATCAATTTGCATTTTCGGCAATCAAAGGAGTTGAGCAGAATGATCCTACGGTTGCAGGAGTGAAAGCAGACATTGCAAGTGGTAAGGTGGCTAACTTTCCGGATCACTATTATCCGAATGGATTTGATCTTGGGGCAATTCTTTCAGAATTCTCATTGAACTATGTAAATGGTATGGATGCTCAGGAGAATATACAAGCATTGCTAAAGAACTGTGATGAAAAGTATGACATAGCAAATGTAGAGTAGACAATATGGGATGTGTGCTGTACCCGGTGAAATACCGGGTACAGGCATTCTTGGAATGGAGGTTTCCGTGAGGGCAGGAAAGAAAAAGAATAAAATCAATATTACTTGCTATCTGGTTGTGGGATTGATGGCACTTTTATTTTTCAATTTCCACACAGTCTCTTTTTTGAAAGGTGTGTTCTATAGTTTCACAAACTGGAAAGGATACGGAGATTGGAGTTTTGTCGGTTTCAGAAATTATATTCACATTTTCTCGGATCCGGATACAGCCGGTGCATATATGTTTACTTTTAGGTTTGCTCTGATTGCGACCATACTTGTAAATCTACTCAGCTTGATTCTTGCATGTGCACTGAATGCCGAGATTAGATTTAAAAATGGAATCAAGGCTTTCTATTTCCTTCCGTACATGTTGGGAAATCTAATCATTGGATTTATCTTTAACTACATTTTCGCCAATCTGATTCCGCAGGCAGGGAAGTTCCTTGGAATTAAATCGTTGAGCACGAATATTCTCGGAACAGGCAATGCAATATGGGGAATCATTATAGTAACAGTGTGGAGTGCGTGTGCTTTTAATACTTTGATTTATATTGCGGGGCTGCAATCGATAGATGTGGATGTTTATGAGGCAGCGGCGCTGGATGGGGCTACGGGATTCAGTAGATTTCGTAGTATTACCTTTCCACTGTTGGCGCCTTCTTTTACCATCAATATGGTGTTGTCGGCTAAGGGATTTCTAATGGTTTATGATCAGATTATGGCGATGACAGACGGCGGTCCGGGTAATACGACGACATCGATTGCTGTATTGATTTACAAAAAGGGGTTTGGAGGAGGACAGTTTGCATATCAATCGGCAAATGCGGTTCTGCTCTTTGGCATTGTTGTTGGCATATCCATCCTTCAGTTGAGGATATTGGAAAAACGGGAGGATAAGATCAATGAATAAGAAACGATATAATGAAGTTGTTACGTTGCTTTTGATCGTGGGAATCATTTTTGTGATTTTGCTTCCTTTATACATGTCTCTTATGATTGCATTGAAGGCACCAACTGACATGAATCATGTATTGGCTTTTCCGAGAGAAGTACGTCTTACGAATTTTGTAGATGCATGGACAGTTACGGAGTACCCAAGAAAGTTTATGAATACATTTTTTATTACGATTGTCAATTTATTCTTTACGTTGATGACGAATTCCTTTACCGCTTATGCGATTACGAGAAACCGTAAGAAAAGCAGGTTTTTTAATGCAATGTATTATTATTTTATCAGTGCGATGTTTATTCCGTTCAGTGTAATTATGCTGCCACTTGTGGTACAGGCCAATACATTTCATTTGGATAATATATATGGGATTACTTTTCTTTATATTATATTTGGACTACCAATGAATGTATTTCTCTATAGCGGAGCGATTAAGGCAATTCCTGAAACGTTGGATGAGGCTGCGATGATAGATGGAGCAAAACCTTTACAGACGTTTTTTAAAGTGATATTTCCGACATTAAAACCAATGACAGCAACTGTAGCCATTCTTTCATTTATGTGGACTTGGAATGACTTTACGATGCCGCTTGTATTGTTGAGCGATCAAAAGCAACAGACATTACAACTTGCGCAGTACATATTTCATAAACAGTTTTCAGTTGATTATAATCTGGCATTCGCATCCTATCTGCTAGTGTTATTACCGGTATTGCTTGTTTATGTGTTCTGTCAAAAGTGGATTATGAAGGGGGTTATGGCGGGAGCAGTAAAATAAGTGGTTAGGAGAAGAGATATGAAAAGAGTATGGTGGAAAGAAAGTGTTGTTTATCAGATCTATCCAAAAAGTTTTATGGATAGTAATGGAGACGGGATTGGCGATTTGAACGGTATCATTGATAGACTGGATTATTTGAAAGAACTTGGTATTGATGTGATATGGATGTCGCCGATCTATCAATCACCATTGGATGATAACGGGTATGATATATCAGACTATCGTGCAATACTGGAAGCTTATGGAACAATGGAGGATTTTGAAAGACTGTTGAAAGAGGCCCATGGAAGAAAGATCCGAATTGTAATGGATCTTGTAGTCAATCATACTTCGGATGAGCATGCATGGTTTATAGAAAGCAGAAAATCCAAAGAAAATCCTTACAGGGACTATTATATCTGGCGCAATGGCGTTAATGGGTGTGAGCCGAATAACTGGGGAGCTGCTTTTGGTGGTTCAGCATGGGAATATGATCATACGACGGAGATGTATTACCTGCATCTGTTTTCCAAAAAGCAGCCTGATTTGAACTGGGAGAGCAAAGCTGTCAGGGATGCAGTTTTTGATATGATGACGTGGTGGTGTGAAAAAGGAATCGACGGATTTAGGATGGATGTGATCAGTATGATTTCCAAGGATCAAAACTTTCCGGATGGGATCATGAACGGTACATTATATGGAAATGGCTCTCCCTATTATCAAAATGGACCTCATGTACATGAGTATTTACAGGAAATGCGGAAAAAGGTTCTTTCGAAATATGATCTCATGACCGTAGGGGAAGCGGCGGGAGTTACCGTTGAAGAAGCCAGGAAATATGCCAATGAGGATGAGCGGGAATTGAACATGGTCTTTCAGTTTGAGCATGTATCAATTGGAGATGGCCCGTATGGAAAATGGACAACAAAGCGATTTGAACTGCCGGAATTTAAAAGGATTATGTCGAAATGGCAGACATCTCTTGATCAAAAGGCATGGAACAGTTTGTATCTGTCGAATCACGATCAGCCGAGGAGTGTGTCACGGTTTGGAAATGATTCGGAAGCATATAGGGAATTGTCTGCAAAAATGCTTGCGACTTGTATTCACATGATGCAGGGAACACCCTATATATATCAGGGTGAAGAACTGGGTATGACAAATGCAGCATTTGAGACTCTGGAGGATTATAGGGATATTGAGAGCTTGCATATATATCAGGAGTTGACAGAGTCTGGAGTTGTGTCTAAAGAAGAAATGATGAAGTGTCTGCAGGCACGAAGCAGGGACAATGCCAGAACTCCGATGCAATGGGATACAACGGAACATGCAGGCTTTACGAAGGGGACTCCATGGATCAGAGTCAATCCCAATTATAGGGTGATCAATGCCCGTGAACAATTTACAAGGGAAGATTCTGTGTTTGCATACTATCAGAAATTGATTAAACTTCGCCATCAATATAAAATAATCGTGTATGGAGAGTATTTGCAGTTGATGCCGGAGGATGAAAACATATTTCTTTATGAGCGAAGGATGGGCGATGAGCGCTTGTTTGTTGCATTGAATTTCAGTGAAGCAGAGCAGAAAGTAGAAGTACCGGATATTTATTTGACTTCGGCTACGATACCGTTGATTGGTAATTACGATCAAGATGAAGAGCGGTTTCAAACAACTGGAATTTTAAGACCTTATGAGGCGAGCGTGCTTTATACAAAATGGAATTAATGCTTGCAATTCGAAGAAAATTCCGATATGATAAACACCAGATGCACGACTGACGGAAACAGGTATAAGCCTGTGTAGGAGGACCTACGGGGAGTGCATTTGTATCAAGAGAACAGCCGACCGTCTGGGCAGCATGAGCATAGTGCGTCCGGACGGTCTTTTTATGTTTACGTGAGCGATGAGGAGAGTATTGCGCTTGCATGCATATTCGAGAAATGTCGAAGAGTTCGCGAAGGACACAATCATTTATTATAATGGAGGTTTGAAAAATGGAAATGTTATCACTGGAACAGGAACTGAAGTCAAATGCTTACCCGGGACGGGGAATCGTCATCGGAAGATCCGCGGATGGCGCGAAAGCGGTGACGGCTTATTTTATCATGGGCAGAAGTACGAACAGCAGAAATCGTATTTTTGTTGAGGATGGAGAGGGCATCAGAACGCAGGCATTTGACCCGTCTAAGTTAGAGGATCCAAGCTTGATCATCTATGCACCGGTCAGAGTACTGGGGAATAAGACCATCGTGACCAACGGCGATCAGACCGACACCATTTATGATGGAATGGACTGTAAATTAACTTTTGAGCAGTCGCTCAGATGCCGTGAATTTGAGCCTGATGGACCGAATTATACACCGAGGATTTCAGGACTTCTGAATGTGGAAGCGGGAAAGTATGAGTATGCAATGTCAATCTTGAAGAGTAATAACGGAAATCCTGATGCATGCAACAGGTATACATTTACCTATGAGAATCCGGCGGCGGGTGAGGGACACTTTATCCACACCTATATGCATGACGGTGCTCCGTTGCCAAGCTTTGAAGGAGAACCGAAGTTAGTGACCGTGACGGATGATATTGATGAATATACGGAAATGATATGGGATCATCTGAATGAAGATAATAAGGTTTCACTATTTGTGAGATTCATTGATATTGCCACAGGAAAATATGAGACAAGAATCGTAAATAAAAATCGTTAATGAAGCAACGGTCATTGATTTTACTACAAAAACGGAGGAAAGAAACATGAATGAAATGCAGTTAAAATACGGATGTAATCCGAATCAGAAACCATCCAGAATCTATATGGAGGATGGAAGTGACCTACCTGTTACCGTACTGAACGGAAAACCGGGGTATATCAATTTTCTGGATGCCTTTAACGGTTGGCAGCTGGCAAAGGAGTTGAAGGCAGCAACAGGTCTTCCTGCTGCGACTTCTTTTAAGCATGTGTCACCGGCAGGGGCAGCAGTAGGCAACCCTTTGACAGATACACTGGCTAAGATCTACTGGGTAGATGATTTGGGGCCTTTATCACCACTTGCGAGTGCTTACGCAAGAGCCAGAGGCGTAGACAGAATGTCATCCTTTGGCGACTTTATTGCACTTTCGGATGTATGTGACGTTGATACGGCACGTCTCATCAAACGAGAGGTATCTGACGGAATCATTGCACCGGGATACGAGGAAGAGGCACTGGTACTTTTGAAAGAAAAGAAGAAGGGTAACTACAACATCATTCAGATTGATGAGTCCTATGTTCCTGCACCGATTGAACGGAAGCAGGTTTATGGTATTACATTTGAACAGGGCAGAA
>CAZWXS010000059.1:7805-13604 GCA_964638005.1 uncultured Lachnospiraceae bacterium
CCTGCACCGATTGAACGGAAGCAGGTTTATGGTATTACATTTGAACAGGGCAGAAATGAATTGGATATCAACGGAGAACTGTTATCCAATATCGTAACAAAGAATCAGAATATTCCGGAGTCAGCACTAAATGACATGAAGATTGCACTGATTACATTAAAATATACGCAATCTAATTCCGTATGCTATGTGAAAGGCGGACAGGCAATCGGTATCGGTGCTGGGCAGCAGTCCAGAATCCACTGTACCAGACTGGCAGGTCAGAAGGCAGACAACTGGTATCTGCGTCAGGCACCGCAAGTATTGAATCTTCCGTTCTTAGACGATCTTGGACGTCCTGAGAGAGACAATGCAATCGACCTTTACATCGGAGATGAATACGAAGACGTATTGCGTGACGGAGAATGGCAGCAGAGATTCAAGGTGAAGCCGCCCGTATTTACAGCACAGGAAAAGAGAGCATGGCTGGATGGCAACACGGATGTCACGCTGGGCTCTGATGCTTTCTTCCCGTTTGCGGATAACATCGAAAGAGCTTATAAGAGTGGTGTCAGATACATTGCACAGCCGGGCGGATCGGTTCGTGACGGTCTTGTCATCGAATGCTGTGACAAATACAACATTGCAATGGCATGCACGGGAATCAGATTGTTCCATCATTGATGGATGTGCTTTTTCTTAAACGATTTCTATGGACATCAAAATAAATTTGTGATATATCTAGTATTAAGATTCTGTAAAGATATAGTGACAGCAGTGGGGGATGTGCTATGGATTTTAAGGATATTGAGATTGGACAGGAAATCATTGTCGAGGCACGAAACAAGGTGGATGAGATTCAGTTTGTGACCTCGGTCATCAGCAAGGAAGACAGGCACAATATCATCTATACCAGTACCATTGAGCATGAAGGGAAGATACTGACCTTTGATACGGTAGAAGCTCGCGTACTGGTTGAGGTTCCGGGAGAAAAACCGATTCTGTTTCGTGGTGCGAAGATTGTTCCATGTAAGAATGCCAATCAGCAGAGAATCTACCGTATCAAGGTGGATGGCATTGGGATTGAATATAACAGAAGAGGTGCGTTCCGATGCTTTCTGGGACAGAATGTGGCTTTGCATCTGGAGGATGATCCGAAACAATACAGAGCGATTCTCAAAGACATCAGTTCTACAGGATTCGGGGTTGTGCTGACAACAGATGTGCTATCGCCGGATCGTCTGGAGCAGGGGATGAAATGCAGCACGAGCATCAACGACAAGATAGATCGTTTCAACAATGTCAACATCGGATTGCAGGGTACGGTTTGCCGCGTGACAGAAGTGGACGGCGGAAAATATGTATGCGGATGTGAATTGTTAATGCGCTCCTATGAAATAGACAGGTATATCAGTTTGAAGGAACGCATCAATCTGGCGAGAAAGCAGATGAATGCAAACAGTGGTTCGCGCTACGAACCAAAACGCAGAACATGAAAAGAAATCGGCTAGTGCTTGCACAATGCCATGTACTTAGAGGAAACACAGGCTTATGAAGCATTTCAGGATACATAGGGTTACATATAGTGTTATCCTTTTGAGCATTCTTACTTTTATATTGATTTACGGGATTAATGTATTAAATGTGACCTATACAGATTGGCTGCTGTGCGGGGGAGACCTCTCACAGCACTATCTGGGTTGGAAGTTCTATCGGTGTGCACCATGGCAATGGTACATCGGTATGATGAATAATATCGCATATCCGTATAGTGAGTCGATCATCTTTACGGATTCTATTCCGCTGTTCGCGGTCATTTTCAAATGTTTATCAGGTATATTGCCGGAATCGTTTCAGTATTTTGGACTATGGGGATTGCTTTGTTTTGTACTGCAGGGGTATTTTGCATCCCTAATCTTACGCAAATACTTGCAGCATGATATTCAGGGAGACATACAGGTCATTCTCGGCAGTATGTTCTTTGTGCTTGCACCTATCCTGTTGCGAAGGATGTACTGGCATACGTCACTCGGAGGGCAGTGGCTGATCCTGTTGGCCTTGGTTTTTTATGTATATCATGATGAGTGGTTTGCTGATTTTGGCAGAATGGTTTGGGTATGGTGCATGATGGGGGTATTGTGTGCATCCGTTCATATTTATTTTCTGCCGATGTGCGGTGTGATACTGATCGGTTTTCTGTTGATCGATTTTCTGCAGCATAAAAATATATGGCGTGCGTTGATACCGCTTGCCGCATATTTGTCCTGTGCTGCAGTGACAATCTGGCTGTTGGGTGGCTTTCGGTCAGGGATGGATGACGGAGCACCGGGACTCGGGTATTACA
Organism: uncultured Lachnospiraceae bacterium; assembly: GCA_964638005.1. Taxonomy (GTDB): domain Bacteria; phylum Bacillota; class Clostridia; order Lachnospirales; family Lachnospiraceae; genus JAAYYM01. The sequence goes on from CAZWXS010000059.1 coordinate 10,129, forward strand.
GTTTTAATCTGGACGGATTTGTCAATCCGCAGGAGTGGTCTTCCTTGTTTGCGGATATTCAGAATTATGCGGACGGACAATATGAAGGGTTTGCTTATCTGGGACTTGGTATTTTGATATTGCTGATTGTGACATTGATCACAGCATTGACACATGTCATCCATACGAAGCAATATACTGTGAGCGGCATCAGGCGATTATGCAGAGAGCATCAGAATATATCGGTGAGCATTTTGATGGGGATCATGACCATAGCCATGGCAGCATCACATGAAGTTTCTTTGGGGGAAGGACTGTTGTTTAAAATACCGATTCCTCATGCGGTGGAAGAGATATGGGCAGTCTTTAGAGCTTCCGGAAGGCTCGTTTGGCCTGCGGTGTATATGCTTATGATTGCTGCTGTCTGCTTTGCATGCAGAGGCTGCACGGAGCTTTCGAGGCGGATACGGGACAGCCATGGCAGGCAGGCCTTTGGGATCACAGTGACTACGGGAGTGTTATTTATCTGCCTGATCTTCCAGATCTATGATCTGCATGAGCAGATGCATGGGAAACATCGTGAGTTTGCTCAGAAGAGGGAATACAGCAGTGAACTGAAGAGCCCGTTTTGGGAGCAGGTCTTGTCGGAGCGGGATATAGAGCATATTGTATTTGCGGATAAGAATCATATGAACCAGGAGCAATTGTATTCTTTTGCAGACTATGCATCAGGGCATGATATGACGATCAATGACTTTTATTTTGCAAGGGCACTGACGTATCCGATAGAAGCGGTTGCGGATGACTTTATGAGGCATGCCAATCAAAATACGCTCTACATATTCACCGAAGAAGCACGGGAACGATGCACAGCGTATGAGCTTCATTATTATGAGGTGGATGGTTTCATCGTCGGAGTTACAGATGCATTCTCCTTCTGACGGCTTCACGCAAGCGGGAACGTGTAATGATGGTCAGCAGGACAATGATGATGATGGCACAGGATACAAGTACGACGGAAGACCATGTGATGTAAATGATGCCCTCGAAGTAATTTCTTAACAGCATTTCCAGACCGACACATAACACAGCGATTTCAGCAAACAGGTAAATGGCAGTGGACAATATGGAAGTCTGAAAGTAACGGTGCAGGAATGCGAATAATTCTACGAGGAACGTTACCATGCAGGTAATCGGTATCGCAATGCTCAGATACCATGTATAACCGGAGTATTCATATGCAATAATCCACAGATACAGGGCAACCGCAACGCCGTCAAAGAGGATGGACAGATAGATCGGCAGCCGCGTATATATGACAGCTGGGATAGAAAAGACCCATAGCAGAAGGCAGGCACCGATGATATAAAAGGACCAAAATGAACCTGTAAACACAAGGAAATTGAGTAGCGCACAGGCGATGGCGGTCGATGCAAGTACGACTGAGGACAGGATGGCGAGATCGGTACGTTTGACGCGCTCCACTTGTCCTTTTTTTGTCGGAAACGGGGACTTGGCATTTTCATCCTTCAGTGCAGACAGATCCACGACCGGCGTATTACAGAGCGCGCAGCGGGTGGCAGTCTGATCCAGTTCAACTCCACAATGTACACAATATGACATATCAATTTACCTCCATATGTTTGTTGGATTCTAATTTTACATGAATTCCGTCCTGTACCAGCTTTCGGAAAAAAAATTCCTCAATATCCGATTCAATGATGCTGTTGGCAAAGTTGATCGTGAGGATATCCTTATAGCTGACAATGGCGCAGTTGGTACGTGCGGAAAAGGGCTGGCCCATATAGATATCAAAACGTTCAATGTATGGTTCCATATCGGGCGGTACGGGTATGGATCCCATATTTGTCAATCCTGCAGAGGACTGTCGATCCTGCACGCGGGTATAAAAGGTCTTGATGATGAAATCTTTGATAAAGAGCGGTATCGTGCGGGCAATCGGGTTGGTCTGTATTGCAAGATTGGTCGTAATGTCGCCGTTCAGGAACTTGTCATTGATATAATAACGCATATAGTGATGCACCTGTGACAGGATTTCCTCAAAGGTATATTCGCCGAGCCGGGGATCAATCGAAGGATAGATCATGGAGATGAAATTTCTCAGCGTGATCGAAGGAAAGAAACGCCGCAGATTGACCGGCATCGCAATTTTGACAGGACGTTCCCGGAAGGGACGCTCTGCTTTTTGTTTGAGCATCAGAGAGTAGAGCAATACGGCATTTAGGTATTCGGTAATGGATGCTCCGTAGGATTTTGCCGTCTTGATGACTTCACTGGTTGACATAATACCACAAATGATATTTAACGTATAGAAAGGCTCTGCGGTACCTCGGACGCGATAGGCCCGTTCCTGTGAACGCCCACGGTGTACCTTGGAATTGGCATAACGAACATAGGCATCCTCCAGTTCCTCGGCAGCAGGTGCTTCGTGAATGTCAAGTACATAGCCGCCTGTACGGATGTCATGACCGAGCAGCTTCAGATATTCGGCAGTGATTGTCTGTAGCACAAACATGCCGCCGCTTCCGTCTGCAAGGGAATGGTGCGACTCAAATGAGATCCGTCGGTCATAATAGTAAATGCGGATCAGATATCGGTTGTTGCCCTTAAAGTGAAGCGGCATGCACGGATTTGAGATGTCAGGCTGGACGAATGGTCCGGGACGGTTATTTGGCTCAAGATAGCGCCAGAAAAGTCCCTTTCGAAGCGCTACCTTAAAGGAAGGAAAGCGCGGAAGAGTCATATTGACTGCCTTTTGCAGCAGTGCAGGCTGTATCTCTTCTTTCAACAGAACAGAGAGTCTGTATACGGAAGAAAAGTTCTTACGCTGCAGCGTCGGATAGACATTTGCGGACAAATCTAATTTATACCAGGTCTTTCTGGAAGCGACCTTTGCAATTTCGGTCATTTATGGTTACCTCATTTATGTCATTATATTTCTATTCTATGAATATAGTATACCCCATTCGCTATAGAGAGAGCAAGAAACACTTGAGAAAAATAACGGCGGGTGTTATTCTTTAACTATTGCAGTGAACTATTTTGGCACAACTCAAGGAGCTCGTGCACACAGGGACAGGGAGAAAAATATGGCTCTTAAGGATATCAATTTGGATGCTTTGGTCAGCAAGATGACTGACAAAAAGTCGGATAAGAATAACAACCAGAATGTGATGGCGGCAATCAAACGCATGCATTCGCTTGTGGAAAATGTGGATTTACAGAAGCAGCGTCATACACAGGATAATTTCGGTATGCTCTTTGGTGCCAATAAGGAGCTGGAGTTCGAACAGATTAAGATCGGACATATGAATGCAGAGTGGACACGGCTCAGACATTCGCACAGAAAGCAGCCGATCATCCTGTATTGTCACGGCGGCGGCTATGCTACGGGATCGACTAAGTATGCGCGTACGGTGACTTCCAAATTCGTGGAGGCGACCTCGATGTCAGCCATTGCATTTGATTACCGGCTC
>CAZWXS010000060.1:0-13513 GCA_964638005.1 uncultured Lachnospiraceae bacterium
TATTTTAGTTAACATATTATTGATATATTTTTTGATTATGTGAATGAAGTAAAAAAATGTATATTCACATAAAAAAGGTTGATTTTAAGACGAAAAGAAAATTCTATTCATTATGTATTAACAGTCTAAAATTGATTTATCCACAAGATATTCACATTCTGTGGATAGAATTATGTCAATTAAAATAAAAATGAATGAAATACTATATCTTGTACTTGACGAGATGATACTAAATGAATATAATTGAAATGATGTTTTCTGACGAGACAGTAATATAGAAGAGACAATTATCAGAGTCATTCAATTATAGAAGGAGGTGCCTAACTATGAAGATGACATTTCAACCTAAAAAGAGATCAAGAGCTAAAGTTCACGGATTCAGAGCAAGAATGAGTACTCCGGGCGGAAGAAAAGTTTTAACTTCCAGAAGATTAAAAGGAAGAAAAAAATTATCAGCATAGACCGCGTAAAGTGGTCTATTTTTCTCTCACATACTATATAGAGAGGTAATCAGATGAATTTTTCTGAGTCATTAAAGAAAAATAGAGATTTTCAATACGTTTATATGAACGGTAAATCACATGCAAATCGTTATTTGGTAATGTATCAGTCAGAGAACAGTATCGGAAAGAACAGAATAGGAATATCTGTCAGTAAGAAAGTCGGAAACAGTGTTATAAGACACAGAATGACAAGATTGGTCAGAGAAAGTTACAGACTACACGAAGATATGTTTAATAGTGGTTTAGACATAGTAGTCATAGTTCGTAGTACAGCCAGGGATGTTGGATATCACGAAATAGAAAGTGCTCTGTTACATTTGGGAAAATTACACCGTATATTAAAATGAAAAAAATATTGATATTGATTATAAAATTCTATCAGAAATATATATCCGGTCTAAAAAGTACAAAATGTCCTTATTTTCCTACATGCTCTCAGTATGGTCTGGAGGCAGTTGAAAAATATGGTGCTTTCAAAGGTGGATTGCTTGCAGTATGGAGAATCATCAGATGTAATCCATTTTCTAAGGGTGGTTATGATCCTGTCCCGTAGTAAATTCAAAATATCAAGAGTTTCATAAACTATATAGTTACTCTTCATCGTGGCTGTATACACATTCAAGGAGGATATTAACTTGGTTAATATATTATTAACGCAAAACAGCGGTGCAATATTAAGACCGGTTGCCAAATTGCTCGGAATATTGATGGATTTCATTTTTAATGCATTGGATAAAATAGGAATTCCGAATACAGGATTGGCAATCATTCTTTTTACACTGGTTATTTACTTATGTTTAATGCCGCTTACTGTAAAACAGCAGAAGTTTTCAAAATTGTCTGCCAAGATGAATCCGGAACTGCAGGCGATTCAGGCAAAGTATAAGAACAAAAAAGATCAGGATTCCATGATGAGGATGAATGAAGAGACAAAGGCAGTTTATGCAAAGTATGGAACATCTCCTACAGGCAGTTGTCTTCAATTGATTATTCAGATGCCGATTTTGTTTGCACTTTATCGTGTTATTGATAATATGCCGGCATATGTATCAAAGATCAAAGAAGCATTCATGATATTTGTTCCTTCTTTTATCAAGGAACCGGGAAGTTTGGATTTTATACAAAATAAAGATAATTTTGCGGCGGCAACAAGATTTGCGAAACAATTTACAAATGAATTATTTGTTAACGGCGATACGGAATATGTACAGAATACAGTAATAGATGTATTGAATAAGGCATCAACAGCTGAATGGAGAAATATTTATGCACCCGGTAATTTTGAATCATTAAAGAATTTGATTACAAATGCCGGTAACGGAGCACTTGATTTGATTGAAAGATATAATAACTTTCTCGGAATCAATGTAGCCAATTCACCTTCTTATTATGTAATGGGATTTTTCAAAGGTGAAGGTGCGGAATTTACATTATTATTGGCAATCGGTGCTATTATGTTTCCTGTGCTTGCAGCTGTTACACAGTGGTTGAATGTTAAATTGATGCCGCAGGCTGATACGAGTAATAGTACAGATTCGACAGCAAATACGATGGCATCTTCTATGAAGACCATGAATATGATGATGCCGATCATGTCTGCAGTATTTTGTTTTACATTGCCTACAGGTATGGGACTTTACTGGATTGCCGGTGCGGTAATCAGAAGTATTCAGCAGGTAGTAATCAATAAGCATCTTGATAAGACAGATATTGATGAGTTAATCAAGAAGAATATAGAGAAAGCAAATGCAAAACGTGAAAAGCAAGGTTTACCTGCGCAGACAGTTACAAATTATGCAAAGATGAATACAAAAGCTGTTACTGAAACTAAAAAAACGATGACTGATGAAGAAAAAGAAGCAGCAATCAAGAAGTCTACAGAATATTACAGCAAGGGTGCTAAGCCCGGAAGTATTGCTGCTAAGGCAAATATGGTAAGGCAATATAATGAGAAGAATAATAAATAGGAGGATTACAAAATGGAATATATTGAAGTATCCGGAAAAACATTAGATGATGCGATTACAGAAGCATGCCAAAAGCTTACGGTGACAAGCAGTCATTTGGATTATGAAATCATTGAAAAGGGAAGTGCCGGATTTTTAGGAATCGCAAGTAAGCCGGCAGTCATCAGAGCCAGAGTAAAAGATGAAAATGAGATTTTAAAGGAAGAAAAACAGGAATCAAAGTCAGAGAAGAAAGTAACGGAAAAGAAATCATTTGAGAATAGTAGTTTAGAGCCCGGCCAGTATAATGATCCTAAGGAGTTTCTTGAAAAAGTATTTGCTGCCATGAACATGGAAGTTTCGATTGATGTTAAAATGGATGAAGTTGAAAATGAAATGTCCATTGATCTGAAGGGTGAAGAAATGGGAGTTCTGATTGGTAAGAGAGGACAAACTTTAGATTCGCTTCAATATCTGACAAGCTTGGTAGTCAATAAAGGAAATTCAAATTATATCAGAGTTAAGGTTGATACAGAGAATTATCGTAAGAGAAGAAAAGATACATTAGAGAACCTTGCCAAGAATCTTGCGTACAAAGTAAAAAGGACAAAGAGACCTGTTACTTTGGAGCCAATGAATCCATATGAAAGAAGAGTGATTCATTCCGCTTTGCAGAATGATAAATACGTAAGTACACATAGTGAAGGTGAAGAGCCTTTCAGAAGAGTTGTTATTACATTAAACAAATAGTACAAAAGGAATAAAGAGTTCGCGAGCGGACTCTTTGTTCCTTTATACTTTTTAGTCGGTGGTAGAATGGATCAATACGATACAATTGCTGCGATTGCAACAGGTATGTCTGATTCCGGAATCGGAATTGTCAGAATCAGCGGTTCTGAAGCGATTACAATTGCAGATCGGATATTTACTTCAAAATCTCAATTAAAAGTATCAGATATGAAGAGCCATACAATTCATTATGGTTTTATTTTTGATGATGAAGATATGATTGATGAAGTAATGTTGTTGATCATGAGAGCACCAAACAGTTTTACAACAGAGGATACGATAGAAATTGATTGTCATGGCGGAGTGTTTGTGATGCAGAAGATATTGGAAACTGTAATCAAACACGGAGCAAGTCCTGCAGAACCCGGAGAATTTACGAAAAGAGCATTTTTGAACGGCAGAATTGATCTGACAAAAGCAGAAGCAGTTATGGATTTGATTCATTCAAAGAATGAATATGCTATGAAAAATTCAATAGGTCAGATTAGAGGTTCTCTTTATGACAGAGTTGTTTCCGTCAGAGAAAAGTTGTTGTATGAGATTGCAATGATAGAGTCTGCTTTGGATGATCCGGAGCATATCAGTTTAGATGGATATAAAGAAAAGTTAAATCTTTTAATAAAAGAATTACTTAAGGAAATGAAACAGCTTGTTTCAACCTTTCATAACGGTAGAATATTACAGGAAGGAATACGTACGGTTATTGTAGGAAAACCGAATGTAGGTAAATCTTCCTTATTAAATATTATGGTTGGTGAAGAAAGGGCAATTGTAACTGATGTTGCCGGAACCACCAGAGATGTATTAGAAGAAACAGTATATTTAAACGGAATTACATTAAAGTTATTGGATACTGCCGGTATCAGAAATACTGAAGATACAGTAGAAAAAATTGGTGTGCAGAGAGCAAAGAAATATGCAGATGAAGCGGATTTAATCTTATATATTGTGGACGCTTCAATAGAGCTTGATGAAAATGATATGGAAATTATTCGTATGATTCAAGATAAAGATACAATTGTTTTGTTAAATAAAACAGATTTAGCAAATCAAATTACAGAAGAAGAAATGAAAGAAAAGTCAGGAAAGACGGTTATTTCGGTTTCGGCGAAGAACGGAACGGGAATCGATGTATTTGAAAAGTTATTGAAGGATATGTTTATTAACAGAAGAATATCCTATAATGATGAAGTTTTGATTACTAATATCAGACAGAAGAATGAATTAGAAGAAGCAATCAAGAGTCTTATATTGGTACAAAAAAGTATTTTGGATGAAATGCCGGAAGATTTTTATTCCATAGATCTGATGAATGCATATGCTTCTATCGGTTCGGTGATTGGAGAACGTGTAGATGAGGACTTGGTTAATGAGATATTTTCAAAGTTCTGTATGGGTAAATAGATTGGAATTTAGGTGACGTTATAATCATGAATGAATTAAGAGAACAATATGATGTTGTTGTTGTGGGTGCAGGTCATGCAGGTTGTGAGGCAGCGCTTGCTTCTGCACGTCTAGGATTAAATACGATCATATTTACGGTCAGTGTTGACAGCATTGCATTGATGCCATGTAATCCAAATGTTGGAGGCAGCTCAAAGGGACATCTGGTAAGAGAAATAGATGCACTCGGCGGAGAGATGGGTAAGAATATTGATAAGACATTTATCCAGTCAAAGATGTTAAATCTCTCAAAGGGACCGGCGGTACATTCTCTCAGAGCACAGGCAGATAAATCAGATTATTCCCGTAGTATGCGAAAAGTGCTTGAGGAACAGGAACATCTGACGATCAAACAGGCAGAGGTTGTTGAACTGATTGCAGAGAACAATGTTATTCAGGGAGTTAAATCCTATACGGGAACGATTTATGAAGCAAAGGCAGTCGTGTTATGTACAGGTACATATCTTAAAGCGAGATGTTTATGTGGTGAAGCCATTACACACACCGGGCCGAATGGTTTACAGGCAGCAAATTATTTATCTGATTCTTTAAGAAAACTTGGAATTGAGATTTTTAGATTTAAGACAGGAACACCGGCAAGGATGGATCGGAAAAGTATAGATTTTTCTAAGATGACAGAACAGTTTGGTGATGATCAAGTTGTACCTTTTTCTTTTTCGACGAATCCTGAAGATGTGCAGAAGGAACAGGTATCCTGCTGGTTGACTTATACAAATGAAGAAACACATGAGATCATTCGAAATAATCTTGATCGTTCACCAATTTATGCAGGTGTGATAGAAGGGACAGGTCCAAGATATTGTCCATCGATAGAAGATAAAGTTGTAAAATTTGCAGATAAAGAGCGTCATCAGGTGTTTATAGAGCCGGAAGGAATCCATACAAACGAGATGTATGTAGGAGGTATGTCCAGTTCTCTCCCGGAGGATGTACAGTTAAAAATGTATAGAACGGTACCGGGACTTGAGCATTGTAAGATTGTTCGTAATGCTTATGCGATTGAGTATGACTGTATCAATCCGAGACAATTATATCCTACGCTGGAATTTAAGAATGTTAAGAATTTATTCAGTGGCGGACAATTCAACGGCAGTTCAGGATATGAAGAAGCTGCAGCGCAGGGATTGATTGCAGGTATCAATGCAGCACTTCGTGTATTGGGAAGAGAATGTATCACTTTAGATCGTTCAGAAGCATATATTGGTGTTTTGATTGATGATCTGGTTACAAAGGAAAACCATGAACCATATCGTATGATGACCAGCAGAGCAGAATATAGATTGTTGCTAAGACAGGATAATGCAGATCTGCGTCTTCGTAAGAAGGGTTATGAAATTGGTTTGATCAGTCAAGATCAATATGATAGGTTATGTATCAAAGAAAAACAGATAGAAGATGAAATCCACCGATTGGAAAAGACAACAATCGGTGCTTCTAAAGAAGTACAGAGTTTTTTGGAACGATATGACAGTACCCCATTAAAAACAGGTACGGATTTGGCAGAATTGATTAGAAGACCGGAATTATCTTATGAAGTATTGGAACCGCTTGATCCGAACAGAAAGCCATTAGCTCAGGATGTTATTGAGCAGGTTGATATCAATATCAAGTATGAAGGATATATCAAGAGGCAGCAAAGTCAGGTTGCACAATATAAGCGTTTGGAAAATAAAAAAATACCGAAAGAGTTGGATTATCAGAAGGTCAGCGGATTAAGGATAGAGGCAAGACAGAAATTGATTTCATATCAACCTGTTTCTATCGGTCAGGCATCCAGAATATCAGGTGTGTCACCCGCAGATATTTCTGTGTTACTCGTTTATATGGAACAATATGGAAAAAGACAATATAAGGAAACATAATATGACATATGATTTAACAAGATTCGGGCAATTATTAAAAGAATTTGATATTACATTAGATATTGAACAGAAAGAGAAATTCATTCGTTTTTATGAAATACTGATAGAATGGAATTCTTTTATGAATCTGACAGCAATTACAGAGTTTGATCAGGTTATTGTAAAACATTTTGTAGATAGTCTTTCTATTGTAAAGGTATTGGAAATCAACAATCAAAAAATATTAGATTTGGGGACCGGCGCAGGATTTCCCGGAATTCCAATTAAGATATTATTTCCGGATACATCGATTGTGTTGGTAGATTCTCTAAACAAAAGAGTTCAATTTTTGAATCATGTCATTGAAGAATTAGAATTAGGTCATATTACTGCAATTCATGGACGTGCAGAGGATATTGCAAGAATGCCGGAGTACAGAGAACAGTTTGATTTATGTGTATCAAGGGCAGTTGCAAATCTCGCAACACTCAGTGAATACTGTATTCCTTTTGTAAAACAAAAAGGATTATTTATTTCTTATAAAGCAGAAACAGCTGATCAGGAAATATCAGAGGCTGAGAAAGCGATAGAGTTGTGTGGTGGGAATCTGGAAAAGAAAATCTCCTTTTTACTTCCGAATACATCCTATTCAAGAAATTTAATCTGTATCAGAAAAATCAGTAGTACGAAACAGCAGTATCCGCGAAAAGCCGGGTTACCTGCAAAGAGTCCGATAGGTAAATAATTGAATTTACTTATAATGGTTCTTTTCTATTTTCAAGAAGTAGTGTATGATATATGTTGATAATATAGATTTGATATTTCAATAGGTGCAAGATGGAAGAAAATATTTCAAAGAAGGATTTAAAGGATATTATTGATGATTTGTATAACGAATTTAATGAAGAACGGATTCGTTTAAAAGTCGTGTCAGAAGATAATATAAAGAGGATAGAAGAAATAGAGCATTATATCTTTGAATTATCAAAAAGCAGCGAGTCTGATTTTAGTATTTTTTCACCAAGAAGTACCAAGGTAGATCATACAGAGAAGATTGAACAATTAAAAGAAGAACAAAAATCAATCAAGACAGAAAATGAATCTATTCTTCATAAACTAGAATATTATGAAGAAAAAGTGCAAAAACTACAAGGCTTATATAGTAACGAAGAATCTGTCGTTGATAAGCAGGATTGTATAGAGGATGTTTCTATCCTATTGCTGCAAGAAATGGAAAAGCAGAGGATATCAAGAGATTTACATGATAGTACGGTACAGAACATGACGCATTTGGTGCATCAGTCAGAGTTGTGTATGAAATATATGGATACAGACCCGATCAGAGCAAAGCTGGAACTGGAATCAATTCATAAAGGGATTAAAGATCTCATTAATGAAACGCGAACGATTATTTTCAACTTAAGACCAATGTCATTTGACGATATTGGATTCCAGGGAGCAATAGAACATCTGGTAGAAGTATTACAGAAGAGTACGGATATAAAAATAGTATGTCATATCGAAGGAAACTATGATAATATAGATGATGTCATATTATTATCCATTATCAGAATTGTACAGGAAGCAAGTAATAATGCCATTAAGCATTCTGAAGCAAAAGAAATTGCTATTACGATTGCAATTGTAAAGAATCAAATATCTGTTGAAATCAGTGATAACGGAAGAGGAATTCAGACAAGGAAGCATAGTAAAGAAGAAGGATTATCAGGATTTGGTATTTCAATTATGGAAGAAAGGACAAAAGTATTAAAAGGATCCTTTCATATTGCAACAAAGAATCGAGAAGGAACAAAGATTAGTATATTGATCCCAATTACTATGAAAGGAGAAGCATAATGTCAATTAAGGTTATTATTGCTGATGATCACAAGTTAATCAGACAAGGAATTGTTCAGCTTTTAGAGTTTGATAATGACATTGAGATTGTTGGTCAGGCAAAAGATGGCGTTGAGTGTTTGTCCTTAATCAATAAAATACCGGCAGATGTATTGTTGTTAGATATCAATATGCCAAAGAAAAACGGTATAGAAGTATTACAATCGTTAAAGAACAAAAGAAAGAAAATCAAAGTATTGATTTTAACGATACATAATGAAACCGAGTATTTAATTAAAGCAGTAGATATTGGAGTAAATGGATATATATTAAAGGATTCAGGGTTTGATGAATTAAAAAATGCAATCCATATTGTTCACGAAGGAGAATCTTATATACAACCAAGTCTTATTCCGGCATTAAATTCGCGTCTGGTAAAAAGAGATGTTGAGAAAGAAAAGATAGAGCTGCTTTCAAAAAGGGAAATGGGAGTTTTAATATTGGTTGCACAGGGATTTTCAAACAGAGATATTGCAAAGAAACTAGAAATAAGCGAGAGAACTGTAAAGAATCATTTATCAAATATTTTTAAGAAGATACAAGTTGCAGATAGAACACAAGCCGCAGTATTTGCTATTCGCAATAATTTGATACAGATATTTTGATTAGAAAGAAACACGAAATGGTTTCACGTGAAACATTGCATGAAGAATTTGGAAGAATACTAGATAATGTTTCACGTGAAACATATCGAAACTAGATATTGTACATTTATCCGTGAAACATTTATATAAGAAATCTGTGAAACAACAATGATAGCGATATCGAAAGAACACATTGTGATATAAAGAGGAGAGTGTTATGGGAAGAATTATAGCAATTGCAAATCAAAAGGGTGGTGTCGGCAAAACGACAACTGCAATCAATTTATCTGCAGCAATCGCAGCAAAGGGAAAAAAGGTTCTTGTCATAGACTGTGATCCACAGGGAAATACCACAAGTGGATTCGGTATTGATAAAAACGAATTAGAGAATACAATTTATGAATTACTTTTGGGAGAATGTTCTGTACACGACTGTATCTTAAAAGAAGTCATGCCAAATATATCAGTACTTCCCGCCAATGTAAATCTTGCGGCAGCCGAGATAGAAATGATCGGATTAGAAAAAAAAGAATATGTATTAAAGAATGAGATTGACTGGGTCAAAGATGATTACGATTTTATTATGATTGATTGTCCACCATCTCTTAGTATGTTAACAGTCAATGCAATGACAACAGCAAATTCAGTATTGGTTCCAATTCAATGTGAGTATTATGCATTAGAAGGATTGAGCCAGTTGATACATACCGTTAATCTAGTAAAAGAAAGATTGAATCCGGAACTGGATATGGAAGGTGTCGTATTTACAATGTACGATTCCAGAACCAATCTATCAGCACAGGTAGTAGATAATGTAAAGAGCCATTTAAAGCAAAATGTGTATAAGACAGTAATTCCAAGAAATATCAGATTAGCAGAAGCACCTAGTTATGGAATGCCAATTAGCATGTATGATCCAAAATCAGCCGGAGCAGAAAGTTATGTATCTCTGGCAGATGAAGTAATGAGTCGAAGATAATTATATTATACATAGGGAAAAGGAGAATTACCATGGCAGCTGCAAGAGGAAGAGGATTAGGAAAAGGACTTGATACATTAATACCGGAAGCAAAAAGTGAATCAAAAGGAAAAAAAGAAGAGGAACTCAAAGTACCTGATCGATTCTTAAAAATTACAGAGCTTGAACCAAATTTAAAACAACCTAGACACAATTTTAACGAAGATAAATTATTAGAATTAGCCGATAGCATTAAACTACTTGGTGTTCTCATACCTTTATTGGTTGTTCAGAATAAAGAAACCGGAAGATATACTATTGTATGCGGAGAAAGAAGATGGAGAGCTTCTAAGATTGCTGGATTGAAAGAAGTTCCAGTAGTCATAAAGGAGTTAAGCGATCAGGAAATCATGGAGATTTCTTTGATTGAAAATATACAAAGAGAAGATCTTAATCCGATTGAAGAAGCATTGGCTTATAAAGTATTATTAGAAGAATTCAATTTAAAGCAGGATGAAGTAGCAGAAAGGGTATCAAAAAGCAGAACAGCTGTTACAAACTCTATGCGTTTATTGAAATTGAGCGAAAAAGTACAGCAGATGTTAATCAGTGAAATGATTTCTTCCGGACATGCCAGAGCATTACTTGCAATTGAAGATCCAGAATTACAGCATACGGTTGCAATGAGAGTATTTGATGAGAAATTAAGTGTTCGTGATATAGAAAAAATCATTAAAGATATCAATAAACCGTTAAAACAAAAGAAAGCAAAAGAAGAATTAGATTTCCTTTATCGTGATTTGGAAGAAAAGATGAAAATTTCCCTTGGAACCAAAGTGAGTATTAGTTCAAAGGGAGATGGTAAAGGAAAAATAGAAATGGAATATTATTCCAATGACGAATTAGACAGATTAGTCGATTTACTGATTGCTGCCGGTAACTAGATGATATTTGAGAGGAGCAAATGAAAAATGGATAGTAACGTATTTTCTGCAATGGGTATGGGAGGTATAGATCCCGGAGTCCTATTTATTATATTATTGGTATTATTTATAACGGTGTTGGTTATGTTGATTGTACTATTGGTAAAGTACAGTCGTCTGCAGGAGTCTTATGCCATTTTTATGAAGGGTAAGAAAGGCAGAAGCATGGAGCAGCAGATTAACAGTCTGTTTGATGATATTGAGTTTCTGAAGATGGCAACCGATAAGAATAAAAGAGACATCAGCAAGATTGTAGATCATGTAAAGGATACCTATCAGAGAGTCGGCATTGTAAAATACGATGCATTCAAAGAGATGGGCGGAAAATTAAGTTTTTCCGTTGCCCTGTTGAATGATAGGAAAAATGGATTTATAATTAACTCAGTACATAGTAGTGAAGGCTGTTATGTATATGTAAAGGAAATCAATCGCGGAAACAGTGCGATTTCCCTTGGTGAAGAAGAAGAAATTGCCTTAGCACAGGCTCTTCAGTATGAAACAGAAGAAATAGAATAATAGAATAATAGATTGTATCATTGAGAGTGGAGAATATAAATGAAATTAGAAAAGGTTAAGAACCTTACGGGTGGTGAGTGTTTGGCTAAGCCGATTGTAATCGGCATCAATCAAATGCTTATCTACGAGGGCACTTTTTTAAAAAAGGAATATATTGAAAAACTGATTGAATTGGGAATAGAAGAAGTTTATATTTTTGAACATGATGCTTCTGAAGAAAAGCCTGATGAGATTATCAAAGAAGAAGTGCGTACCGTATGCAAGGAAAAAGTAAAATCTGTATTGGAAAAACATATTTATAAGGACAACTTCGGACTTTCGGAAATCAGTGATGCAGCAGAAGAAATCATTGATAATATATTGGAAAAAGAAGAAGTCATTGAAAAGGTATATGAGATTAGGGAACGCAGTGCGGATATTTATGATCATTGTGTGAGCGTATGTGCATTATCCATATTGACGGCGCTTAAGATGAATCTTCCGCAAAATATTGTATATGATATCGGTGTTGGAAGTTTGATTCATGATCTGGGTCTTCGATATATATCTGTTCCGTATACGAATATTGCAATTGAATCGTTATCACCGGATAATCTGTTTGAATATAAGAAGCATACAGTATATGGTTTTTCTTCTGTGGAAAAGGAAAGCTGGATGAGCGATGTTGCAAAAAAAATATTGCTGTTTCATCATGAACGTATGGATGGTTCCGGATTTCCGCTAAAGTTAAAAAATATTTCCACAGAAAACAGAATTGTTGCAGTCTGTGATACATTTGATGAGCTGATTTGCGGAATCGGTTGTGAACGTGTCAAGGTACAGGAAGCGATTGAATATTTAAAGATGTATAAAGACATCTATTTTGACGGAAAAGTTATAGATATCTTTTTGGACTTTATTGCAACATATCCTTCAGGAACAAAGATAAGGACAAACGAAGGTGAGATAGGTGTTGTAATAGGACAAAATGAACATTTTACAGAAAGACCGATTCTTCGTATGCTTTTTGATAAGGACGGCAATGCTTATAAGAAAAAAGTGATTATCAATCTGGTGGAAGTGCACCATATATTTATAGATGAAGTAATCAATGAGTGAGGTGAACTCTGGTGCATCAGTATTTGAGAGCAATCGGATTTAGTGAAATCAATCATAAAAAGCAGTTGAAAATCATTCTTGATCAAGTCGTTTCAAATGCTACAGAGAAGTCGTTTGTTGAGGTATCACCGGATTGTGTGATAGCACAATATAATATGGAATTTGCAGATGCTATCGGATTAAGTGTCAGAGGGGATTTTGATTCTGATAATGTATTTACTTATGAATTCTGTTATCCTTATTGCAAAGGAATCCATATCAGCACGGAGGAAGATGTAACAGTAGAGCGTCATGCAGAAAAGGAAACATATGCCGGAGTGTGTGATGATATTCGAGTTGGCGTTTCCCTGATTTTTTATCTGCAAAATGTGTTAGAATATTTAAAGGAAAAGGAAGCAGGAAATATTCCGAAGCAAAATACATCCGTGACATTATCCGGACTGTCTTTACAGGGAAAGATCATGCTCCCGATCAATAAAAACGAAAAAGAAAAACAGAAGGTACAAAAGGCAGCAAATAACAGAAAGCATCTGATTGCAGCAGCACGTCAAGGTGATGAGGAAGCAATAGAAAGTCTGACACTGGAAGACATTGATACGTATACGACGATTTCCAGAAAAATATTAAAAGAAGATATTTTCAGTCTTGTGGATTCCTATTTTATGCCATATGGTGTAGAATGTGATCAGTACTCCATTTTAGGAGAGATTGAAGACTTTGAACTGGTAGAAAATTCTCTTACAGGAGAAGAAGTCTATATCATTACACTGAATTGTAACGAATTATTATTTGACATCTGCATCAACAAGCAGGATATATTAGGCGAGCCGCAGATCGGTCGAAGATTCAAAGGTACCGTGTGGCTGCAGGGAAAGATCAACTTTTCCTAAGCATCAGCTTCCATAGTTAAATGGATATAACAAGCCCCTCCTAAG
>CAZWXS010000061.1:0-13397 GCA_964638005.1 uncultured Lachnospiraceae bacterium
AAATTGTTTCGAAATATGAGATTGTAAATTGTGAGATGTAATGTAGCCCGCCATGCACCTCGATTCCGCTGGCGCTGCATCTCGGTCACGGGCTTCGCCCTATGAATAGAGGCAAAAAAGCATTTGCTTATGTGCTAGCACAACGCAAATGCTTCTTTGTCTCTATTCGCATGGCTCATTGTTACCGTATAATGTTTGTTTTGCATAAAAAATTTGCAAAGTTTTTGCATTTACAGCTAAAGTGTTGTAAAAAAGACATGAAAAAAGCCATAAAATAGAAAATAATGTAGAAAACACACCTATGTCATGCTATAATCAGAAGAGAGTTCTTGTTGCGATGCAATGAGATTTTTCTTGGCAGATATTGTGGTCAATATAATGTTAATAGATTGATTATAATCGCAGGATTGCCATAATGTATTATGGGGGATATAGAATGTCACAAGAAGATCAGCAAATAAAAAACAGAGAAGCGAATCGAGAGGTCTATCAGCATGCACTCAATGATGAATATAATGCATTACGAAATTTGATGCGAGATGCGAAGAGTGCATTTTGCCGTATTTTGGTCAGAGAAGATGATACTGCTGCTATGCAGTATGTAAGTGACGGTTTTTGCAAACTTGTGGATATGTCACGCGACGATGTGATGGAACTGTGCGGCGAAAAGCCGAAGGCAGGGGTCTATCCGGAGGATCGGGAGATTGTTGATAATGCTATAAAAGAAATGGATATCAACGGAGGTCGAATCAATGCAAAATTCAGGCTTCGACATGGCTCAAAGGAATATGTCAAGGTTAGTGTATTTGGGCGCTTGGTCAGCTTGAGCAGTGAGATCCGTTATCTGAATATTTATGTTTCAGAGGTGGCGGAGCAGAATCAGAACGGTGAACCTGCCGGAATGTACGATGTAATCGGAAAGAGCGGTGTAGAATACAGACCCGCATTTGAACAGTTAAAATTGATTTTGGATTGTATACCGGGCGGGCTTGCTACCTTTGAAATATCTGCTGCAGGTGTTACATCACAATATATCAGTGACGGTATCTATGAACTGTCCGGATATACGAAGTGGGAGGAACATTCGACAGATTCTACGGATGCACTGAAATATGTATATGAAGAAGATTTGCCGGCTCTGAAGGAACAGATTGATGAGTTGTGGTATCAGAACCGTGCAATCGATGCTACATGCCGTATACATACTGCCGACGGAGGGTATAAGTGGATCAATCTGCGAGGGACGCTTACTGACAGACGGATGGATACACTGACTGTCAATGTGGTTATTTTTGATGTGACAGAAAAGAAACTGTCGGACGAGGCCAACCGTATTTATGAAGAGGAAATGCGTGTTGCTATGTCGCAGGTGGGCAAGATGATCTGTGAATATGATCCTGCTGCTCATACTTTGACGATACCGAAGATGTATGCTGATTGGTATGGTTTGTCAACGGTCATTTCTAATATCCCTTATTGCGTCAGGGAACTGAAAGTGATAGAAGAGACTTATTGTGATACCTATATTGATTTTTACGAATCTGTTATGCGTGGGGAGAAGAGCGGTTCTCTGGATATTAAGATCAAACGGATCGATGGTACATGGCATTGGGAGCATTACGAATTTGTCACGATCTTTGGAGATGACGGATATCCGATCAAGGCGATTCTGTCCGTAGAGGATACAACGGAGCAGCATGAGACAAAGCAGCGTTATGAATATGAACTTCAACTGCGTCATGAACTTATCAGCGATTGCGTGATTTATTACAAGCTCAATCTGACGACAAATCGGATTGAAGAATATCTTTCCAAGATATCAGACGTGCCGAGTATGAAGCTGTCTGCTGTTGTCGATGACCAGACACGGGAAGAAATATTGAATAATATCGCCAAAGAAGATCAGAAAAGAGTTCGTGATACAATCTTTTCGAAGGCATTGCGAAAGGCATATGAACGCGGAAAGACCGATGCGAGTCTTGAATACCGTCGGCGTCTGCAGGATCGGGAGATGCATTGGGTGAGAGCGAGGGCTTCTGTCATTAAGGAACCCAGTACCAATGAGATCATTGCATTTCTATATATTCGAGATATTAATCTTGAGAAGAAGAATCAGATGGCGCTGAACAGTCTGATGGGTGATGAGATTGAATCTATCTGTATTCTCAATGTAAAAGATAAAACAGCACATATGCCAAAGATTAAGGAGGGATTATCTCCTTATGGTATTGATCAGGTATTCTCTTATCATGAGCATATATCAGAACTGATTGTGTCGAGTGTCATGGAAGAAGATCAGGCAAAATGTGTGGACTTCTTTGATATGGATCATTTGGTGAAGAACTTGGAGAAGGAGCAGAATATCGTACTTTCTTATCGCGTCAAAGGTAAGGACGGGCAGACACTCAGAAAGAGGACCAAAGCATTTTATCTGGATGAGACACATGAAGATATTATACTGTCACGTCGTGACATTACGATACTGTATGAGGAAGAGCAGCGGCAGAAGGAAGCGTTGCAGGAGGCTGTAGAGATAGCAAATAAGGCCAATCATGCAAAGAGTGACTTTATCTCCCGTATGAGCCACGATATGAGAACTCCGCTGAACGCAATTCTGGCATTTTCAGGCCATGAACTGACAGAGGATGCAACAGAGAAGCAAAAGGATGAATATCTGGAGAAGATACATGCTTCGGGGGAATATCTGCTTGGTATCATCAATGATGTGTTGGATATGTCCCGCATAGAAAGTCGTAAGATGGTTCTTGCACTTGCTCCGTATTCTTTTGAAACTTTTAAAGATACAATTGAGACCGTTATCGGAGAACCTTGTAAGCAAAAGGGAGTCCATTTCAATTTCGAGGTAAGGGGCGAGGTCTGTGACTGGGCCATGATTGACAGAGTTCGTGTGGAACAGATTTTCGTAAATCTGCTGTCCAATGCGGTGAAGTTCACGCCGAGCGGAGGGACAATCGACTTTATCATTGAGATTTTGGAGTATGATGAGAATCATGTCTTCCAGCGATTTACGGTGCGAGATAATGGTATCGGCATGAGCAAGGAATTTCTGCCGCATGCGTTCGAGAGCTTTGCGCAGGAGGAAAGGAAGAACGTTACGGAGCACAATCAGGGAACCGGACTCGGACTTTCGATTGTAAAGCAGACGGTAGAACTGATGGGCGGTACGATAACAATAGAGAGCGAGTTGGATAAGGGGACGACCTTTGTCATAGAACTGAAATATGACAGTGCGTCGGCACCGATTGAAAGAGAGGCAGAAGCAGTTAAGCTGGATCTGTTGTCTGGAAGGCATGTTCTGCTATGCGAGGACAATCCGATCAATGAACAGATTATTGTAACGTTGCTCGGAAAAAAGAACATGCTGGTAGATTGCGCAGGAGACGGCGAAGAAGGTCTGAATATGTTCCGCAAGTCATCTGAGTACTATTATGATACCATATTGATGGATAAGCGGATGCCGGTTATGGATGGCCTTGAGACCGCAAAAGCGATTCGTGCACTCGAACGGAAGGATGCAGCATCGGTTCCGATCATTGCACTGACGGCAGATGCATTTGTAGAGGATGAACAGGTTTCCTTTGATGCCGGAATGAATGGTCACCTGTCCAAGCCGATTGATCCTGGTCTGCTATATAAGACACTGGTACAGATGGTCATGAAACGAATGTATACTGAGGAGGACACAGGATTATGACTTATGAAGAAATGCAGCAAAAGGTAAAGGCAGTTCAAGACAGTATAGGAGCGGTCATTATAGGCAAGGAGGACACGATTACTTGTGTTTTGACCGCATTGATAGCGGGAGGACATATCCTGTTGGAAGATACGCCGGGAACGGGCAAAACAATGCTTGCAAAGTCTCTTGCAGCATCATTGCAGGCGGATTTTAAGAGAATCCAATTTACGCCTGATTTGCTGCCTGCAGATATTACGGGGCTGAATATTTACAATCGTAAGGATGAGGAATTTCGTTTTGTGGAAGGTCCAATTGTGACAAATGTATTGTTGGCGGATGAAATCAACCGTGCCACACCGCGTACACAGTCTGCACTCTTAGAGGCTATGGAAGAAAAGCAAATCACGGTTGACGGAAAGACGAGGAAGCTTGAAGAGGTCTTTGTGGTTATGGCAACACAGAATCCGGTGGAAACTGCCGGGACGTTTCCGCTGCCGGAGGCACAAATGGATCGTTTTATGATGCAGCTGTCGCTCGGATTCCCGACGGAAGAAGAGGAACTGAAGATATTGGAGCGTTTTACGGAGAACAATCCTTTGACAACTCTGAAGGCGGTCTGCAGCAAGGATGAAATATTGCAGATGCGTGAACTTGCACAGAAGGTCTATGTGCATCAGAGCATTCGAAATTATATTGTACAGATTGTACAGGCAACCAGAAAGAACGAGACGGTGGCACTTGGTGTCAGCCCTCGAGGTTCGCTTGCGTTGATGAAGGCATGTCAGGTGTATGCGGCAATCAACGGACGTGATTATGTCATTCCGGAAGATGTTAAGGAACTTGCACAGCCGGTACTGGCACATCGATTGATTTGCTATACGGGGACACATAGCGGACAAGGGAAGAAGCCGCTGCAGCAGATATTGAATACCATTGAGGTGCCGAGCGAGGAATGGGACATCAGATAAGGAGCCTGCATGAAACTCTTATTTGCATTTTTGATTGCGGCTGCCCTGTTTTATCTGCAGTATAGGCTCTATTTGCATTTATGGAATCGCAGTCTGCGTATTACAATAGATTTTGAGCATCATATCGTGGATGAAGGAGATCGGAATGTCCTGATTGAGACGATTGAAAATCGGAAGTGGCTTCCATTGCCCATTCTGCAGATTAAGTTTGCGACGACGAGGACATTTCTCTTTCCCAAAGAGGAGACTTCTGCGGTAACGGATCAGTATTACCGAAATGAATTTTTCTCTGTCTTATCTTATCAGCGGATTGTCAGAGAACTTCCTTTTACATGCAGCAGGAGAGGCTGTTATACAGTACGTGGGATGGATGTCATCGCACGTGATCTGTTTTTGACGGGCATGATGATGGCACATATGGAACATGATGCGATGATTTATGTGTTGCCACGCAAAATTCCGATTACACAGATGCCGTTTTCGATTGATATTCTATTTGGCAACGTGGTCAGAAAGAGTCATGTGAATGAGGATCCGTTTGAATTTGCCGGAATCAGGGAATACCAGCCATACGATAGTATGCACAGCATCAATTGGAAGAACACGGCGAAGAGCGGAATGATTCAAGTCAATACCTATCATACGACCTTTACCCAGGAGATACATGTATTCCTGAACCTGGAGGCAAATACAGTTGCACGTGCAGAACAACTCTGCGAGGAGGCAATCCGGGTTGCAGATGCGGCGGCGGGACGTTTCTTATATGAGCGCGTTCCGGTTGGCTTTTATACGAATGGTAAAGACCTTTTTACGGACATGGTGTATGGGACGGCAGCGGGTGCGGGAGACAGTCATATTCATAATATCGAAATGGCACTTGCGAGAGTTGATCTGACCAAGGACAAAACAGACTTTTGCGAACTGCTCAGAGACCGGACGGCGAAACTTGATTCACAGTCCAAGCTGTTGATTGTATCAAATTATCGTAAGGAAGATCTGACAGAAACCTATGAGACTTTGTGCGCGGCAGGGTTTACCTGTGCGTGGCTGGTTCCGGAGTTTTATGACATTGCTGTGGAGGATTCGGTGTTGTCATTGGAACATGTGCAGAAATGGGAGGTTGCTTATGAACGTTAAGCGCTATGCCGTCTATGCGGATGTCATGAATCTGCTGATGATTGAACTTGTATATGTGTCGCTCGTATGGTACATTCAGACGGCACTCGGAACTATGGTTTCCGTATGGATACCCTTGTTTTATGCAGTCATATTGTCATTTGCGTACGTTGCCAGATGTCGCATCAGGAGACTGTCAATCTATATTTCTGTACATCTGGTTCTGTGCATCTGTGTGGTTTTTCTTCCTTTTCCTTCATTTGAGAAGATGTTCATTATCATTTTTGCAATCCTTTGGACAATTTTTGACCTGATGTACTGGACGGGAGCAGAACGCGTGGGTATCGAGATGCTTCCGGTGTGGACGGGACTTGTGTTTTTGGTTGTGTTTTTCCGAGCCTCTGTATTTGGATATACATTTATGATTAATGTGGCTTATATAGGCGGGATCATTTATATGGGAATCTTTTTTCTGAGGCTTTATTGTCTGAACATCAGAAAGTTCTCCACTGACAAGCAGATGCATGAGCAGGTTCCGATTGCATTGATGTTCGCACAGAATGGAAAGATGGTGGCAATATTGGTCACATGTTTTGTTCTGGGAATGATATTGCTGCGTTCGAGGTTATTTGTTGACGGTGTCGGAATGCTGCTTCAGAAGCTGAGAGAGTTGATTGCGCAGTTTCTGGTGTGGATGGCATCCATGATGCCACAGGATATTCTGGAAGAAGCAACGGCGGGGCGGGAAGAGATGCAGGTGCAGTTGATACCAACGCTCGAACAGGATCCGTTCTGGTATAATCTGTTTTACGTCCTGGAGGTTATCGTGAAGTGGACCATGATATTTGGGTTTATGTATTGGGTACTTCGTGGGATTTATCGTTTTTATATTAAATACAGGCGGCTATCACTATATGAGGGAGAAGAAATCTGCTATGACGGCATCAAGGAAACTAAATCCTGGCTGATTAAAGAGCATAGACAGAGACAGAACACTTTTTTTGGCAGTCTGACAAATGCAGAGAAGGTCAGACGAATATATCGCAAGAAAATAGAGAGGTTTGCACAGTCAGGCTATTCCTTCACGAGGGCACATACGCCGTATGAGAGAGCTGAGGATGTGAAGCAATGGAAGGCGCAAGAAAGTGTTGATGAGTTGACAACTGTGTATGAGAAAGCCAGATACAGTACATGTGAAATCAGTAATGAAGAGGTAAGACAAGCAAAGTCGCAGAAGATGAATTGATTGACGCTGACGGAGGTTGCGTTTATACTGGATATATAGGTCAAGTTCTGCATATACGGAGGAGCCGCTATGGAAAATACGAATCAAATCGAAATATTGAATGCAAGGCTGAATCAATTGGAATTTGAATTAAAACTGCAAAAAGAGCGGTATCAGGTGCTGAGGGAAATGTCCAATTGCGGCTTGTGGGAATATGATATAGCGGAAAAGACGCTTTATCAGAGCCGGAAACTGGATGGACCATATGCAGAGGATAACCTGGTTATTTCGGATTATCGTAATGTCATGAAATCTTGGGGATTGATACATCTTGAAGATGCGGGACTGTTCGAGGCGTATTGTGACAGTATGGATCACGGAGATCGAGAATTCAACTATGAACTTCGTATGCTTGCCGATGCAGGGGAATACATCTGGATTCGGTATGAGGGCTCCACGGTATGTGATGAAGAAGGAAATCCGGTCAAGGTAATCGGTATTACAAAGGATATTACCAAGGAAAAGCAGAATCAGGATGCACTGCTGCAGATGGCACAGGTGGATTCGCTGACCGGGCTGTTAAATAAGGCGGCAACACAGAAATTTATAGATGCCTATATCAGTAAAGATAAGAATTATTCTACGGAGATGAATGCAGTCTATATATTGGATATAGATGATTTTAAGAGCGTCAATGATTTATATGGACATTTATACGGGGATTATGTGCTTAAGGAAGTGGCAAAGACGATCAGGGAATGTTTTGATCAGGAGGACATTATTGGACGTATCGGTGGTGATGAATTTATCATCATGAAGAAGGGAATCAAGAACAAAAAAGGAATAGAGGTCTATGCAGCACAATTGTTGGAGGCTATATCCGGGCTCCGACTGGAGAAGGGTAATATACTTACAATCAGTATAGGCATCTCCGTATATCCCAGGGATGACTTGAATTATGAGGCGTTGTATCATAAGGCGGATATGGCATTATATCGCGCCAAGGAACTCGGAAAGAATACATATCATGTGTTCAGTCCGATAGAGGATTACGATCAGACTTTAACCATTACGGGGCGTGCAAACGGACAGGAACTTTTGAAGCTGTCGGTGGGGTCGGAGGCAGAGAACGCCGATATTTCTAAAATGCGACTGCGAGAGTTGGAAAATGAAATATTCTATATTAGAGAGATCATGAACCAGCAGGGCTTGAGCTATTGTGGCATCAATCAGGATAACTATGAGGTGCTTCTGACCGGAAACAGGAATGATGGTGAAGTTGTAAAGCTGGATCAGGGCAGAGTATGCTATGAATGTCTGGGACGCACATCACCATGCGAGAATTGTCCGGCTGCTGTTATGGGATCGGATGAGACGATACATAAGATGGATTATTTTGATACGGCTAGAAATATATGGGTTTCTGCGACTGCAATCAGAATGGAAAGCGCCAATAAGGAGCCGATGTGTCTGGTCAGCAGACAAGAACTTGACAGATTCCTGCAGCATATAGAGGAATATGACGGACTGACAGGTCTGATGACGCTCGAGAAGTTTCAGAAGGAGTCCATGCGGCTGCAGACAAAGGAAGAGTGTGAGCGGGGAAGAATCATCGTATCGGTATCGCTCAAGAATTACGAGCGTATTCACAATGAATTCGGATATGCGGTTACAAATGACATTTTAAAGACGATGGGTGAGAAGCTTGCGTCATGCATTACAGAAGGTGAAATCGGGTGCCGACTCAGAAGAGACGAGTATCTGATGTATTTGTATTATGACAGCAAGGAAAAGATTTCCGACCGGCTGAGCAATACGATGCGTGGCATCAGCGTTTCGATAGAGGATTTGTATCCTGATGCCAATGCATATTGTGCATGCGGGACATATTGTCTGCAGAGCCATGAAGAAACGATTGCAGAGGGCATAGACAGAGCGGTGATGGCACGTACCAAGGTTATGAACAGAGGACAGAGCATGGTCAATGAGGTAGAATGCTTTGATGAAGAGATGGATCGGGAATTTCTTCTGAATCGTGAGATCAAAAATACGATGCTGGATGCATTGCTCAAGAATGAGTTCAAGATTTATTTCCAGCCGAAGGTGACGGTAGATGATATTCAGATACACGGAGCCGAGGTGCTGTCCAGATGGATCAAAGAAGACGGAAGGCAGATTTCACCGGCACAGTACATTCCGGTTTTTGCTGAGAACGGCTTTCTGCTGGAACTGGATATCTATACATATACGGCAGTGTTCAAACAGATACGGCAATGGCTGGATGAGGGAATTAAGATACCGGCAATCTCTGTCAATCTGTCCAAGATACATGTCGAAGATGACAGCTTTATAGAGAAGTTCATCAAGCTGGCAAAGCGTTATGAGATACCGAAGGGGACGGTAGAGTTGGAGTTGCCTGAGAATCTGTTTTTAGAGAATCTGGATAAGGTACTGGGCGTCATTGAAACACTCAGGGCAGAAGGGTTTGTAATCTCTATTGATAACTTTGGGTTTGGTTATTCTTCGCTCAATCTGATTAAGATACTGCCGATCGATGTGCTGAAACTGGATAAGAATTTCTTCAAACAGAAGATATTAAGAGAGACAGATAAGACTACAATATCCAATATCTTGCATCTGGCGAAGGGGCTCGGATTCAAAACCGTATGTGAAGGTGTGGAAACGAGAGAACAGGTGGAGTTTATTGACGGCTGCGGCAATGATATGGTACAGGGCTACTATTATTACAAGCCGATGCCAATGGAAGAATTTGAGGAATTGATCAGAAAGTAATGCCATGTAAAGGCGGAAATTGAGGGAAAGATATGAGTAAGGGGAACGAGGCGCGTGAGGGTGCCGTTGGGGAGAAGGAGAGAGTAGCCGGACTGGATTTGGTGCGGGTAGTAGCAGCTTTTTTTGTGATTAGCGTCCACTTTTTCCTGAACAGCGGATATTATAGTATCAAATTGGTCGGAGTACAGGCGTTTGTCATGACATACGGAAGATGGCTGTTTCTGACGTGTGTACCGCTATATATGATTTTAACAGGTTATTTCAAGCTGAACAAAACCTTTGGAAAGGAACATTACAAGAGTCTGATTTCGATACTTGTGGCTTATGTCGTGATTTCCGTGCTGAAGGTCATGGCGGCGAATCATATCTATGGATCGGTCTATACGGTAGAGGATACCATACGTTCGCTGTTGAATTATCAGATGGCATGGTATGTGGGAATGTATCTGTCACTGATGTTACTGATTCCGTTCTTGAATGCAATGTGGCATGCATTGACGAGCAAGCGTCAGAAGCAGGTGCTGATCCTGTCTCTTGCGTTTATATCGACATTGTATCCTATGGTCAAATATGTGGCACCTTCTTACTGGCAGATGCTGTATCCGTTCGTGTATTATTTTGTAGGGGCCTATATCAGGGAGTATCAGCCGAAGATCAAGAAGTGGCTTGGAGTATTGTTGCTGTTGCTGATTGTGCTGCTGGAGGCGGCGGGTTCCTTTTGGGATTCAAACGGATCTATCTTTAAATGGACGTTTCTCGGCGCGGTGGACAATGGCTACAATGCGTTTTCTGTCGTGGTATGTTCCGTCATTATCTTTCTGTGTCTTTATGATATTCAGATCAAGACAAAATTTATACAGAAATTTCTGATGCTGATATCCAAAGTGTCGTTGGAAATATATCTGTTTGCAGGCATTTCCGATGCTTATGTGTATTATTTTGCAAAACAGTATATTCCGGAGGGGATTGCGTTCTTTCCGTATTTCCTGCCGCTGGTACTGGCTTCGTTTATCGGAGCAGTGGCTGCTTCGCTGATATATCGGAAGATTTATGATCTGATTGCGAATATCATTCGGGGGAAAGTTGCAAAGAGCAGAGAAGACAAAGCGATTACCAAGGGAAAATGAACTGCGAAACAGATGGGAATATGGAGATGGCGAGACTCGAACTCGTGACCTACGCGTTGCGAACGCGTCGCTCTCCCAACTGAGCTACACCCCCAAAACTAAATAAATCAGTGAATCAAAGTAAAATGAAGAGCCTCAAACATGGAATCCATTGTTTGAGGCTTCTTGCTATTCTGCGGAAGAAGGGACTTGAACCCTCACGTCGTTGCCAACACTAGATCCTTAGTCTAGCCTGTCTGCCAATTCCAGCACTTCCGCATATACACCGACATTACGCCAAAGGGCGCAACATCAGCGACTAGAGTATAATAACATTTTACGTCATAAAAATCAATCATAAAATGAAACTTTTTTGTGTTTTCATAAATATATGCATCTGAACCTTGACAATTGTCTTGAAACCATATAAAATAATCCTTGCGTGAGTTGAGACAAACGCAATGCAGGGATGGCGGAATTGGCAGACGCGCAGGCTTCAGGTGCCTGTAGTAGCAATACTGTGAGGGTTCAAGTCCCTTTCCCTGCACTACTGAAAAGATAGAGAAACAGCGGATTTCGTTGTTTCTCTTTCTTTTATTTTGATTACACTTTGATTACACTTTTTAGGATGCTTGAAACTGATTTAATTGCACGCCTCCGTATTGTCTGCTATAATGTGGAAATATGGAGGTGGTATTTAATGTCATTAGTAAAATGTCCAGAGTGTGGAAAATCTGTGTCGGATAAAACAGACAAGTGTCCAGAGTGCGGATATCCTATATATTTGCAAAATGTAAAGACCACAAAGTGCGAATTTTGCGGATTAGAAAATAGTCTTGGAAATTCGATTTGTTCTGGTTGCGGAGCGACGTTGCCATCATCTCATGTTGAAAACAAAGAATCAATTCATAATAGCGATGTTTGTTGTAGCGTAACATTGAAAGAACCATTCATCGAGCATACGATTTCTATAAAAGATAATGTGATTACATTTTCTCAAAACGGAACTGAAAAATACAAAAGCATATTATCTGACGTGTATGTTTTATATTACTCAAAGTGTAGATTTCTAAGCAATGGCAGTCTTGTTGTATTATGCCAAGGAATGAAAACGCCGTATGAATTGTATTGGAAGAGAGATGACGAATTAGACATGGAAAGTCTTGTGTCTATATTGAAGGATCATTGCAAGATAAAAACAAGAGCAAGTTTGAATGATGCGCTAAGGTGTAGGATTGATGATATGGGAAGCCTATGGGTTCCAAAATAGTAAAGCGGAAGAAATTCTCTCTTTCTATTTTGTTAATATTTTTTAAATGAAAATTGCATTGTAACAGGCGTTTACCGATTGGTAGACGCTTTTCTTATACCTAAAATTGAGGTGATTACGTGAATAATACAATGATTAAAGTAGGCGGTGTACAGATTAAGTCACCGTCCTCTTTTACATGGGGAATACAAGATAATTCTGCAAGTGACGCTGGTCGTGTGCAGGATGGCAACGACACAATGTATAAGAACAGAACATCTCAAAAGAGAAAGTTACAGTTATCTTGGAATGGTCTTTCAAAAGAAGATACAGCAACAATATTACAGGCATTTAACCCTGAATACATTATGGTTACATATCCTGACTCGTTAACAGGACAAGATAGAACGGCTGAATTTTATTCTGGTGATAAATCAACGCCTATTAAAGTATGGACAGTCGGAAACAAGCGTTATGAGCAATTGTCATTCAACATCATAGAGAGGTAGAAACATGATTGATATAAGCGCAGAAGCAAAAATGCTTCTCATGGATAATAGAACAACGTTTTTTAAGGCCGACATGATAATTCAGGAGGAAACGGTTCCGTGCGAGGGTAAAAACCTTGATAACCATACAAATAGTATTGCCGGAAGTGCCGGTATTGCTTTGAACGAAAACGAATATGTCACATTCGAAACCCCTGTGAGTGATTTATCATCAATTCCGAGTGGTCTTATTGCTCAATACAAATATGCGATTGTTAGTATATATATCGCGTGTAGTTCGATATCAGAGAGCAAGTCGTTTTGTCTTGGCATTAAGTCAAATGTCGAAGGTGTTGAACAAACAAACTTTGACGAGGGAAGATTTCTTGACATGCAAGTTTCTGACTATGTTAGATACGTTGCCGTGTTTAGGGTAAGTGATTTGGGAACTTCTTTCGATGGAATTATTGGGAAGTTTGAGACATCCCCAACATCTGCAACTATCAATTACAGGTATGCGATGTGCGAGTTGAACAATACTGGAAACATTTCGGATTATACGCCTTGATTGTGCTCTTTTTATACAAACGATACCCTTCAAAAAATTGAAATAAAGATTGTTTTTTTGAGGTGTAATAACTCCTGTAATACCACCAAAGCAACAGATTACTGATAGTAATCATGACAGAACAACATAGACCTACTAATGTAGGTAATGGTCTAACAGAATAACTGTTAAGAATGAAAAGGGAGCA
>CAZWXS010000062.1:0-13134 GCA_964638005.1 uncultured Lachnospiraceae bacterium
GTACTATATCTTGATAAAATTTCAAGCATTTTCGCTACATATTGAGCATTTATTTTAAGTGTGCAGCCATACTATGACAGAATCCGCATTTTCCAAACACCGGGCTGTTTTCTTATGTTCAATGTAAATGACAGACGATTATGAACACATTCTTGAAACACACATAGTATATAGCATAATCAATATTGGAGGATGACACATGGGCGATATAAATTGCGGGTGCGGCATGCCAAGTGATTGCGGCCGTCGTAACAATGGAGGCTGTGGTTCTATCATTTGGATTATCCTGATTCTTTGTCTTTGCAATAACGGAAATGACAGCTGCGGCGGTGGTTCCGGATTATTCGGCGGCGATGGTGACGGCTGTAGCTGTATCATCATTATTCTCTTGTTACTGTGCTGCGGTGGCGGAAATTCTTTCTGCTAATCATTCTTACAAGGCAGTTGGCCGTCGCATTGACGGTCAACCGCCATTTTTATCCTATGGATTCCGAACAGTTTATCCGCATACTCTGCCAACGGAATACATAATATATTGTAATCACAATACGTACAGGAAGCATGTGTATGGATCACAAGGAAAATGAATATATCTCTGAATTCGATGAAATGACCACAACCGATCGGATCCGCATGTTAAAGGCTGCTCTCCCTTATGTAGAGATTGGGATGCAGCAATATATGGCGATCTATATCAAGCTTCTGGAATTGATGTACATCATCTCTTATTTCAGAAATGAACCACAGGCATTCTCAGCGCACTTTTCCAAGTGTAAAAAGAGCGATCCCCGTGAAGTCATGAACGGATTAAAAAAATATTGTTCCAAGAGTGAACAGGCTTCCGTTGAACAGATCCTGCAAATGATGCAGGCATTTGAGATGTACAAGAAATACAGTGCCTTCATGCAGCCATTCGAATCCATGAACGCAGGCACATCCGAAGACTCCGGCGGTGACAACAATCCTTTCTCCTCTTTGGTCGGAATGCTGTCGCCTGAACAAAAGAAAATGTTTGAAGCATTTCGGGAAATGTAATTCTATCCAGGAAAGGAACAGAAAATGGTTAATGAACAATGGATCAATGACCCGAGTCTGAAAGGAATCAGTCGGGACAGATTGGATTTTCTACAAAAGCTTGTCGTGGATTCCGGTAAAATCTCCGAAAAAGAAAAAATGCCGTTCCTGTTGGCTCTTGCTTCAAAAGCCAAAAAGAACAGCATTGTATTTACATCGGATGAAACAAACCGCATCATCAGTGTTCTGAAAAAATACAGTTCACCGGATGAGCATGCTCGTATGGATCAGCTCATGCAGATGTATTCCATGTTCAGCTAATCTCTGACAGCATCATATCTCTTCCAGATAAAGAACGCCTTCAATGTCCCTGCATGCACTAAGAATCTCTTCTCGTTCACTGCTGTGATTCATCTCAACGGTGATCAATGCAGTGACGAAGTCGTTCTTAATCTTTGTCTTATTGATTTCAAAGTTATCCAGCCTGACATTCATAGCTCTGACCATCTTCAAAAATTCAGATGCATGCTTCAGCGTGTCCACCTCCACATACAGATCCAACACCTTGGAATGATGTACGACATATGTATCGAGTCTTGCAAGTCCTCCAAACGTTATGATTACAAGAATCAGCATCACGATTGCACCAGACCAGAACCCGATACCCGCTGCAAGTCCGAGGCATGCACATGCCCACAGTCCCGCTGCCGTCGTAAGTCCACGCACCTGATTACGTCCGGTCACAATGATCGTTCCGACTCCCAAAAATCCGACACCGCTGATGACCTGCGCTCCCATTCTGGTCGGGTCTATATCCATCTCCGGAAAAGCCTCACATGCATACTGCGCCGTCAGCATGACAATCGCCGATCCCATACAAACCAGAACATGCGTCTTAATCCCCGCACCTCTTCTCTTGCGTGCACGATCAATCCCGATGATTGTCCCCGCCAAGACAGCAAATCCAAGGCGGCAGACTACAGAAACAATATTTACATCTTGGATACTTGTTAAAAGATCGGTCATGAACACCTCCGCAATGTGTCATTTATTTTATTTACTTCTGCACCAAATTCACAATACGCCCGGGAACATAAATTTCTTTCACGATCGTCCCCGTCAGTTTATCTGCCACAGCCTCTTTACCGGCTGCAATCACAGACTCCTTATCCGCATCCTTGTCAATCATGATGGTCGCCTTGATCTTTCCGTTAATCTGTACGGCAATCTCTATTGTGCTTTCAACAGTCTTGGCCTCATCATATTCAGGCCATGTGGACTGATACACTCTGCCCTGACAGCCGATGATCTTCCACAATTCTTCTGTAATATGCGGTGCTACAGGATTCAAAAGCTTGATCAGGGTGATGAACTCGCCCTTGGTCACGCTGTTCTTCTTGTAAAAATCGTTAATCAGAGCCATCATGGCTGCGATCGCCGTGTTATATTTGAGATTTTCAAAGTCATAGCTTACCTTCTTGATTGTCTGGTGCATCTTGGTTACCATGTCGTCCGAATAATTCTCGTCTTCTGTCATGATATCCTGCAACTTCCAGACTCTTTCGAGAAACCTGCGGCAGCCTTTGACACCGTCTTCCGACCATGATGCGCTAAGTTCGAAGGCTCCTATAAACATCTCATAAGTTCTGAGCGTGTCTGCACCGTAATCCCTTACGATATCATCCGGATTGACGACATTGCCGCGGGATTTGGACATCTTCTCTCCGTTCTCACCGAGAATCATGCCGTGTGAAGTACGTTTCTTGTAAGGTTCCGGGCAGGGTACAACACCCTCGTCATAGAGGAATCTGTGCCAGAATCTTGAATAGAGCAGATGCAGTGTGGTATGCTCCATTCCACCGTTGTACCAGTCTACCGGCATCCAGTATTCAAGGGCTTCTTTACTTGCCAGTGCTTCTGTATTGGTAGGGTCTGTATATCGTAAGAAATACCATGAGGAGCCTGCCCACTGCGGCATCGTATCTGTCTCACGCTGTGCAGGGCCTCCACAGCACGGACATGTTGTATTGACCCAGTCTGTCATAGCTGCAAGCGGTGATTCTCCGTTGTCGGTCGGCATATAACTCTCTACCTCCGGTAATTCAAGCGGAAGCTCCGATTCCGGAAGTGCCACGTAACCACATTTATCACATTTTACAATCGGAATAGGCTCTCCCCAGTAACGCTGTCTGGAAAATACCCAGTCACGAAGCTTGAAATTGACCTTCTTCTCTCCGATTCCCTTTTGTTCTAAGAATGCAATAATCTTCTTTTTGGCTTCCGTCACCTCAAGTCCGTTCAGAAAATCAGAATTTACAAGGACTCCGGTTGCCACATCTGTAAAGGCAGCTTCATTGATATCTACTTCTTCGCCGTTCTTGGCTACGACTTGAAGGAGCGGCAGATGAAACTTCTGTGCAAACTCCCAGTCTCTGTCATCGTGTGCCGGAACTGCCATGATTGCGCCTGTTCCGTAGGTCATCAATACATAGTCGGATACCCATACCGGAATCTCCTTGCCGTTTACGGGATTGATGGCTGTAAATCCTTCTATATTAACACCTGTCTTATCCTTGGCAAGTTCTGTACGTTCAAAATCAGACTTCTTGGCTGCCGCCTCACGATATGCTATAATCTCATCCCAGTTCTTGATGGTATCCTTATATTTATCCAAAAACGGATGCTCGGGAGACAATACCATATAGGTTGCTCCAAACAGGGTATCCGGTCTGGTTGTATAAATACGCAGCTTATCTTCCTTATCCTTCAGTGCAAAGTCTACCTCTGCACCTTCGGAGCGTCCGATCCAATTCTTTTGGGATACCTTGACACGTTCTACATAATCCACGCTGTCGAGCCCTTCCAAAAGCTTGTCTGCATATTCGGTAATCTTGAGCATCCACTGGCTCTTTACCTTGCGGACAACCTCTGCGCCGCAGCGCTCGCAGACACCGTTAACTACCTCTTCATTTGCAAGGCCTACCTTACAGGAGGTACACCAGTTGATCGGCATCTCTGTCTTATATGCCAGTCCCGCATTGAACAATTTCAAAAAGATCCACTGTGTCCATTTATAATAATTGATATCGGTTGTATTAACTTCTCTGTCCCAATCAAAGGAATAACCGAGAGAATGTAATTGTCCCTTGAACCGTTCTACATTATTCTTTGTCACGATCCTTGGGTGTATGTGATTCTTGATGGCGTAATTCTCGGTCGGTAGTCCGAATGCGTCCCAGCCCATCGGATACAGCACATTATAACCCTGCATTCTCTTCTTGCGGGCAACAATATCAAGTGCGGTATAAGGCCTTGGGTGTCCTACATGCAATCCCTGTCCCGAAGGATAAGGAAACTCCACCAATGCATAGTATTTCGGCTTTGAGTAATCGTCAGATGTCTTAAATGCATGCTCATCATCCCATACCTTCTGCCATGTCTGTTCTACTTCCCTGTGATTATATGGTACTGCCATGTTACATTCCTCCAATAGTATTTCGTCCGGTACCCTAAAATTCTACTCATATTATTCCCTTTTGTCAAGGAAAACAACGGCATATCACAAAGTGAAAAAGGAAAGGACATGAATCTGCTCCATGTCCCTTCACCTGTATCATAATATAATTGTATTCTGTAGGTTCTTTCTGATTTTATGCTTCGGAATTATCCACCAGCTTATCAGCTCTTGCGATAATTTCCTTCTCCTGTACATCTGACGGAGCCTGCTCATAACGTGCGAATTCGTATTCATAATCGCCGCGGCCGCCTGTCATGGAACGAAGGTCTGTTGAATAACCGTGCAATCCTGTCATCGGAATGTCTGCTTCGATGACCTGCTTGCCGTTACCGATCGGATTCATGCCAAGTACGCGGCCTCTTCGCTTGTTCAGATCACCCATGACATCACCTGTATAGTTATCCGGTACTGTCACCTTCAGCTTTGCAATCGGCTCCATCAGGATCGGGCCTGCTTCCATGATACCCTTCTTGAACGCCTGTATGGTTGCCATCTTAAATGCCTGCTCTGAGGAATCTACCGGATGGTAACTTCCGTCATAGAGAATCGCCTTGATGCCGACTACCGGATATGCGGCAAGAGGTCCCTTTAACACTGACTCTGCCAGACCCTTTTCCACTGCCGGGAAGTAGTTCTTCGGAACTGCGCCGCCGACAACCATCTGTTCAAACTCATATGCCTTCTCAAGGTCTCCGAGCGGTTCAAATTTCATTTTAACATGTCCGTACTGTCCATGTCCGCCTGACTGCTTCTTATACTTGGACTCTACATCAGAGGTCTTCTTAATGGTCTCTCTGAATGCCACCTTAGGCTCTGAGAGTTCGATTTCTACCTTATATACATTCTGCAACTTGCTTGCCACAACCTCAAGATGCTGATCTCCCATACCATATAACAGTGTCTGTCTGTTCTCACCGTCATTGACATTTTTCAAAGTCAGGTCTTCGTTCATCATCTTAGACAATGCACCGGAGATTTTGTCGATGTCTGCCTTGTTCTTTGCTTTGTATCTCATACATGTATAAGGCTTGCTGATCTCAGTCATACCGTACTTGATCGGTGTCGCCTTGGTACAGAGCGTATCACCTGTTCTTGCAGCTGACAGCTTCTGAATAGCACCGATATCACCGGCATGAAGTTCCTTGACTTCAATCGGCTTGTTGCCCTGCAGTACAAACAATTTGGAGATTCTTTCTTCAATGTCCTTATCCTGATTGTATATCGTGTCGTCTGCCTTAAATACACCGGAGCATACCTTGATCAATGAATATTTCCCGATAAACGGATCCACGATGGTCTTCCAGATATATGCTGACTTCGGCTTGGAGAAATCATAATTCGCCTGGAATATCTCATTTGTCTTCATATTGATTCCGGCTACCTCTCTCATATCCGGACTCGGGAAGTACTTGATGATGTCATCAATCAATGTAAAGACACCCTGGCACAAAACATTGGAGCCCATGGAAATCGGGACGATGCTGCCGTCAAATACGCTGACACGAAGTGCAGAACGAATCTCTGCTTCCGAGAATGTCTCGCCACCGAAATATCTCTCCATGAAATCTTCACTTGTCTCGGCAACCGCTTCTAACAGGGCATCCCTGCAAATCTGCAGATTCGGCTCTGAATAATCAGGTATGTCACAGGGTACTACTTCGCCCTTCTCTGTCCATCTGTTACCGGTCTCGCTGACTACATTGACATAGCCGACAAATTTCTCATTTTCTCTGATTGGCAGATGGAACGGTGCAATCTTCTTACCGTATCTTTCTGTCAAGTCTTCCACTACCTGACGATAACTTGCATTATCCACATCCATATCTGTAACGAAGAACATCCTCGGCAGCTTATACTTCTCACACAGCTCCCATGCCTTCTCCGTACCAACTTCGATACCTGCTTTGCCGGACACGACAATGATTGCCCCTGCCGCTGCGCCGACTGCTTCTTCTACTTCACCTACAAAATCAAAATAACCCGGAGTATCCAGCACATTGATCTTCGTGCCTTCCCATTCGATTGGAACGACTGATGTTCCGATAGAGAATTGTCTTTTCTGTTCTTCTTTATCGTAATCACTGATTGTGTTACCGTCCGCAATCTTGCCCATGCGGTTCGTAATTCCTGAAAGATATGCCATTGCCTCTACCAAGCTGGTCTTGCCGGCGCCCCCGTGACCCAAGAGTACCACGTTACGAATCTTGTCAGTTGTGTAAACATTCATATTCAAGTTCCTCCAATACTTTTTAGTTTGTACCCATGGTAATATTGTAATAAAAAGAAGGGCAAATTGCAAGTTCTTTATACATATTTAACAAATTTAATATTTTACCACGTTGAAGTGTAGCACTTTAATGCATTTAAGTGTTGACAACCTCTCTTCGACTCGTTAAAATGAAGTACGAAGAAGAAAATATAATATTCTCATACAAAGAAAGGTCGTATTATTATGATTATTGTAATGAAGCCGGGAGTTTCCTCAGAAAATATCAGTACTGTAGTCAACACCATACAAAAGAAAGGTCTTGAGACACATCTGTCACAAGGTAAAGAAGTCACCATCATCGGTGTCGTCGGCGATAAATCAAAGCTCACCTATGACAATCTGGAAATCTTTGAAGGAGTCGATAAGATCGTCCCCGTAACGGAGAGCTACAAGTTATCGAATAAAAAGTTCCATCCGGAGCCGATTTCTATTTCTGTCGGCAATACCGTAATCGGGCCGGATAACCTGACCATCATGGCCGGTCCCTGTGCCGTTGAAACCGAGGATCAGCTGATGTTGATTGCCGAAAATGTCAAAAAAGCCGGTGCTACCATTCTCCGCGGCGGTGCATATAAACCCCGCACTTCTCCTTATGCATTTCAGGGTCTTGCTGAGGAGGGACTGTGCTATATGCAGGAGGCAGGCAAAGAAACAGGTCTTGCCACCATCTGCGAGGTCATCAGTCTGGACGCAATCAATGCCGCAGTTAAATATGTCGATATGATTCAAATCGGTGCACGCAACATGCAGAATTTCTTCCTGCTCAAGGAAGCCGGACGTTCCGGTCTGCCGGTTTTACTAAAACGTGGACTGTCGGCAACGATTGATGAATGGTTAAATGCCGCAGAATATATCATTGCGGAGGGCAATCCCAATGTTGTACTGTGTGAACGCGGCATCAGAACCTTTGAGACCGCCACAAGGAACACACTGGACATCAGTGCTGTCCCTGTACTGAAATCAAGAACCTATCTTCCGGTCATCGTAGATCCCTCACATGCCACCGGTGTCAGATCCTATGTAGCTCCGCTTGCCAAGTCTGCAATTGCAGTCGGTGCCGACGGTCTGATGATCGAGGTGCACAACGATCCCGCAAATGCATTGTCGGACGGTCCACAGTCATTGACCTTCCCGCAATTTGATGCCTTATGTGAAGAAATGAAACCATTTTGCAAACTGATGAACAGGAGTTTCTGATGAAAGATTATATAATCGGTTTTATCGGACTTGGACTAATAGGCGGTTCTATTGCAAAAGCCTATAAGAAAACAAGTCCTTCCTCAAAGGTAATTGCCTTTGATGTAAACATGCAGTCCCTGTTGGAATCGCAAAACGAAGGTGTTGTCGATATCATCTGTACAGATATCGACGACTCTTTTTGCAGTTGTGATTTTATATTCCTATGTGCTCCGGTGCTAAAAAATGCAGAAGCATTATGCCGCATAGCTCCGCGCCTGTCTGACGGCTGTATTCTCACGGATGTCGGCAGCGTCAAAGGGAATATCATGAGCAGCATCCGGACATGTGGTTTGACGGCGCACTTTATCGGCGGACATCCGATGGCAGGATCCGAGAAATCCGGCTACCAGAATTCTCATGCCCGTATTCTTGAAAATGCATACTATATACTTACTCCAAGTGAACAGGTGTCTTCTGAACAGATCGAGCAGATGAAAGAATTTGTTGCTGCCATCGGCTCCATCCCTGTCGTCTTGGATGCCGGACAGCACGATTTGATTACTGCCGCCATCTCACATCTTCCGCATATCCTTGCCGCTTCACTCGTCGATTTCGTCAGAGAACAGGATAACGATGAGGAAATAATGCGGACTCTGGCTGCCGGAGGTTTTAAGGATATCACACGGATTGCGTCCTCCTCTCCTGCAATGTGGCGGGATATCTGCTTGACAAACAACGTACAAATTTGTACATTATTAGAGGAGTATATTTCTAAATTAAACAGCATTTTGCAGACCATATCCTCACGTGATGCATCCATGCTGTATACCTTTTTTGAAGGTGCGAAGGAATATCGTGATTCCATGCAGGATGCTTCCCTCGGCCCGATCAAAAAAGCTCATGTACTATACTGTGACATTCCCGATGAGACCGGCATTATTGCCATGATTGCATCTCTTCTTGCGTCTCATGCCATCAGCATCCGGAACATCGGCATCATCCACAACCGTGAATTCGAAGAAGGTGCACTCCGCATCGAATTCTATGACGAGGATGCTCTGCATGCGGCCGGCTGGCTGCTCAGAGATGAGAATTACACAGTCTACGAACGTAGTTGAAAGGATTTTATCATGATATTCAAAAAAGCGAATCGTCTGGCAGGTGAGATTACCGTTCCGGGCGATAAATCCATTACTCACAGAGCTGTCATGTTAGGTGCTATTGCAGGCGGCAGAACAGAAATACATAACTTTTTGTATGGTGCCGACTGTCTTTCTACCATTGACTGCTTTGAAAAATTGGGAGTACGCATTGAATCTCCCAAGGAAGCGCCCGGAGTTGTAACAATCTATGGCGTAGGTCTGCATGGCCTGCAATGCCCCGAAGCAACTTTGGATGTCGGAAACAGCGGTACCACCATCCGTTTGATGTCCGGTATCCTTGCAGGACAGGAATTTGATACGGTCATCACCGGAGACGGCTCTATCCAGCGTCGTCCGATGCTTCGCATCATCGAGCCTCTGTCCATGATGGGTGCCGATATCTCCAGTGTGCTTGACAATAACTGTGCACCTTTGCAGATTCGCGGCAAGATTCTCGACGGTATACACTACCAGAGTCCTTATGATTCCGCACAGGTCAAGTCCTCCGTGCTCTTTGCCGGTCTCTATGCCAACGACAGGACTTCTGTTACGGAAAAAAATGTATCACGGAACCACTCCGAATTGATGATTGATTATTTCGGCGGTGAGATCTATCAGGAAGGCAATACCATCACCGTATGTCCTGAACCGACACTGGTCGGACAGCGTGTAGTCGTACCGGGAGACATCTCCTCTGCTGCTTATTTTATAGCTGCTGCACTAATTGTACCCAATTCTGAAATCCTAATCAAAAATGTCGGCATCAATCCTACCCGCAGCGGCATCATTACCGTGGTAAAGGAAATGGGCGGACATATCGAAATACTAAACGAAAGCTTCAACGGAGAACCGTTTGCAGACATTTTGGTCAAGTCCTCTGCCCTGCATGGAGTGACGATTGAAGGCGGTATCGTCCCGACATTGATTGACGAACTCCCGATTATTGCCGTCCTTGCAGCCTATGCCGACGGACAGACAATCATCCGAGATGCTGCAGAGCTCAAGGTCAAGGAATCTGACCGTCTGGAAGCAATCGTAGACAACCTGTCTGCTATGGGTGTTGATATCACTGCCACCCCTGATGGTATGATCATCAATGGAGGCAATCCTGTTAAGGGAGCCGTAATCGGTTCTCGTCTGGATCACCGCATTGCCATGTCCTTTGCCATCGCCGCACTCGGTGCAGAAGGAAATACCGAGATCATCGGCAGTGAATGTGTCAAGATCTCCTATCCGGGCTTTTATCAGGATTTGGATTCGTTGATGCAATCCTAGTTTTCTTCGTGCGAGATACATTTCATCCTGCTTCATAAATATACAAGCTTCTATGAAACCGAAAAGCAAGGTCAGCCGACCTTGCTTTCTTCGATTCTGAGAAGCTGATTGTATTTTGCAACGCGTTCCGCCCTGCACGGTGCACCAGTCTTGATCTGCCCTGCATTGACCGCCACTGCAAGATCTGCGATAAACGTATCCTCTGTCTCTCCCGAACGATGCGAGATAACTGTATGATATCCGTTCATCTGTGCCGTTTCAATGGCGTTCATCGTCTCTGTCAGGGTTCCGATCTGGTTGACCTTGATCAGGATTGCATTTGCCACCCCAAGCTTGATGCCTGCCTCCAGTCGTCTTTGATTGGTCACGAACAGATCATCTCCGACCAGCTGCACCTTATGCCCGATGCGGTTGGTCAGTTCCTTCCATCCGTCCCAGTCATCCTCTGCCAGACCGTCCTCAATGGAACAGATGGGATACCGTTCGATCAAGTCTTCGTAATAAGCAATCATTTCTGCAGTGTCTCTGGTTACATCCGTACAGTCGCATTGACCGTCTTCACCTTTCATGCCATTTTCCCGCTCTATATCTCCGGCTTCATATGCTCCATCAGGTACTGCTTGTCCTTTCACACACTCTTCCTGCCGCATCTTGGTCTCTCCCGGAAAATGATACATTCCATCCTCTTCATTGTACAATTCGCTCGCAGCCACATCCAGTGCAAACTGTATGTCATCACCGGGTTTAT
Organism: uncultured Lachnospiraceae bacterium; assembly: GCA_964638005.1. GTDB lineage: Bacteria > Bacillota > Clostridia > Lachnospirales > Lachnospiraceae > JAAYYM01. The sequence goes on from CAZWXS010000062.1 coordinate 11,145, forward strand.
AGCCTGCCGCTTTGACCGCTTCTGTCATCAGATCCAGCACTGCCGCCGCATCCTTGATATCAGGGGCAAATCCGCCCTCATCCCCCACACCTGTCGAGAGGTCTTTGCTTTGCAACAGTTTCTTCAGGTTGTGATAGATCTCGGCACACATACGAAGACCATGCTGAAAATCATCCATAGAAACCGGCATAATCATAAACTCCTGAAAATCGACCGTATTCTTGGCATGTGCCCCACCGTTTAGGATATTCATCATCGGAACCGGCATTTTATGTGCATTGACCCCTCCCAGATATTGATGAAGCGGTATACCGAGCGCATCCGCAGCTGCTCTGGCCGTAGCAAGCGATACTGCGAGCATTGCATTGGCTCCCAAATTCGCCTTATTGTCCGTTCCGTCCAGTTCCAGCATACATTTATCGATTTCCCTCTGATGCATGGCATCCATTCCGATCAATTTCTCTCTGATCTTCGTATTCACATTTGCAACAGCCTTCTCAACTCCGAGTCCAAAATACCGTGTATCTCCATCTCTGAGTTCCACCGCCTCAAATCGCCCGGTGCTCGCTCCGGAAGGAACCGCCGCCCGCCCGCTATGCAAGCTTCCAAGTATCCTGTTTCCCATACAATCTCCATGCATAACTATACGATCAACTATCCCGACACACACCTGCGCTTCAACCGTAGGCCTTGATCTGCTTAATGCAAATCAAGGGTATATATGTATCATTTACTACGCATTGTTCTTTGTCGGCATACATATAAATGCAAGAACAGCAAAGCTGTACAGATAAGAAAGGATACTATTTCTGATCAACATACTCCGAAATTGCTTTTAAAAATTCTACAGCTCTCTCATACTGCTCCTTTGCATCCTTGTGTGACACAACAAAGAAATCAGCATAATCTGTATTGTTCCTAAATTGAAATGCCTGACTTATGTATCCTGAATACTTTTTGTCAATTTTCATTGTTTTAATATATTCTTTTTGAAAATAGGAAATAACACCTGCATGTTTTGAAAAGTCAACTCCATCTAATGCTAAAATTGCCCGAACAGCACAAAACATTGCATAATACGAGCGTCCAATAGAGTCTTTATAATTTCCACTATCCAAAAGTAATTTTGCAGAATTAATTCTTTCTTGCGACATTTCTAAGCGATATTTCATTAACTCAACCTTTTGATTAGGCAACTATTTCAACTCCTTCTTTCTCAATATTCCTATAATATGGCAAATCTTCTTTATATGCTTCATATTCTTCATATGGAATAACCGTCGGTGACAAAATTGTCTCATATTGTAATTCCAAATCAGAAGACTCCATCCATACTTTTTTCAATTGTTCCTGTAAATCTTCTCTATTTCCATTTACAATCGCTGCAAAATCAATATCAGAGTCCTGTTCGTAATCTCCTCGTGCATAAGATCCATACATCATAATTTTAACAATATTATCGCCATAAACCATTTTGTATATTTCAACCATTTTCTTCATAATATTTTGCAATTCATTCTTGGAACACATTGTTGCCACCTCCCAATTTCACTATATGAATATTATATCCGATAAATATATATTTGAAAAGGAAGAAATACCCTTGATCTGCTTAATGCAAATCAAGGGTACATATGTATCATTTACTACGCATTGTTCTTTGTCGGCATACAGGTAAATATAAGAACAACAATACTTCCGATACCTGTCAGGCTCAAGAGAATCCATAAAGGATTATATCCTGCATCTCTAAGTCTTCTGCATGTGATTGCAAGACCCGGAATCAGAACAGCAAGGCTGTACAGATAAGAAAGGATATTATTTCCGATCAACATACAGATGATAGAAATAACGCTTCCAACAATAATGTTTGCCAATACATACCACCAAAATCCTGCCCTGTCTGTAACACCGCTAAAATCCACATATCTGGTAAATGCCTCTTTGTAACTGTCAACTAACTTCATATCACTACCTCCTTCTGTCCCAT
>CAZWXS010000063.1:0-12570 GCA_964638005.1 uncultured Lachnospiraceae bacterium
TGTCTTATCCACTCTGAATAAGAGATGAATATGAAATTAATGTCTAGACAGAGCATACCTCTTTTCTGTTCGTTCGTCAAGTACTCTCCTGAAAATTTGTGTCAATGCCTGATTTTTTCTATCATGATTTGTCGGAATTTTCTGATAATCATTGACTTTTGACTCAATAATTTTTATACTGTATTTGTGTAAAGTGTTCATTAAGTAGTAGAAAGGAACATTGGTGGCATCATGAAAAGAGTTCGAACTGCAGATCTATTACCCGGTATGCAGACAGCTGAGGATGTATATTCGTATAATAATCAGATGATTCTTCCGAAAGACACCCTGCTGACAGATAAAATGATCACACGTCTTGAATTTTATTCCATTTTGGCGATTAAAATTCAGGATGATTCCGATGAGCCTGAAGAGGAAGACTTCGAGGAAGAAGCATCTCCTACATCCTCCTATTCCGAAAAAGTACGTGCCAGCAAGCTGTTCAAGCGTTTCGAAAAGAACTTTTTGGACAGCACCGACAACTTTAAGAACAATATCCATCAAATTGTAGAAAAAAATGCGCCTATTGATACAGACAGCATGTTCAGAAACGTCATGAGTCTGATTGAAGACGATATGAACAGCATCTCTGTCTTTGATATGCTTCATAACATGCGGCAATATGATGACTTTACATATATGCACAGCGTTAACGTTGCCTTGATTTGCAATATTTTCGGAACCTGGTTGGAACTGCCGGCAGAAGATATCAAGACTTTGACGCTCTGCGGACTGCTTCATGATATCGGTAAACTGATGATTCCCGAAAACATCATCCGCAAACCGGATCGTCTCTCACCTGCCGAATACAACATCATTAAAACACATACCCTTCAAGGCTATAACATCCTGATGGAATACAATATCAGCGAAGCCATCAAGGAATCTGCCTTAATGCATCACGAACGATGTGACGGCTCCGGCTATCCGCTGGGTATTGGTGAAAACAGAATCAATCCTTATGCCAAGATTGTTGCAATTGCTGATGTATATGATGCCATGACTGCAGCACGAGTTTATCGTGGTCCCTTGTGTCCCTTCAAAGTCATCAGTATCTTTGAGACGGAAGGTCTTCAGAAATATGACAGCCATTATATACTCACCTTCCTTGAACATATTGCCAACACCTATATGAATAACCGAGTACGCTTGAGCAACGGAAAAGAAGGTGATGTCGTCTTTATGAATAAGAACAGCCTTTCAAAGCCGATGATCAGATGCGGCAAAGAATTCATAGATTTGTCTAAAGAAACTGATATCTATATTGAAACCTTCGTATAACGGATACATATACAAAAACAGGCTAATCAGCCTGTTTTTAATTTGAATTTCTGTATGTCTTTTTCAGAAGATACCTTTTCAATCTGGGCGCCCAGACTTTGAAGTTTCAAATGAAACTCTTCATAGCCTCTCTCAATATACATGATATCATCAACGATCGTGATACCGTCTGCTGCAAGACCCGCCAACACCAATGCTGCTCCTGCTCTTAAATCCGGAGCGCTGATCTTGGCTCCCGTATATTTGCTCACACCCTCTATAATAGCAGTGTTTCCTTCTACCTTGATATTGGCCCCCATACAGGACAACTCGTCCACATATTTGAACCGATTCTCAAATATGCTCTCCGTCACGATACTCGTTCCTTCAGACAATGCAAGCGCAACACCTATCTGTGGCTGCATATCAGTAGGAAATCCGGGATACGGAAGAGTCTTGACATGTGTATGATGAAGCTTTTTGGAACAAACCACTCTGACAGCATCATCAAACTCTTCTACCTCGCATCCGATCTCAATCAATTTCGCACTGATGGACTCTAAATGCTTCGGAATGACATTCTTAATCATGATGTCACCTTTTGTGACCGCTGCCGCGAACATAAATGTACCTGCTTCTATCTGGTCAGGTATGATGGAATAAGTTGTCTTGTGGAGTTTTTCTACGCCCTTAATCCTGATGACATCCGTACCTGCGCCCTTGATATTTGCTCCCATGCTGTTCAAGAAATTCGCCACATCTACGACATGTGGCTCTTTTGCGGCATTTTCAATGATTGTCTTACCATCTGCCAGTGCTGCCGCCATCATGATATTGATGGTCGCTCCAACCGTCACTACATCCAGATATATATGTGATCCTGTCAGCCTCTCTGCTTCCGTCTGTATCAATCCATGAACGATCTTGACATCTGCACCAAGTGCCCTAAAACCCTTGATATGCTGATCAATCGGACGACTCCCAATATTACATCCGCCCGGAAGTGCAACCTCAGCCTTCTTATACTTACCGAGTAATGCACCCAACAAATAGTATGAAGCCCTGATTTTCTTAATATATTCCTTATCAATGGTAAGATCATGAATGACCGAACCGTTGATTTTGACTGTATGCTTGTCCACATGTTCAACGATGACGCCGATTGCTTCCATTGCCTGCAGCAACACGCTGACATCACGAACATTGGGTAAATTTTCTATGATTACACTTTCATCCGTCATGATAGATGCTGCTAAAATCGCCAAAGCTGCATTTTTAGCTCCACCAATCTCGACCTCACCCACCAGCGGATTTCCGCCTTTAATAATGTACTGCTCCAACATATACACCTCTACAATGTAGCAAATTTGTCTCGTGAAAATATGTTTTCACGAAATAAAACAGTATTTATAGTATAGCACGATTCCTCTTTATGTCAAATGTTAATTTAAGTAATTCAATGGGTTGACTGCCGCGCCGCCAACTCGGATTTCAAAGTGGATATGTGGTCCGGTACTACGTCCCGTATTACCACTAAGTGCTATCTTCTCACCCTGTTTTACCGTCTGACCAACCTTTACCAATACCTTGCTCAAATGTCCGTATCTGGTCTGTTTGCCATCCGGATGATTGATGTATACAACATAGCCATAGCCGCTGCCCCATCCTGCCTTAACCACTGTACCGCCGGAAGATGCCGCAACTGCTGTACCAATCGGTGTTGCCCAGTCTATACCGCCATGGGATGTCGAAGCACCCTTTGTAGGAGCATTACGTCTTCCGAATCCGGAAGACATTCTTCCGCCCGAAATCGGTTTCAGATAACTTGGCGGAGTCTTGGTTCCGCGCTCCACAATCTTAGGAACGGCAGACATAACAATATCCTCATACACCAACGTTCTGCTTGCCTCTTCCATATTACGGTAAGTAATATCGGCCACAACCTTTCGGAATCCGCTGACGGGATCCTGTAAGGTTTTCATATCTGTTGTATACCAATCGTCATTATCGACGTACTGAACCTCTTCATCATATACTTCTTCATAATATACTTCTTCTGTCCTAACTACTGATAATTCCGGTTCCGGAATGGTCACTACAACTTCATCCCCGACACGGATAACCGCTTTGTCATCCTCAATGTTACTATTCATAGCAATGATCTTATCTATTGTCGTCTCATTTTTCTCAGCAATCACTGACAAACTGTCGCCTGCAACAACCTCGTAAATGACACTCTTTTCCTGATCCTTTGTAACATCCTCTATTGCCTTGTCCAGTGTACTGATCTGATCCTCATCTACATATGCCTGTACCACTTCAACATTCTCACCAAAATCAAGTGAAATCATACCAAGATCGAACTCTTCTTCATCACTCGTCAAAGCTTCGTTTACCATACTGTTGATTGCAGCACTTGCTCCTGCCTCCGGCAAAGCCTGCAGTTCCTCTTCCTTGATTTCGTCTTTTGCCGTCACCTTAGTCGTCAGTACATTCAATTCTCTGGTCGGATCAAGAACAAGCTCTACCTGAAAGAGATTGCTTTCATCATACTTTTCCTTCGCCTTTGCCAGTAGCTGCATGACCTCATCAGAAGTTGCAAGATTTACGGTATACTCATTGATCTTTACCGTGTATACACGCTTTTTTGTCTTCTGAACTGCATCCGCCAATGTCCTACATATATTATTAACAATTACCTCTGTATTATCCACCTGACCGAATACCACTTCTTCTCCGTTCAGTGCAACATCATAATCCAGCAGAACAAGCTCGGTACTTTCTCTTGCGATTCTTCTTCTTGCTTCAATCATCAATTGATCCACCTCATCCGGATCATCTATGATTCCGACTGCGGTTCCGTTCACATACATTTTAAACAAATTGGCACCTGATTTTGAATAATGCTCAATTGCCGGAACAAAAATCAACACAGCAATCATTACGATCATCATGATTGCTATGTTCATTATTTTTATTTTTTTGTGATATTTCGTCAACCTACCCATGTTGCCCGACTCCCACACCTATATATCATTGCCGAATCCCGACATTCCATACATTTCGTAATAATTTCGTAACATGTCTATTCTACCAACAAATATATTGATTGTAAAGTTATTGTTTGCTACCATTTATGCTATACTATACGCGATGAAGCAGAGTCAGATACTTGAACAAATTGCCGTCATGCTTGCATGTAAGGCAATCTGTTCAAGCATCTGAGGAGCAACGCGACCGAGGAAACCGCAGGTTTTCGAGGCTCTGCTGGACCAGATTCATGCTATATTGACAGCTTGATTGCATGATGGCAATCTATTCACACACCCGAGGAGCAACGCGACCGAGGAAACCGCAGGTTTTCGAGGCTCTGCTGGACTAGCAGGTTTCCAAGTCTCTGCTGAACCAGATTCATGCTATAAATACAAGAAAGGGAAATTCTCATGCATGATAAAATATACTTCCATATAGATGTCAACTCTGCATTTCTCAGTTGGAGCGCAGTTGAAAAGCTAAAGACAGATCCCACATATGATCTGCGATTGATTCCCTCCATCATCGGCGGAGACAGAAGCAATCGCCATGGCATCGTCCTGGCAAAATCCATTCCGGCCAAAGCATACGGTATTCAGACCGCCGAACCCATTGCCGGCGCATTGAAAAAATGCCCTACGCTTATCATCGAGCCTCCACAGCATGAACTTTATAAAAAATACAGCCATAATCTCATGTCTTTACTGGCATCTTACTGTTCTGACCTCGAGCAGCTCAGTATTGATGAATGCTTTCTGGATTTCACAGAATTTGCAGGTGCATATGCTTCACCTGTCGCCGCAGCGACCATCATCAAAGATAAAGTATATGAGTCCTTCGGATTTACGGTAAATGTCGGTATCTCCTCCAAGAAAGTACTTGCCAAGATGGCCTCTGATTTCAAGAAACCAAACCTCGTACACACACTCTTTCCAGAAGAAATAGAGAAAAAGATGTGGCCGCTGCCGGTCAGCGATCTGTATATGTGTGGAAAGTCTGCAGTCGAGACACTTAAGAAATTAGGAATCACCACCATTGGGGAACTTGCCAAGGCCGACACCGGTATTCTGGAAGCACATTTGAAAAGCCATGGAATCCTGCTATGGGAATATGCAAACGGCATCGACGATTCTGTCCTGTCATCGGACAAAGTCCCCCTCAAGGGCATCGGAAATTCCACGACTCTGCCGGTAGATATAGAAACCTATGAAGATGCCTGCGATGTCTTGCGAAAGCTATCCGACAAAGTGGCAAAAAGACTTCGGGAAGCTGATCAATTGGCCGGAATGATCAACGTAGAAATCAAATACGCTGATTTCACAAGTGTTTCCCGCCAGACACAGGCTGCTTCTCCGATTGATACAAGTGCCTCTATTTATCATTATGCCTGCACACTGTACAAGGAACTGTGGAACGGATCACCCGTCAGGCTGATCGGTGTCAGGACATCAAAGCTGCAAAGCACCGCTGAACCGGTACAGATGAATTTCTTTGATCTGCTTGACGATACGCAAAAAAATGAAAAGCAAAAACAACTAGATCATGCAATTGATTCCATACGACAAAAATATGGAGAGTCTGCCGTTCTCCGAGGCAGTGCACTAAAAAAGAAAAAGTGAAATCACTTTTTCTTTTTTACACTATATCCAAATGTTCCTATTAAATCATGCAGCCCATAGTAATCGCCATGGGAATATACAATCGGGGCGGCTTTGGATAAATGAAACTTCTCGGTCTCATCCATATACTGCTCGTCAACATGTATTGCAACCACTTCTGCCAGAAACATATCATGACTGCCCAATTTCTTCAATTCAGTCACTCTGCACTCTATGTTAACAGGACTTTCCTTGATTAACGGTGCCTTCACATGTGTCCCCGAAACCGGTGTCAGTTTCATCTCATTAAACTTATCTATATCTCTTCCTGACTTCACGCCGCAATAATCTGTCGCATATGCCAGTTCCTCTGTCGTGAGATTAATTACAAACTCTCCTGTTTTCTGAATAATATCATAGGAATAGCGCTCAGGCCTGACGGAAATATATACCATCGCAGGGTTTGTGCAGATTGTGCCTGTCCATGCAATCGTCAGAATATTGTTTCTGCCGTTTTCATCTGCTGTACTGACCATGACCACCGGAAGCGGATAGAGCATATTACCCGGTTTCCATTCAATCTTACCCATGTTATAACACTCCTAAGAAATGTACGATAAGCAATGCAATAGTCGCAACATTTAGGATCAATGAAGTAATCAGCATCCCTTTGACCGGTCCGACGGATGTTCTCGTCTGCTCCATCTGCAGTTCTGCCTGCTCCATAACGGAAGCCTGCACGTTACGATAGCACTTCACATTTTCCTTATGCACATGTTCTTCTAAATCCTGCAGCTGTTCCATGGCTATACCTCCTGCCACCGGCTGTTCATAGGATTGTTCCGTCTGCATCTGCTGTATAGTGTCGGATATGCTCCGCAATGATGCTTCCATGCCCTGTACAGTCACATTTACGCTTTGAAGCGAGTGTCGCATCTCTTGTACAGACTGTACCAGTGCCTGTGAAGCCTGCTCATGCTCTTCACTTTCCTGATTAAACATCGCCGCAATGCACTCCAACTGCTTGCTGTCATTCTCACGCATCAAATTCATCAACTGCTCAACTTTATTTTCTCCGTTCTCTCTTCTCCTCGGCTCCATATTGGAAGAGTATTGCTGCCCGGTACCTATACTCAATTTGCTGTACAATCTGTCCATAAAGTTATCCATAATTTCCTCCGTTTTCTCCGTCACTCATCAATTAAGACGCTTACTTTCTGTATTTTACCATTATTTTGTGCATATGACAAGAGTTGTGCACTTTGTACACTTTTTGCTTATGACAAATATCATTTTTTTAATTTTTACTATTCTTTCATATGGTGTTCATAGTTTATTCACATTTAACTGCTACACTATAAATGATTTAAAAAGATGTTTTCCGTAATGTTTACATTACAAACAGATAAATTTTTTCATAATTGCCCAAGTGATTCTCATCCACTTGGGCACTCCTCATTTTATGGAAAAACAAAACGACGAATCATGCTGTCTGATTCGTCGTTTTATCTTCAATTTGGTTAACCGTTCTCACGATCGGTTGCAACTGTCTGCTGTATTTCCTCATTGAGAGAAAGCATCTTTGCATCCAACTCTGATACCATCATGGCACATTCATACAACTCTGTCACGATATGCTCCGGTGCATTTCTGTCGAACTTATAGTTCATCTTGTGCTCCAGGCTTGCCCAAAAGTCCATCGCTACCGTTCTGATCTGAATCTCAACCTTGGTATCGACAACGCTGTCGGAAAGATAAATCGGCACAGATACAAGCATATGATAACTCTTATAACCGCTTTCCTTCGGGGCCTTTATGTAGTCCTTAATGGATATCACCTTAATATCACTTTGATTTCTCAACATCTCTGCAATTCTGTATATATCAGAAGTAAAGGAGCATATGATGCGGATACCGGCAATATCATTCACATATTTGACCATATTGTCCAGTGTAGATTCATAGCCACGCTTTTTCAGTTTTTTTACAATACTTTCCGGTGTCTTGATTCTGGATTTAATATGTTCAATCGGGTTGTATTGATGTATATGCTGAAACTCATCATTTAAGATTTCAAGCTTCGTTCCCACTTCCTTCAATGCTGAATTGTACAGTAATAAGGTGGTCGCCCAGCTATCCACTTCCCCATAGTCTTTTGCATTATATTCCAATCGCTCACATCCCTATATCAAAATTCTGTTCACAAACATAGTATACCATACCCTACTATTAAATGCATGTTTTTCATGAAATATTCATACAAATTTTATCAATGTTTCGTCTTTACTTTCGCAATTCTATCCTTTATACTGAAAGCGCTGTTCGGAAAGGAGTACTTATGTTTCGATTATGGGCCAAAGAATTTAAAAGCAATCGCATGATGCGTGATATTGTCATTGCAAATGACACAGATGATACCCGGACGCATAAAATATTTCATGCAATGGATGATGTCTGCCATGCCTTTGATCTGAGTAAACCGATCTGGCTGGATACCAATGTCACAGAATTTCAAAAGCATTCTAAAGTAAGATTTTATCAGGATAATTTTATAGAACCAATTGATTTTGATTATTTGGAGGTTCATATCATAGAAGAAGATTAATTTCCTCTTGATTTTTCAGCACTCTTGTTGTAGTATTTGTTTATATGATACATAGTATTCAAAACTACGTTATGCAATATGTTTATTGTATTTGCAAAAAGGAGTGACTTTATGACATTAAAATTAAGAGAACCCGGCAGTGCAATCACCCACTTCATCGGCGCAGTGCTGTCAGCCTGTGCCGCAGTACCGCTGCTGATACGTGCCGGCAGTGTTCCCGGATATACCAACCTCTGTGCAATGACCGTTTTCATCGTCAGCATGATTCTGCTGTACAGTGCAAGCACCACATATCATTCTGTTAATTTATCAGCCGGTTTTATCAAAATATTCCGTAAAATCGACCATATGATGATTTTTGTTCTGATTGCCGGTTCCTATACACCAATCTGTCTGATCGTCCTAAAGGGACACATTGGTACAATTATGCTATGTGTCATCTGGGGACTCGCCTTAATCGGTATCCTGATCAAAGCCTTTTGGATCACCTGCCCTAAGTGGTTTTCCTCCGTAATCTATATCGGAATGGGCTGGACCTGTGTATTTGCCTTTGTACCATTGGTAAATGCCCTTTCTGCTACCGCTCTCTGTTGGCTGGTTGCAGGTGGTGTCCTTTATACTGCCGGAGGTATCATATATGCACTCAAGCTTTCCATATTCAATTCAAAACATGAAGCTTTTGGTTCCCATGAGGTCTTTCATCTATTCATCCTTGCCGGAAGTATCTGCCACTTTATATTCATGTATCACTTTGTAGCTGCGATGTGAATATAATAGTATATATCCGCAATCGGTTGCTTCAAATAGATTAGCGCACATGAACCTTATGTGCGCTTTACATATCTATTCCAAATATTCCATTGGGTTTGTTGCCTGATTTCCTCTTACAATCTTGAGATACAGGTTGCTTCCTTCTACACTATAGTATTTGGATGGTGAAGCAACATATCCGATTGTCTCTCCTGCTTCTACAAGCTTACCTGCATTGACACATACATCCTTCAACTGTCCATAAGTCACGCGATAATCATTTCCCAAATCCATAACCAGCGTTGTGCCTGTCTCTTCCTGATTCTCGATATGAACCACCTGACCTCTCGCTGCCGCTTGAACGGGTGTGCCCTCTGCTGTTTCAATGATCAATGCCGGATTGTAACGATATTGCTTTAACGTAGGAAAATACACACTCTTGTCCATACTATAATTCAAAATGACATTTCCGCTGACAGGCCATAGCATTTTACTGCTGTCATCAAAACTTAATTGTATTGGTTTTGTAATGGCATCCGCCGTAATGACACTTTCATCATCGATATGCAAAGCAATTTCATCAGTTTCCATATTCTCTTCTGGTTCATCCTCAACCTTTGCCTGTACATTATCCTCAGGATTCTCTGTCTCTTCTTCCTCTCTGACTTCATCTGTTGCATCCATAACATTGTCCCAGCCAAACATATCTTCCTTTGCGAAGTTTTCTGCCTTTGCCTGATTGGTCGTGACCTCCCGTCCTTCCCCTGTCTGCGCCATCTGTTTACTTTCTTCAATTTCTGTCAGATCCGCAATATACCCCTCTGACAGGTCCGCTTTCCGATTGTTCTCATACACTGCAAACAGAGACGCTGCTGATAGAAGGCAGACCGTTGATGCAATGATGTATTGTTTCTTGTATGATTTGTGTTTTCTGTTTGTTTTTTTCATTGATAATCACCTCTTGTATTAGGTTTGCCTGATTACCAAAGTTTATTCATAGATATTTCCTATTTTTGTACCACTGTAATAATGGCTTAAGAGAGTCTCATAAGTCGATCCCTGCTTTGCCATCTGATTAGCTCCGTACTCGCTGAATCCGATCCCGTGTCCCAAGCCTTTTGTCACAATACGGATGTTGCCTTCATAATCTTCAATCGAAAAACAAGTAGAATTTAGTTCAAAAAGGTCTCTGAATTGTTCCCCTGTCATTGTATACTGACCATTTTTGAAATATACGCTTTTTACATAATCACTGTCCTCATCACATCGTATCTCAATCTCTTCTGTTACGTTTTCATTTGTGAAAGTGATTTCCTCACCATACAGGCGTAATTTTTGAACAAAACTGCTTCGTTCACAATACAGTATCTTCAGATAATCCTCTGACTGCAGATCCATCCCGCTGTCCACACTCAGCAAATATGGATATATCTGCTTTCCTGCAATTTCATTTCCGTTTTTGGTCCTGCCTGCACTTACGGCATGAAAAGGTGGATAAATCAGTTTATCCTGATAAAGTATCACCTGTCCTTCTGTCGCCTTGACCGCTTCTTCCAGTTTCTTATAATTTTCCGTAAATGTCTGATATCCCCATGCTGCCTGCATATCTCCGACACTCATATATTTTTGATTCAATTCTTCCTCGTTTACAGCATCTTTTTCACCCATATTCAACATAATATGCGTCCGAGCAATCACTGCCTGTGCTTTGAGTGTTTCTTTTTCGTATGCAACAGGCATACCTGCCGCCACTACCCCGATTACATATTCCTCAATCGATAATCTCTCCTCTGTATCATCAACATTACGGAGGATCCATCTCTCTTGCCGATCTTGTTTGGCCACAGCAGCAGACTCCTGCTGCAATTGCCCTGATTCGAGCTGGTTTCCCTGAAACAGAACCGTAAACACATAGGGCAATAAAATAATGATGATCAGTATTGCACATATATTTTCCATCAGTGTCTTCATAGGACTAGCATATGCAAAAAAAGACAGATTAGAACTTATGATATCTCTAATCTGTCTTTTAGATGATGATGTACATACGGAACTATCTGGCAAGATCCAAATGCTGCACCGTTCCTGCATTTCCGTTTTCGTACAAAAAAACTCCGGTTTTTCTGATGGCCGCATTGGTTGTGTTATCCCATGGGGAATTGAGTGAGTAATCCGTGCTTACATTTCCAAGATAAATGGCACCCACGCCTTTTTCTCCCAAGCCGTACAACGAATCCTTTCCGTTTGGTTCCTTTGACCAGATCAGGAGCTTGCTCCATATCTCATCTGCTTCATCAATCCATCCGTTTCCATCAGAATCATAAGCTGCAAGATCAGAGAATCCGTCCCCTGACTTTGTCCCAAACAGTTCGCTGCCGTCATTGATCGTACCGTCTCCGTTCAGATCCAGTGCAAGAAAACCGGTTCCGTCGCTCGGCTCTGAAATCCGATCGAGCACACCGTCTGAATCAATATCGAACATGAATTTCTGGTCCGATACGCTTGCCACATTGCTATCAAGGTTGATTACCAACGGGTCAATAAACTGTGTTCCGAACTCATATTTTTCCTCATAATATGAGGTGAAACTACGACTCATTTCAAAACTTAATCCAAAATTGATCTCTCTTCCGTCCGCAGTTACTACGGTACCATTCGTCTGAAATGATGTCTGTTCCGTCTCCGAATAATATTGCATGCTGAAATACTGTCCTCCGACAGCTTGCTGTGACTGCCCCCAGCCGGCAAGGTTGGTCAGCATGTCCTGATTATCGGTTCCTGTACTGTCCTTTGTATTTTCCTCTACTAATTTTGCAGGATCGGTTGATTTCCTGCCGAACAGGATCTGAATCAGATAATTGATGCATTGTGCCTTAATCTTCATCATTGCATCTCTCTCCTGCTTTTCATCAACACCTCTGCTTGCCTTGACTTGAGAAAACCGTTCCATCAGGTTCTTCATGGAATCCTCAAACAGGTTCGAAGAATTACCTGTTGTCGTTTTCTCATTTTCTGCCTCCACATTGTTCGAACCGGACGCGGTTTTCGTCACCTGTCCCAATCCGTTCCATGTTGTCATATTGCCAGCTTCCATGCTCACAGAAGAATATCTTCTGACGGATTCCATTCCTATGGTACTGCTTCCGATTACCAATGAATTCCTCCTATTGAGAGCAAAGAGCCACTCTTTTATACAATTCCCTCCGTGTCCTTCCATAAAAAAGAGGACAATGCATCAGAATGGAATCCCTTCCAACTGATGTCATGCCCTCCGTGGTCTGCCTC
>CAZWXS010000064.1:0-12408 GCA_964638005.1 uncultured Lachnospiraceae bacterium
GACCACATAAGCAGCATCTCCGTCAACAGCAAGTGTCTTTGGCACCACTTCAATCGTATTGGTTGTATATGAATTTTGTACCGCACCCGACGAAGTCAGATTGACTCTGACAGGCAATGCTCCGGTATCATCCGATAATGTATAGGTTCCGTCTTCGTTTTTCACAAAAGTGGTGCTTGCAACATCAGATGTGTAAGTACCATCTCCATAGTCGGTAATCTGATAGGTCTGTCCTTCCGCCGTAATGGTAAATACAGGATTCGTTGCACTCTTTGCAACCGTCGCTGCTACGGATGTCTTGTATTCGATCTTGTTTGGCACTGCCGGTGCAGTGATCGAATTCATCGTATTATAAGCCAGTCGGATACGATTCACATCATTCTGTGCAGGATCACTCTCTGTAAGAGGCGGTGTTGCATTCACCTTACCTGATACATACTGGATCGTATCAATATCAGAAGCATTGAACCCTTCTGTAATCGTAAAGAGATTTGCCGTATCCTTTGTATAGGTCAGGCTCTCACCTGTCCTGTAGCCTGTAAAGACCGTTCTTCCCGCATAGTCTGCATTTCCGGAAGCATACACCTGATCCTTCAGTTCCTTGAGATTGGCTAATACCTTTGCTCTGTCAGTCGCTGTTAAATCATCATTAGAACCCTGTACACAATAATCATACATATCCGTGATGACACCTACTGTTTCCTTCAGTGCAGATTCTGTAACCTCCAGCCATGACTCGGCATCCGGAATATTTTTCTCGTAATACTGTGAAATCTCGCTCAGACTGCTGCGCAAACGCAGTGCTCTGATGGCAACGACCGGATCTTCGGAGGGTCTGGATATCTTTTTCTGTGTCGACACCTGTGTGTTGAGTCGATCCAGAGATACTTTATTGTTATTGATGTTGATGTTCGTGTTGCTCGTCATCATTTTGTTGGTGATTCTCATACTCATATTGCTTCCTCCTTCTGTATCTGCCGCCGAAATTGCTTCGACCGCCAAGGGGACTAAGCCACTTCCATGTTGCCCGTCGTTAGTATACTGCTGCCTGATTTCATTTTATACACCGGTCTCTAAGATCAGTCTGTCATAAATCTCCGTCATAATCTGTATCATCTTGGACGAGAGGTTATATGCATTCTGAAACTTCACAAGATTGAGTGCCTCTTCGTCATTGTCTACACCCGATACTGATAATCTCTGGTTGGAGATGGCATTGGAAATGTTATCAAAATTATCCTGAAATGTATTGGCACTGTTTGCATTCAACGCAATGTCCGCCGTGATGCACTGCAGGAACTCTGCCGATGAACAGCCCCGAAAATTCATGACGTCTTTGTCTTCTTTGACCTTTAACATCTCATCCACCAGTTCACTTTTATCTTGTCCGTCATGGATGTTTTTGGTCGTTGTGAACTTACCGGAATCTTCTGCCATTTCATGTGATACCGCAAAATTAGCTGCGGTCAGCTTGTAATAAGTATCAGCCTCGCTGCTTGTAACCGGATTGGCCGGATCCGCCTGGGTAAACAGGTATGGATTCTTACCATCGGTGATATTCTCTGCAATAAAGAGTACACCTGCCTGATCTCCGTACAAGTCCTGTCCCTGTGTGACAATATCATTAAACGTCTTTGCAAAGGTTCGTACCCATTCATTCATCTGTTCCTGATAGTATGGGATTCCCTGATAATCGATGGCTCTTCCCACCGCCGCATCTCTTCCGACCATACCGGTAACATTCTCGCCCTGTGCAAGGGTAAATGTATAATCCTGCGTTGCCGAATCATATGCCCAACTGTCAAATGCCAGTTCAAATCCATTGATATTGATGATTCCGGATGACGGCAGTATTGTTTTCGTCAGATCCGTCAGCCAGTCATCTGTTACATGAACTGTTACCGTAGGATTGCTGCCTGCCACTCCGGTCTTGGTCACGGTTCCACTGAAGGATTCTTCATTATTACCATCTCTGATTTCAATCAGGCCCTTCAATTCACCGCCCAGATTGCCGCCGTACAGATTGAACTGCAGCCCGTTAGACCACTCGACGTCATAAAGACCTTCTGCATCTGACTGGTTAACCTTCTCTGCCCTTGCAACACAGCTGAGTGTATTATATTCGTAGCCGTCTACCAGAGTCTGTCCCGCGATCTTTACCGTGTATTTGTTGGCACCCGAGAGTTCATCTCCGCCCTCTGTCGTATAGATAGGAGTTTCCTTGATCTCGACATCCACCGCAAGTGACAACCGGTCAATCAGCAAGGATCTCTCATCTCGCAGCTCATTGGCGACAACACCTGTCATCTCGATGATATTGATCTGCTTGTTCAGGTTCGCTACCTGCGTGGCGATGGAATTGATCTCATCCGTCTTATTCTTAATCTCTGCGTTGGCATCTTCCTGCAGTTTGGTCAGATCCGTTGCCATTTCATTGAAATAGGTCGTCAGATTACTCGCAAAGGCTATAAACTGCGCACGCACCGAGTCATCACCGGGGGTTTTCTTGACCTCTGACAGCGCATTGTAGAAATCGTCGTAAATAGCCGTAAATCCGTCTACCGTCTCGCTTTCCATAAAATAATTCTCAATCTGTTTCATGTAGTCCGAAAGAATGTCGTATTCGCCCAAATTTGCATTGTTGTTCCAATACTTGGTATCATAATAGGTGTTTCTGACCTGCTCGATTGCTGTCGTCAGAACACCTGCACCTGCCATACCGTACGCGGTATTGGTCTTAAGCGCATCCGCTGCCTTCTGAATCGCCTGCTGACGGCTGTAACCCTTGGTCTCAACATTCGAAATATTGTTACCGGTCGTGTTGATAGCCGCCTGCGCGCTGGTCAAACCCGTATATGCTATATTCAGTCCGAAAAATGTTGATGGCATCTACATCACCTCTTTATCCTGTCTGCCTACTTTAAGCTCAAAATCGTCTGCAACATGTCGCTGATGACATTGATATATCTACTGGATGCATTGTATGCATTTTGAAACTTGATCATATTGGTCAGCTCTTCATCTGAAGAGACACCCATAACCGCTTCTCTTGCATCATCTACTGCAATTACTGTATTTGCTTGTGTCTTGGCAATGTTCTTATATACAGAACCTTCATTTGCCACCCGTCCTATGAGTGCCGAATAATAATCCTTAAAATTCAGATGCGCCTCAAGTGTCGGGTTCAGCGTATCGAATGTATTGTCAAACGCCAGTGCCAGTGCATCTGCCTTGGCAACATCCACTGTATCGTCCGGATTGACGAAACTGAGCAGGGATGACTGCTTGAGCAGTGCCGGGTTAATCTTCAGGTTGATGGATGTATACATGGAAGATACATTTGAAGGACTTTCCAGTGTGTCTTCCGGTACATATTGGTATTTTCCGTAATTCGCATCTGCGGGATCTGTAATTTTCTTATAACGCGGCGTTCCGAGTCTTACAAAGAGTTCATAAGGACAATCCTCCTCGGAAGCATACATCGGTGAGGTCTGATCCGGATTGGTCTCCTCACACAGCACATTGTTCATAGCTGTCACAACGCCGTGGATCAGATTGTCGAACTCTGCCTGGATGTTCATGATGAGTGATGGCTGGATGTCCTTCTCGTAGGTCTGTATCACTTCGTTGGTTACCGGATCTTTCTTGTCCTGGAAGTCCGAATAATTCGCCGCATGGTCACCACGCGCCAGCACCAAAGCCTTCAGCTTTCCGATGTCTGTATCCAGATCTGAGGAAATCGGCCTGGACAGATCAAACACCGGTGTATCCTCACTCTGCGGCCATATCGGTGTGTAGAAACCTGTGCCCGGATCCATCTCGGTGCCCATTTCGTATACTCTGTCTCTTACGATAAACTGTGCACCTTCGATCTTGACGGTCACAACACCTTCAATGTCTTCATCATAGGAAATATTCGCATAACCCGATAATTTATCAATTAACAGATTCCTTGTATCTCTCAAATCATTTGCCTCTTCCGAACCAATCTCCAACTTTCGGATCTGCTCGTTGAGTGCACTGATTTCATTTCCATATTTGTTGATCGTATCAACGATATCCTTGACCTCATCGTTCAAAGTACTCTGATACGAAGAAAGACCGCTGTACACTGCACTCGCTCTCTCGATAAAGGTTGCAGCCTTTGATACCAGCTGCCCCTGCACAACTGTGCTCGAGGGATCCTTTTGCAGTTCCTGTACCGCCGTCCATAGATCAGAAAGCGACGTTTGAAAAGCCACACCTTCCATCTCTCCAAACAATGTCTCGATCTCGCCGATAACATCATAAGAAGTCTCATAAAATGCCGCTCTTCCGCTTTCTTCACGATATGTCTGATCCAAGAAAAAATCTCTGACCTGTCTTACTTTTTCATAGTTAACGCCCAGTCCAACCTGCTGTACGCTGATCGAACTGTAGCCGATGTTGTTATAGGTTCTGTTGCCAAGCAGTACCTGCTGTCTTACATAGCCTACCGTATCTAAGTTGGATAAATTGTGTGAAGTTGTATTCAGTGCATTCTGGCTTGTCTGTAAGCCTGATGCTCCAACGTATAAGCTTCCCATTAACGGCATGCTATCACCTCGTCTGTGGACTTTTTCTACTGTTTTGCATCGAAACCGCCTACTGCTCCGAGTGTGCCGCCGACATTGGCTGCTCCTCGGTCATAGTTCGCTGTTTCCGGTGCTTGCTTCATCGCCTGTATCAGATTCATGTCAAATGACACCATTTCCAGTGCCTGTTTGATTAATTCTGCATTCTGGTCGTTGATCCGCTTGATGCGGCCTACGGTATCCTGCAGTTTGTCACTGATTGCAGCCAGTCTTGCCTGTTCCTTCGGCTGCTTGTCAAGCAGATGAATCAAAGTTGAAAGCTTCAAAGTCTCAACATCCTTGTTGATTACGTTGGCAATATCCTGCGTCACTGTCTCGCGTTTCTGATCCAAATGACTGATCCTGTTTACAACGTCTTGTTCTTCATCCGTGATTTTTTGAAGTTCCTCGATATCGCCTTGAACGATGATCGGGGTCTTTCTCATTGATAATTCCAGCAGAGTCTCATATTCCGTATTTTCTGATTCCAAAACGGTCAATAATTCTTCCATTAAACTAGCCACTAAAATTACCCCACTCCCCAAGTTTTAATCTATATCAAAGATCAGAAACTAAGGTTCTCACTCTCATTGTACTTCTGCAGCAGCTTGTCTGCGAAGGATTCGCCGCTGACATTATATGTGCCCGCATTGATGCTCTCCTTCAAAGGTGCCGTAAGTTCCTCCCTGATATCAGGAGAATTGGCAACAGCCTGCTTCAAGGTCTGGATATCCTTTCCGACACTTGAAATGTGCACCTGATCTGACAGATTCGACTTGGAAGTCTTATTTGCCTTCGTTGCCTTATTCGTATTGTAGATCTGGTTGACCTGGTTATATGCTTCTATACGCATAATGATTCCTCCTTCCGTGGAAATTAGGACATACTCTATTCATCCTATATTATCTTTATCGGTTAATTTTTAAAGGACTTAATAGTAAAAATAAAAAAATTTACAAGTTTTCTTCGGCTTTATTCACTAAAACGCTACTGTTATACTCTATAATCATCACAGTTCATCCGCTATTACGACCGCTGCAATGACATATACTATACCTAAAATTTTTCTAATATATACTTTCTTCCCATAAAACACACCATCATAGCGACAACCGTCATGAGCAGCCACCCAAAGATCATCGCCTTCCAACCGGCATGCTGCACAAAAACCCCGATTCCATAGGTTGAAATGGCGCATCCCAGATAAGCCATGGAATTTAAGAATCCTGAAACCGTCGATACTCTTCCCTCTTTTTCAAAACGAAGCGGAAGCAGGTTGACGAACAAGGTATTGACCGCCATCATAGAAGCTGTGATGACAGACAACAGTCCCGCTGCCAAAAACATATTGACCGCGCTGAACCTCCAGAGCAGAACCAGTCCCACCATTGCAACAAAAAAGAAAAAGGCCGCCGTCTTGACCTCCTGCCTGTGAAAGAATCTCCGGTACATAAACTGCGCGGCATAGGCTCCGGTTAGGTTGACAATCGGCAGCATGGTCGTAACCAGCACGGACATTGTGGCGGAAACCTGAAACGTCTCACTGATATACGTTGGAATCCACGAGGTCACTCCGTCCTTCAGCACTCCGTGAACCACGACCGGCACCAGTAGGACGAGCAGCCCGGAAGTCACAAGCAGCTTTGAAAACGGCATAGATGAAGCACCCTGACCAGCCAACATGTTTTCGTTTGTCACATGATCAACCGTATGCTCACCGATCACATCTTCACATATCTGCTTTTCCTGCATCAGCGAATACCTTTCCACCGTCGTAAAGCCATGTTTAAATACCAGCGCCGCCAGACACATACATACCGCGGCCGCAAAAAACACAAATCTCCATTCTACTGCTGCAATCATACCGGCAGACAATAAATAGGAGAACAGGGTTCCCAGCGTCATGGTGGATGTGATATGCACACAATATTTTACCTTTCGTTCCTCCGTCATCATTTTTGCAAAGATTCTCATAATCGGCGGCCAAATCATGGCCTGGGTATATCCGTTTGCGCACCAGAACAGTGCCATCATCCCAAAGTCAGACAGCGGAATTTTTTTGGCTAGTTGTCACCCAGCCTCATTTCCTTTTCCTATTCTAGCAGACTTGCGCCTCCCTGTTTTCTTCCTTCTCTTGCCTTGGATTCAGCCATTCTGTATTACTAAAATCCCAGGCTCTTGTGTCTCTTGACCATCGTTCCGGATGTTCCATCCTTTTCTGCTCATAAAGTTCTTTTCTTTTTGTTAGGATTTCTTTATCCTTTCCTTCATGGCGCTCTGATGGTGTAACATAATTAATTCCACTATGTCGATGCTCTTTGTTATACCAGACTACAAAGTGTTTTACCCACAATCTTGCTTCTGTTAATGTATCAAATCCTTCTGGCTGATAATTGGGCACATACTTCAATGTTTTAAAGATGCTTTCTGCATACGGATTATCATTGCTCACTCTTGGTCTGCTTCTGGATGGAATAATTCCTAATGAATACAATGTTTCCAGCATCGTTGCACCTTTCATTGGACTTCCATTATCCGAATGTAGCACCAGCGGTTTTTCCCTTACATACATTTTTTCTTCTCTGTATATTCGTTGAATCAATTCACTGGCATGTTCTGCAGTTTCATTTTCCCATACTTCCCATCCCACGATCTTTCGACTATACAAATCCGAAAACAGATACAGATAATAATACGTCCCCTTGATTGGTCCGTTTAAATATGTGATGTCCCACATCCACACTTCATCTGGTCCTGTGGCTTTGTGGGTTGATATTGGTCGTTTCTGCGGCTTATGTGACCGCCCTCTGTGTGCCAGCATTTCTGTTTCTTTTAGAATCTTATAAAATGTGCTTTCACTTCCAATGTAGATTCCCCGATCTGCTAATATCGGCACGATTTCACATGGCGTTTTTGATGAAAACTCTTCTGAATTCATCACTTCCAATATCTGAGTTCTTTCTTCCTGTGTCAGCTTATTTGCTGGTTCAGGTCGCGTACATGTAATACGCTCATCTATATAATCGTTGGTGTTATGTTTCCAACGGTTATAACTTAAGCAATCGGTATCGAAACATTTGCATATTCAAATTTCCCGAAAAATGCAGGTATTTGCGGTAGGAATTTTCCTATCAATATCCCCAGTGCCATACAAATTGCTACCCATAGAGTTAAGTATTTTTGGAAAAAGCCAATACCTTCGGTCTTTTTAGTACTCATCTTAAATCCTCCTTACAATCTTTTTTACAAGAACACATATCAGTTGATTTACATTTGTTGTATTTTTCACTATCTGATTCAAAAGCTTTCAGTTCTTTTGTTTTTTGAACAAGGTAATCATATAACCCCTTGTTTTCCGCAATAAATGTTTCACTTATTTTGTAGTATGACCATTGAGCGGTTTTATAACTGTCAAGAATCCCTGCTCTTTTTAAAGCGGTTAGATGTCTTGAAGCATTTGATTGAGTAAGCTCTAAGCATTCCTCTATTTCGCAAACGCACATATCGCCTTTGATAATTTGAGCAAAGATACGCAGTCTTGTTTCTTCTGCCAATGCTTTAAATATATCAAGCATATTTTACCTCCTTGTATTCGTATATGCACTTGTACTCATATACTATGCTGTTATAACGCCATTTGTTACAAAATGGCGTTAATTTCTATAATTATTTAATTTCAATGCAATGACCACAGCAAAGTGGCACGTTATCCTCTGACCTTCTGAAGAATTTTGACTACTTCGTCGGTTTTAAGCACCTTACCATATGCGACAACCTTACCATCAACAACAAGAGCAGGTGTGCTCATAACACCATATGCTGCAATTTGACCAAATTCTGTAATGTGGTCTATTCCCATATCCATACCAAGGTTTTTTAGTGCTTCCAAAGTGTTTGCTTCAAGCTGATTGCACTTTGCACAGCCAGAGCCGAGAATTTTCACGCTTGCGCCATTTGCTTTTGATTCTTCTGCTGCTTTAACAGTTTCAGCATTACAGTTCCCACCGCAGCAACAGCTTTCTTTCTTTTCTTCTTTCTTTTTACCGAATAATCCCATAATAAATACCTCCATTTTTAATCATTGTTTTCTTCAAATCTCTTTTTTAATACTCGATAATGGTTATAGTTACTTTTATCTCCTCCATTATCTAAAAACAAACAATATGGTAAACTATCAGTTTCTCTATGTTTAATAACACAAGCACAGCATTTTCCATTGTTAGGATAAGTCTTTTTAGGACAAGCGCATTCTTTTACATTTCCACATCCCATATGCTATAACTTCCAAAAATATATTTAATTAAAATCCTAAGTAGAACATATAAAAACCGATTAGTAAGATAATCGTTCCCATAATCACTTTCAGTATAATGCTGAATTTTCCATATTTTTTGTTTGTTGTTAGCTTTTGCACCAATCCTACTGATGTACCAGCAACTATTGCAAGGATACCATGACCTATAGCGTAAATGAGTAGTAAAAGGATTCCCCAAACAATGTTGCCTTTTCCTGCTACGATAGCAAGCAGTGCAATCAGGACAGGAGTTGAACAAGGGGAAGAAAAAACACCTCCTAGTATTCCTGCGATAAAAGCACCTACATAACCTTTTTTGGTGCTTTTGGAAATCAAATAACTTGATGGGATAATTTCAAATATGCCCCAAGTTTGAAGTGCCATCAATACCATAAGAACACCGAGTATAATGTACCACCAACTGGCATTTGTCCCCATAAGTTTACCTGCAATTGAGGCAATGACACCGAGTATTGTAAATGTCACAGCAGAGCCGAGCGCAAAGGTTAACGATAATTTGAATGCTTTTTTTGTATCTTTTTGACCCGTACCGCCAACATATCCTATCACAAGCGGAATGCTTGACAAGGAGCATGGCGTAAAGGATGTTAAAATTCCTGCAAGGAGTGCAAGAAGCGGTGCTAACCAAAGACTGCTTTGAATAAGGGATGATAATTGTTCTAACCATTCATTAATCATCATTTTACCCCCATTTCGGCAAAGATTTTTCGCATTTGCTCCTCGGTTATCCCACCTTGATGCACAGTGAAAATATGCTCATTTGTGTTTTTGTCAGAATACATTGTAAATTCTATTTCTTTCTGAATTTCTTCGCTTGGAACATATGGTGTTCCATCTGCGTTAAAGAAAACTTGAGTCGGAATAACAGAAACAGGGAAATCACTAACTCCATCTGTATATTTCCAAACATCCATAAACTGAACAGCTGCTTTTCCTTGCCATTCTTTATTCAAGGTTTCCAGAACAGGCGCCATCTGCTTACACGGAATACAAGAATCAGATCCGAAATCAATGACAGTAGATATTCCGTATGCTTTAATCGTGTCAAGGTCAGTTTTTGTTATCTTCAGCGGATAATTAGCTGTACTTCCATCGGTTTGTGATTCAGAAGTGGAAGTTTCAGGTGCTGTATCCTCGTTATCTTTTACGGATTTGAAAATGAATATCCCAACAATGACACCAACAATAGCTACAATAATTCCGATTTTAAGAAACAACGATTTTTTATTTGGAGTTGTATTATCCACAGCACCCACCTCCGCTACAACCACAACCGCAGTCGTCTTCTTGGTGCGAAACCCCATTAGGCGGTGTCCAACCTGTATCGTCACCGACATAAGTGATAGCTCCAACAGGACAACGATTACCACAGTCGTGGCAATTGTCAATACAGTCACTTGGTCTTACAACGATTGGCGAAGGGGATTTTTCTTTATCGTATACATTGTGTGGGCAAAAATTCACGCAAGTGCCACACTCTGCACATAAAACATAATCTACTACTGGATACCAGTTATTAGCCATTTTATTTTCCTCCTAATTTTTATACAAATAAGAATTGCAACGCATTAAATAAATAACCAACTAAAATAATGCCTACGGTACAGATAACAATAAATGTTGCAAGTAATTTGGGCTTAACTGCTTTTCTAAGCATAATCATAGATGGTAATGACAGTGTTGTTACAGCCATCATGAAGGATAATACAGTTCCAAGTTGTGCTCCTTTAAAGAGCAATGCTTCTGCAACAGGAATTGTGCCAAAAATGTCAGCATACATAGGAATACCAAGTAATGTTGCAAGCACAACGCCAAAGGGATTGTTAGAACCCAAAACCATTTCAATCCAAGCTTCTGGAATCCAGTTATGAATAACCGCTCCTATACCAACGCCCACAAGGATATATGGGAAAACCTTTTTAAATGTGGAAACAACTTGGTCTTTGGCAAATATCAAACGGTCTTTTTGAGTTAGTTCAGTATTTTCAATATCTACACTGGATGCGTTTTTAATGAAGTCCTCTACATATTTCTCCATATGGAATTTTTCAATCAGAGTTCCACCAACTACTGCGATGATTAAGCCGAAAATTACATATAGCACTGCAACCTGCCAGCCAAAAATACTCATCAATAGTACAAGAGAACCAAGGTCAACCATAGGGGAAGAAATCAAAAACGAGAATGTTACGCCAAGTGGCAACCCTGCACTTGTGAAACCAATAAAAAGTGGTATGGACGAACAAGAGCAAAACGGTGTTACCGTTCCGAGTAAAGCAGCAATGATATTTGCCCATACTCCGTGAAAGCGTCCCATAATTTTCTTGCTTCGTTCTGGTGGAAAGAAGCTTTGAATGTATGAAATAAGAAAAATCAAAAAGCAAAGTAATATTGTGATTTTTATTACATCATAAAGAAAAAACTGAACGCTCCCGCCAATTTTGCTTGTTACATCAAGTCCAAACAAAGATAGCATATTGCCGATTACTTCATTCAACCATTTCATTCCAAGCACTTGGTCTTGTAGAAATGTACCTATTCCTTTCAAAATTTCCATTAAGAAATCTCCTTTTAATATTTACATATTTATATGTATCAATTTAAAGCTTTAAGATATAGGCAATCCGAAGATTGCCACCATAATAACTATATGCAAATGAAAGAAATTTATTTACATTTTTTCTCACTGTTGCACTTTTTATATTCTTTTGTTTGTTCAGGGGTTAAAGAATATTTGGAAATCATTGCTCGGAGTGATTTACTGCCGTTTTCGCAAATAGAATAATGAATCCATTTTCCTTGCTTGCACCCCTTAACAATTCCCGCATCACATAAAATTTTCATATGGTGTGATAAGGTAGGCTGTGTAATGGAAAGCTCCTCAAGCAACACACAACCGCACTTCTCACCACTTAAAAGCAATTCAAGTATTGCTAAACGGTTCTCATCAGCAAGTGCTTTAATGAGCTTAACATCTTCACTGTAATTTGTTTCCATCCCGTTCACCTCACATTGATACATTTGAATGTTTGTATTATATCAAATAGATTGATGGTTGTCAATATAATAAAAATATTATTTATATGCTTAACAATACTATCTAATGTTCCCTAAAAAATTGAATCAAATAATATATATCAATTTAATTTACTCTTGCATTAACATTAATCTGCTATCGGCTTTTTCCTTTCTGGATAGATATATTTGCTGTTGTTAGGGTCGGGTATAAATAGCCAAATTGTGTCAGGCTAAAATGACCAAATTTAGTCAGATTAAAAAAGCCATTACAAATAGTTCTTCATCCTCTACAATGATGTTAGCCAATGCATCAAAAGGAGGATTATGCACGAAGATACGAAATGTAATGACTTACAAGAAATCATAACACAAGCCATCAACGAGATAAAGCAGGAACAGGGAGAAAGTTTTAATCCTGATAAAATAAACCTGATAAATATCAATACATGCCATAATACGTTCCGGCTCATTTAATTCAGCTGC
>CAZWXS010000065.1:0-12188 GCA_964638005.1 uncultured Lachnospiraceae bacterium
ATGAACATTTGATAGAATGACAGAAAAAGAACATTTCAATGAGCGATAAATAATTAAAATACAAAGCTTAGGTAAATATAAAATGAATTTGATATCCATTACTTTTATACTGTTTTTACTAATTTTACTAGTTATCTATTATTCTGTTAATAAACAATATCAGTGGTTTGTTTTGCTCTTAGGTAGTCTAATGTTTTACATTTGGACGAATCCATTCACGATTATCTTCTTACTCATCTCTATTGTGAGCACATGGTGGTTAATGAAAACACCTACAAGAACTCACTGGTATTTGACACTCATTATTAATCTGGGCTTATTGATTGTATTTCGTTATAGCTTTTATTGGGGCGTCAAAGACATTATTGTTCCTCTTGGAATCTCTTTTTATACATTTATGACTTTGGGTTATGCACATAGTGTATATGAAAAAAAGATACAGCCATGTGAAAATTTAATGCATTATGCACTGTATATCTCCTATTTTCCTCAAATTGTTGAGGGGCCAATCGGAACCTATCAAGACATGCTGCCTCAACTGTTACAACCGCATAAATTTGAAATGGCTCGTATTCAATCCGGAGCATATCGCTGTCTGAAAGGTTTGTTTAAGAAATTAGTCATTGCCGGTCGACTGAACTATTATGTCGATACCGTTTATTCTGCTCCGAATCTTGAGGGCGGATTAACATTATTTGTTGCGACATTCTTTTACACCATTGAGCTGTATGCTGATTTTTCAGGGTATATGGACATTGTGTGTGGTGTATCTGAGATGTTAGGAATCAAACTAAAAGAAAACTTTATTCGTCCCTATTTCTCTAAAACAATACAGGAATTTTGGAGAAGATGGCATATTTCTCTGAACGAGTGGTTCAAAGAGCACCTCATGATGCCTGCTGTAACCTCCGGATGGAACCGTAAGCTTTCCAAAGCACTTGGCAAATTATTTCCGAAGGCTAAAAAGGGAACCTTACGAACAATCTTTCCACTTGTATTAGTCTGGATGGTGACCGGTCTGTGGCATGGTGCTGAACCTGTCTACATCGGTTGGGGTATCTATTATTCTGTCATCATGCTCTTTTCCATATGCACCACATATTATATGAAGAAAGTACGTCAAAAGTTTCATTGGAACGATGACTTAATTGGAATCAAAATCTTTCAGGTTATTCGGACGTATTTCATCGTACTGATTGGAGAAGTCCTGTTCCGGGCACATACTCTTTCGGATGCATTCTATATCTACAAAACAATGCTCACGAATACCCGGATTCATTACGCCAGTATCGTTGCAGCGATGGAACCTTTCGGGAATGGAAATCAGGCAGTCGCTTCGGTGATCATAATCGCGCTTTTAATCGGTGGGTTATTCTTCGTTGAACTTCGTCAGGAGATAAATGAGCAGGCATTTACAAAGCACCGCTCTGTATATGCTGCTTTGATGCTTGTTGTGTTAGCTTTGTTCAGTGTTACTGGTCAATCTAACTTTATGTATCAGCAATTCTAGATCGATATCAAAATAACTGGAGCGTAAATGAATGAAACGTACAATCGCTACTTTACTGATTGCAATTGGAATCATTGTTACAATCATATTTTTGAAAAATACATACTCCTGTGAGATTCCGATTGGAAGCCGAGGAATTAAGGCAGCCATTGATTCAGGCGATTTAGATGTACTTTTCATTGGATCTTCTTCTTTTCGAAGCAATATTGATATGGAAATCATGGATGAAGAATATCAAGGAAAAGCGTTTATCATTGCATATGGTGGAAATCAAATTGTTTCTTCACAGATTGAATATGAAGAGATATGTAACAGGTCTGATCATACATATGAACAGATCATATTTGAATTAGATCCGTTGATGTTGACTGAAGATGTTGATTTATCAGATTCCCGTATCATCTGGGACTTATCCTGGAGTGGAAAACAAAAGCTGTGGAGTAAGCTTCAAGAGTCAGAAAACACAGATTTATCCACAATGTATGAATATTTTGTCACCTCAGGAATGGATGATTTAATCACATATCCTATAACAAATCGGATTTACAAAGAACGTTACTATAAAGGCGCAAAAACAGGCGAGATTCCCTCCCCCGGAAAGGAATATCTCGAAAGCGAACCTTTTGATCTGAGTGATAAAATGATGAATGGTTCTCAGGAGAAAGCCCTTAGAGAACTGATTCAGGAATGCAAAAATAATAATCAGGAAATCATCTTTTTAGAGACTCCGCATTACCATCGATTATTTGATGACCCTGTTTATCAGGAATATCGAGAAGCCTTTTGCCGGATTCTCTCGGAGTATGAGATACCGTTTATTCTTTCTGACATGGTTGAGTTTGATCAGCATAATCCTGATTATTTCGAAGATATGGGCCATATGTCGTCAATAGGACGAAAAGAATATACAGAAAATCTGATCAAAATACTTGATTAACAAGACTTGATTCACTTAGAACACATTAATGATATTGAGGTACCAACAACATGAATACCATTTTAGATTATCTGGAACAAACAGAACAACAGGAACCTACACACATTGCATTTGCTGATCCCGGGAAGGAAGTCACATTTCATGATTTAACACTTCACGCACGGGAAGTTGCTACGCTGTTCTCAAATGGGACATTTGGTTTTACTCTCGGCGAGCAGGAGCCGGTATGTTTCTTTCTGGAAAAAAGCGTAGATGCAGTCATAGCTATGTTTGGTGCGATATATTGTGGTGCTTTCTACAGCTTTACAGATATCCGTCAGCCTGCAGAACGTGTCATAAAAGTATTATCAGTTTTGAATCCGGTAGTTATTATTACTGACGAGGTCAATTATCCGGTCTTAATGGAACATTTTGAAGGAACTTCTCTACCGTTTAAGGTTCTTTTACTTTCTGATGTTCTGAATGCTGCCGGTCAAACGCAGATTGATTCATTGATCTTAAAAAGTAAACGCTCTCAATTTGTTGACCAAATGCCGCTTTATGTCAATTTTACAAGTGGTTCTACCGGTACACCAAAGGGAGTGGTCGTAAGCCATCGTTCAGTAATCGACTTTATTACTATATTCGTGGATTTATTCGGAATTGACAAAACAGACACTCTTGCAAATCAGGCTCCCTTTGACTTTGACGTGTCAATCAAAGATATATTCAGTGGCATCTTTACAGGTGCAAAAGTACAGCTGATTCCTCGCGAATACTTTACCAATCCAACAACACTGATGGATTATCTGTGCGAAAATAAAGTAACAACTCTTGTGTGGGCGGTATCCGCCATGTGCTTTGTTACCATTATGAATGGATTTCAGTATCGCACACCTCATACCATCAAGCGTGTTTTATTTAGCGGCGAGGTGATGCCAGTCAAGCAGCTCAATAAGTGGAGAACTGCTCTGCCGGATGCTACCTATGTGAATCTCTATGGTCCTACCGAAATCACATGTAACTGTACCTATCACATCCTGGATCGTGAATATGAAAAAACAGAGATGATTCCAATCGGCGTTGCTTTTCCGAACGAAAAGGTTTTTCTGCTGGATGACTCGGACAAACTCGTTACAGAGACGAATCAAGAAGGAGAAATCTGTGTCAGTGGAACTTGCCTTGCAATCGGCTATTTCAAGAATCCTGAAAAAACGGCAGAGGTTTTTACACAAAACCCTTTGAATGACTGTTATTATGACCGTATCTATCGTACCGGTGATATCGGAAAATATGATTCTTCCGGAAATCTGATCTATATCAATCGAAAAGATTTTCAGATCAAACATATGGGACAACGCATCGAGCTTGGCGAAATAGAAGTATGTGCCATGTCTTTGGAGGGTGTCCAGCGTGCCATCAGTATTTATGATTTTAAGCGTCAAAAAATCATTCTGTTTTATTCCGGGGATCTAGAAAAGAATAGTCTTGCCGAACAGATACAAAGCAAGTTGCCCCCTTATATGTTACCGAATAAAACCATTCAGTTAGATCAATTTCCGATGAATAAGAATGGGAAAGTAGATCGAAAAGCATTAGAGGAACTTATATAATATGATTAAAAATGAACAATTCTATGAAATTGCAAAAGAATATGGTACACCAAGTTTTCTCTTTGACTGTGATGAAGTGTTGACACGAGCTCGGCAAATCAAAGAAATCCTAAACAACGGACATGGGAAACGGCCGATTGGGTTATGCTATTCTATCAAAGCAAATCCGTTCCTCGTACCATACCTGATATCAGATGTTGACTTTTTTGAAGTATGCAGTCCCGGGGAATTATCGGTCTGTCAGCATTATAAAGTTTCCGGCGATAAGATCATCTACTCGGGAGTGAATAAGCAGCTTGATGATATCACGGAGGCTGTTCGCTATGGCGCAGCTGTTTTAACCGTTGAATCGCTTTATCAATTCGAGCTGATTTCACAGGCTGCTACTCATTTAAAACGTCACGTATCTGTGATTTTACGCCTTTCCTCCAAGAGTCAGTTTGGTATGGATCTGTCTGACGTTAGATTACTTTTGAAGACCCACGCAAAAGATGCCTCGGACATCACAATTCAGGGGATTCATTATTTTGCAGGGACTCAGCGAACGAAACTGGCACATCAAAAAGAAGAACTTGAGGAACTACGCTGTATCATAAATGATTTACGGAGTGAAAGTTCCTATGCACTTCCGATGTTTGAATATGGACCGGGTCTTGGCTATCCTTACTTTGAAGGTGACAATTTCGAAGAAACGCTTGCTCCGCTTAAGGAACTTGCGCCTACGTTAAGCGACGTTGCTGACTGGAGTCAGTTGACGATTGAAATGGGAAGATTTCTTGCAAGCAGTTGCGGTTATTACCTGACAAGTGTTGCAGATAAAAAAAGAAGTTTTGAAAAAAACTGGTGTATTTTGGATGGCGGATTAAACCATGTCAATTATTATGGTCAGATGATGGGATTGAAGATTCCAATCATACATCACCTTCCGATAGATCCTGACAACGCTGCTTCTGGTGAAACAAGGATCAGAGACAAATGGGCTTTATGTGGTTCGCTTTGTACGACAAACGATGTTTTGGTCCGGGAATACGAAATGTATGAGCCTGATCATCATGATATACTTGTCTTTTGCAATTTAGGAGCATATTCTATTACAGAGGGAATAGCACTGTTTCTATCACGCAATATGCCAAAAGTGATTGCATATCATAACGGCAAGACCACACTCTTACGGGATACGATTGAAACCTGGGAGATGAATGTTAATCATAATATAAAAGGAGAACTGGAATAATGGAAGAATTTATTACTTTACTGGAAGATGTAAGAGATGATATTGATTTTGCGAATGAGACGAGTCTGATTGATGATAAGGTGCTTAGTTCTTTTGATATCATTCAGATTATAGCCGCTATCGACGATGAATATGATGTTGCGATTCCTGCTACAGAAATCATCCCGGCAAATTTCAATAGTGCGAAAGCGATGTATGAATTAGTTGAACGACTTAAAACGAGGAATTAACATGTATTTAAAAAAAATCACAACATGGTTTCATAACGTCCATCTGTCTGATTACTATTATTTGCTTGTTACTTTTGGATACATCCTGACGTTATTTGTAACACAAATGCGTCCGGGTTTATTTGCTACGCTGTTGATGTTCCTTGTCATCCTGGAGCTTGTATTGAAAAGAGAACTTGCAATCAAAAGTATCTTGGACTGGCTTGTGGTATCCTATGTAGTCTATAATCTTCTCTCTATTATCTGGCTTAGTAAAAATGGATATCCTGCATCTGTTTATGTTCAGGAGTTTTCTAATTCCATTTTACCGATTGTATTCTATTTTGTCGGTACAAGCGCCGGAATACGAACAAAAGATTTTTATAAAAAATATCTGTATGCTTTGCTTGTGATCTGCCTATTGGGGTTGCTTCTCTATATCATAGCACCACAGTTTTATCTGGACTATTTACTTGATTGGGAATATACATCAAAAGCCGATGCTCAGACGATGCGTGTCAGAATGAATTCCGTCATAGGAAGTACACTTTTGGGCTTTTTAGCAGCTGTTGGTATTCCGGTGTCCTCCTATTTTATTATGGAAAAGAAGGACCGTCTGTTTGGAATCATTATGCTTGCGATGAGTCTTGTATTTGCTTTCCTAAGCAACCAGCGTTCTGCCATGGTAGTTGCCATTTTAGCGGTCCTCTATGTAAATCATCTGATCTTTTTTGAGTTTAAGCTAATTAAACGAAAATATTTTATGGTGGAATGTGGTACCATTTTGCTCGCCTTCATATGCTTATGCATCATTAGTCTATCGTCAGTTCAAAAAATCTACTATCGGCTTGCTTCTCTGCCAAGTGCAATCGGGGAACGAAGCGGAGCCTGGTTTAGTGCACTCAACCATATGTCCAGCATCTGGTTTGGAAATGGTCTTGGTGCAAATGGACATAAAGCACTTGGAATTGAGTTTGCTCATGTGATTACGGATGGAGGGCTCATTAAGGTTTTCTGCGAGGAAGGAATTTTTGGATTTTCTATATTTTTAGCCATACTGATCCTGGTCACTTTGGGTGGACTAAAACAAATCAAACATTGTTATGCTGATTTATGTATCATAGCAATTACTCTGTTACAGTCAATTGGTTCTAATATTTTGTCATTCCAGATTGCAGTTCCGATTTTCTGGTTTGCAATCGGACATATAGCTAGTATCAATATGAAAAAGAAAGAATAGATAAAGTAAAGTAGACATGCCTGGCAGAATGAAAAAACTGCCGGGCATGTTTTTTTAATGCTATTTGTACCATTTTCTTCATAAGATAGTAAAAAAGTACGGAGCAGGATCAATTGAAGAAAGAAAAATGGATTGAGATCGCGATGACGGTTATTTTATTGTCTGCAGCTATTTTATTGTCTGAAAAAGCAGCAGTGAAAGTAATGAAAATACAAGAAGAGAGAGCGACAGAGGGGAGCGTTTCAGAGAGTGCAACAGATAGCATGGGGGAACGAACGGTGATTGTCATAGACTGCGGACATGGTGGGGCAGATCCGGGAAAAGTTGGCATCAACGATGCCCTGGAAAAAGATATTAATCTTGCAATTGGGTTAAAACTAAAAAAGATGCTTGAAGAAAAGGGAATCAAGGTCATTATGACACGGGAAACGGATATGGGTCTGTATAGTGAGGATTCAGACAGTAAGAAGACGCAGGATATGAAGCGGCGATGTGCCTTAATTGATGAGACTATGCCTGTCTTTACGGTCAGCATCCATCAGAACAGCTATCATGAGGAATATGTCAGAGGTGCACAGGTATTTTATTATTCACATTCCGAGGAGGGGAAGAAGCTGGCAGAGATTCTGCAGACAAAGCTGATAGAGGGTCTGGATCCGAAGAATACCAGAAAACCAAAAGCAAATGACAGCTATTATCTCCTCGTACATACTAAGAGCCCTACGGTTATTGTAGAGTGCGGCTTTTTGTCCAACAGAGAAGAGGCAGACCTGTTGACGCAGGATGCATATCAGGAAAAGGCGGCACAGGCGGTTTTGGCAGGAATTAAGGCTTACCTTGACAATTAAAGGTAGGGTATTTTAATCAAATAAAAGATGTGTTATACTACAAAGAGTGGGCAGATACGCTCATGCATTGCAGAATCAAGGGATTATTATGATAACGACGGAAGTATCGATGGATGAAGTGAATATAGATGTCTCTGCTATCAAACAGGCAGGGGAGATCATCAAAAAAGGTGGTCTGGTTGCATTTCCGACAGAGACTGTTTACGGGCTGGGCGGGGATGCACTGAATCCGGAGTCTTCTGCGAAGATTTATGCGGCGAAGGGAAGACCGTCGGATAATCCGCTGATTGTACACATTGCGAATATGGAGGCGTTGGATCTGATCGCGCAGGATATTTCGGAAGCTGCACTCGATCTGGCACGGGCATATTGGCCGGGTCCTCTGACGATGATTTTTAAAAAGAAAGCAATCGTGCCGCAGGAAACGACAGGCGGCCTGCATACGGTTGCCGTAAGGATGCCGTGCCATCAGGTTGCACTGGCACTGATTGAGGCAGCAGGAGGATATATTGCTGCACCGAGCGCAAATGTATCCGGCAGACCGAGTCCTACACTTGCAGAGCATGTTGCAGCAGATATGAACGGCAGGATTGATATGATCATTGATGGAGGAGCGGTGGAGATCGGCTTGGAATCCACAATCGTGGATATGACGGCGGAGCAGCCGCTGATTCTGCGTCCGGGATACATTACACAGAAAATGTTGTCGGATGTGCTGGGCTATGATGTGTATTATGACAAAGCAATACTGGGAGTTTCGAGTCCGGATGAACATCCGAGAGCACCGGGTATGAAATATAAGCATTACGCACCTGCGGGAGAGATGATGATTGTCAGAGGGAAGCCGGATGAGATTATCGCCTATATCAATCGATGTGCTCAGGAAAAGGCATTACAGGGAGCGAAGGTTGGTGTGATAGCAACCGCAGAGACGTATCTGAGATATCAGGCAGATGATGTTGTCAATATCGGAGCAAGAACGGATGAAGAGGCAATTGCGGCGCACCTCTATGCGGCATTACGAGATTTTGATGAGGCGGGCGTGACATATATCTATTCGGAAGAGTTTGACACACCAAGGATCGGACAGGCCATTATGAATCGATTGATTCGGGCAGCCGGTCATCAAATGATAGAAGTATAAAAGAACAGAATAAAAATTATATATTATATAACAGAAAGAAGGACGAAGTATGATAGCAATCGGAAGTGACCATGGTGGATTTGATCTAAAGGAACTCGTCAAATATCATTTGGATGAAAAGGGAATCGAGTATAAGGATTATGGCTGCGGCTCTTATGATTCTGTGGATTATCCGGAGTATGGAAAGGCGGTTGCCAATGCGGTTGCAAGGGGTGAGTGTGAACAGGGAATCGTGATATGTACGACAGGAATCGGGATTTCCATCGTTGCGAACAAGGTGCCCGGTATCCGGTGCGCACTGTGTACAGATACGACAAGTGCCAGATTGACGCGTTCACACAATGATGCCAATGTGTTGGCAATGGGCGGAGGAATCATCGGCGGCAATGTAGCTCTGGAGATAGTAGATACATTTTTGGAGACACCTTTTTCAAATGAAGAAAAGCATATCAGAAGAATCAGTCACATTGAATAAAAAACATTAAAAAAATATACGGAGGAAACGGTAATGGGAGAAGCATTTATTATGGATCATCCCTTGATCCAGCACAAAATCGGTTATATCAGAAGAAAGGATACCGGCACCAAGGATTTCAGACAGACCATTGGAGAGATTGCGATGCTGATCTGCTACGAAGCGACCAGACACCTGCAGTTGGCAGACGTGGAAATTGAAACACCGATTTGTAAGACAAATGCAAAGGAACTCAAAGGAAAGAAAATGGCAATCATACCAATCCTGCGTGCAGGACTCGGCATGGTAGACGGTATGCTGACAATGATACCGGCAGCTAAAGTAGGTCATATAGGGCTTTACAGAGATCCTCAGACCTTAGATCCCGTAGAATATTATTGCAAGATACCTGCTGACTGTGCAGAGAGAGAGGTATTTGTCGTAGATCCGATGCTTGCGACAGGCGGTTCGTCTGTGGCGGCTATTCAGATGTTAAAGGACAAAGGCTGCAAGAACATCCATTTCATGTGCATCATCGCAGCACCCGAAGGAATTCAGAAAATGCAGGAAGCACATCCGGATGTAGATATGTACATCGGAGCTCTCGATGAAAAGCTAAATGACCACGGCTACATAGTCCCCGGCTTAGGCGATGCCGGCGATAGAATATTCGGTACTAAGTGAGATAAAATCGCTTAAGCGATTTTGCTCACAGTCGAAAAATGCAACATTTTTCGACTTCACCACAGAGCAGCAATTTAGACACCCCTTCTTTTCAAATTTCACGGAGGACAAACACATGAGTGACAAACGCACAGACTACATTTCCTGGGACGAATATTTCATGGGAGTTGCTATTCTCTCCGGCATGCGTTCCAAGGATCCCAATACCCAGGTAGGAGCCTGCATCGTAAGCAGCAATAACAAGATTCTGTCCATGGGCTACAACGGATTCCCTCAGGGATGTTCAGACGATGATTTTCCCTGGTGCCGTGACGGTGAACCTTTGGAGAATAAATATTTCTATTCCACGCACAGTGAGCTGAATGCGATTCTCAATTACCGCGGCGGGTCCTTGGAGGGCGCGAAGATTTATGTTTCGCTGTTTCCTTGCAACGAGTGCGCGAAAGCAATCATTCAGGCAGGGATCAAGACCATTGTTTATGATTGTGATAAGTATGCAGACACCCCGTCAGTCATTGCATCCAAGAGAATGCTGGATGCGGCAGGGGTAAAATATGTGCAGTACAAACGTACAGATCGAGAAGTAAAGTTTACCTTGTAGACAGAGTGAGGCAATATACGGTGAAAAACAAGAATGTACACAAGTGGATAGCGTCAATGCTTGCTGTTGTATTCGTGATACAAGGCTGTATCTGGCTCCCGCCGGAAAATGCGGGTTTATTTTTGCGTACCGTTTATGCCAAGACAACTGAAGAAAAAATTAAAGAGGCAGAGGAAGAGAAGAAACAGACAGAAGCGTTGAAGCAGCAGACTGAAGTCCTGAAGGAACAGACCGAAGAAAAGAAGGAAGGCCTCGAGGAAACCAAGGAACAGATGGAGGGCTATCTGAATAAGCTGAATGCTGATCTGACTGAAATCAGTGAAAATCTGAGTAATCTTGAGACAGAAGTAGCAAACAAAGAGGATGAAATCAAAAAAACACAGGAAGAGCTTGAAGATGCAAGAACGCAGGAAGAGAACCAGTATGACCTGATGAAACGTCGAATCAAGTTTATGTATGAAAAGGGAGAGACTTCCTATTTAGAGGCGCTGCTTACAGCATCAAACTATTCTGATTTCCTGAACAAGGCAGACTATATGGCAAAGGTTGAGGAATACGATCAGAAGATGCTCAAGAGTTTAATCGAACTCAAAGAAAGTATCATAGAAAAGGAAGAGAAGCTGCAGGTAGAGATGAAAGAGTTAGAAGCTCTGCAGGCGAAGGTGGCTGAAGAAAAGGGCAAAGTGGTAACACTTGTGAATTCTACATCGGGAGAAATTGCAAGTACAAACGGACAGATTGTTGCTGCAGAAGCAGAAGCAACGGCGTATGAGATGGAGATTGCCAATAAAGAGGCAGAACTGGCAGCACAGGAAGCCAATCTGGCAGCTCTTAAGAAGCAGCTTGCAGAAGAGCGGGCAATGACCAAAAAGGCAGCCAGCATGGCGTGGAGAGATGTATCAGAGTTGACTTACGAACCGACAGACAGAGAATTGTTGGCGTGTCTGATTTATTGTGAAGCCGGTAATCAGCCATATGAAGGACAAGTTGCAGTCGGCGCGGTAGTCATCAACAGAATGCGAAGTGCGGCGTTTCCGAATACTATGGTCGGAGTTATCTATGCCAACAGACAGTTTTCGCCTGTGGCCAGCGGACGATTGGCAGCGAGACTTGCACAGGGAGCGACACCTGCGTGTTATTCGGCGGCAGATGATGCAATGAACGGTTCCACTCCGGTAGGGAATTGCCTTTATTTCAGGACAATCATTCCGCAGATCAACGGACAGATCATAGGTGATCATGTATTTTATTAAAATAAGAATCATTCAATATTCAAAACTCATAAAAAAGAAACCATCTCATACAATGAAAAAGAGATAGTTTCTTTTTATTTAAAATGATTCTCGGCTTTCGATTTCATTCTGTAACTTTTCGAACTTGTCTGCATATATGATATCCAACAGATTATTGAGCCTAAGCAGCGCCAGTTTTAGAGTATCTACGGATAATTTGCCGATATCCAGTGCCTCGGTGAATTCATCCAGATCTACAACCTTGACAAAGCCGTCCGGATATACGATGACATCTGCCAGAAGATCCGTAAAAACATAAGCGTTATCGGATTCTGAATATGAATAATCAATGATGTCACAATACCAATACAGCAGCATATTCTCTTTTGTATAGAATTTACTGATTTTGTAGCCTTCCTTCAGAAAATAACAGGAGAATCCGTGGTGCAGATCTTTTTTTGGCTTGAGGGCATGCCATTTTGTTACGATAATGCTGTCGTCCA
>CAZWXS010000066.1:0-11937 GCA_964638005.1 uncultured Lachnospiraceae bacterium
ATGGGAAGTGTCATGAAGCCGCTTGCAGACAGTCCGGTATTTTTGAATATGATAGAGAGAGTTTCCAATGTCCCGGTTCTCGGAGTTTTGGTTGGAGCGTTGATGACGCTTGTGGTACAGAGTTCCAGTGCAACGATAGCTGTACTTCAGAACTTTGCATCCCAGACAGGACCGGACGGAGTATCAAGTGTTCTTGGACTTGTCGGAGCGATTCCGATCCTCTTGGGTGATAATATTGGTACAACCATCACAGCTATTCTTGCAAGTCTTGGACAGTCAAAGAATGCAAAGAGAACTGCAATCGCGCATAGCATTTTTAATATATCGGGAAGTATTGTATTTGTATGTATCATTCCTTGGTTTGCAAAGTTCGTGGAGTGGATTTCTCCGAAGGGACCGGAAGCTGAGGTGATTTCCAGACAGATTGCGAATGCGCATACGACCTTTAATGTCGTCTGTACACTTATCTGGCTTCCGTTTATCTGGGTACTTGTAAAGATTGTGACATTCTTAATCAGGGGAGAAGATGAGAAGCCTGTTAACGAATCAAAATCCAAATATTTGGATCACAAGATTCTGAATCAGCCTGTATTTGCGATTAAGATGGTCACACAGGAAATTGAAGATATGGCACTTGATATCAAAGAAGTGCTTTCGGATATCCGTAAGGAACTCAAAGGCAATGACCTGCGGCTGCTTACGACAATCAAGGAAGAATGCGAAGTTCTTTCTAAGCGAAATGAAGAGACGCTCTTGTATTTGGCATCTTTATTTGCAGGAGGTAGTCTGACAGAGAATCAGGCCGGGTATGCATCAGATATGTTGATCTTGCTTGAGAACCTTGGAAATATCACAAATCGGTGTATGGAGCTGGACGATTTGTTCTTCACCAAACAAAGTAAAAGATTGGACTTTTCAACAGATGCGAGGGAAGACTTGAGTACTGATATCACTGCGGTAGAACGATTATATGATCAGATTATCCGTTATCTGCGGGGACAAATGGAGAACCCAACGGAAGAGTTTAATAAAAATAAAGACAAGCTTGTGAAGCTGCGTAACAAAGCCAGAAAAAATAATGCAAAGCGTATGCAGGATAAGCATTGTAAAAAGGAATCCGGCAATCTGTTCAATCAGATCATGTTCTCCTTAGAACGTATCACACATGACTGCTTCAATATGCTGGAGAACAAT
Source organism: uncultured Lachnospiraceae bacterium (assembly GCA_964638005.1). GTDB lineage: Bacteria > Bacillota > Clostridia > Lachnospirales > Lachnospiraceae > JAAYYM01. The sequence continues at coordinate 1,195 of CAZWXS010000066.1, forward strand.
ATCAGCCAATTTCAGATTGAGATTGCGGAAAGACATGGATATGATATCCTGATGACATGAATCAATAAGAGATTAATCAAAACGTTTGTCTGCATTGACAAGCTCCATTCATTATTAAGAGAAATCAGATTAAGTAGAATAAAAAGTATTGACTCTGACGTAACGTAATAGTGTATTATCCTAATTGTAGTTCGAACACATACAAAACTTACAATGAAGAAAAGAGGATAAGGACATGGAAATTAAAGCGATAAGGTCAGATGAGATTTATCGTAAGATGGTCAATGCGACTGATGAAGAGCGAGAGGATCTCTACAGATATGAGTTGATGAAGCCGTTTGAATTCAAATGGCAGTGTGTGGGAATGCCGCTTAAGGCAGAGGAGCCGGGTGGTTATGATGTTGTGTCGGCGAGTACGATGGGTGGAGGTTATGCACCAAAACAGATTACTTCGGAACGACTTGCAGAAATAGAAATGATCAGTGATGATAAGTTCTGGAAGGCATGTGAGGATAGTATTCGTAATTCGCTGGAGGGATTTGAACAGAGTGGAATCAAGTTACCAACGGAGCAATACTATTTCACGGTTTTGCTGAATGACCCTAAGAATCCAATGTCTGCAATGACAGGAGATTATTGTGGAGATGGCGGAATACCGGGATACATCACCGGAACGATTATTCCGAATGAAAAATCCCTGCAGATGCTTCCGGTTGCACTGGCACATGAGACGAATCATAATGTACGCTGGCAGTTCATGCAGTGGAGTCCAAATATTTCACTTGCAGATATGATTGTTTCGGAAGGGCTTGCAGAGAATTTTGAGGCCATTATGTATGGTGAAGATAAAATCGGAAAATGGGCAACGGAGACAACACAGGAAATGTTGAATACCATTATCAAACCGGTAATCAAGGAGAACTTGACAGAAACAGATTTTAATAAGCTATCATCTTATTTGTATGGAGATGAAATCATGGCTATGCGTGGAGCTGCACCGCTCGGAATACCCTATTGTGCAGGCTACGCATGTGGATATCACTTAATCCAGCACTATCTGAAGAAAACAGGTTGTGATATCTTCCATGCAACGATTACAAGTACAGAGGAAATCCTCAAAGAGACAGAAGACTTCTGGAATTTATAAAAATGTGAAACAAGTAGGAAGAATAGAATATTGACAAATATAGATAATCTAACTATAGTAAAAATCAAATAGTTGATTATCTATATTTTATTAAAAAAAGGAGAATTACCATGATATTATGCATTGCAACAGCTCCATGCAAGGTCTTGTAGGATAGGGCAGCATGGAGTAGAAAGTACTATCCAAAGACTTTGCATTCCGAGTGATATGAAACGATGAATTCAAAATAAGGAGCAAAGTCTATGAAAAACTTAAAAGAAATATTTTATGAAATGCGTACATTTTTATTACTATGGGTGACGCAGTCTTTCTCTGCGCTAGGAAGTTCCATGACTGCTTATGCATTGGTGATCTGGTCTTATTCTCAAAAAGGATCAGCACTGATGACAGCACTTTTGATGGTCAGTTCTTATGCACCCTATGTAATCTTAAGTATATTCGCAGGTGTAGTCAGCGATCGTTGGGATAAGAAGAAAACAATGCTGATCTGCGATACTGTTGCAGCGATGACAACAGTTGTAACATTGATCTTATTACAGCAGGATGCGTTGAAAATATGGCACCTGTATCTGATCAATGCAGTGAATGGTTTTATGAACACGGTGCAGCAGCCGGCATCAGAGGTTGCAACGACACGTATTCTGCCGAGAAAGTATTATCAGAGAGTAGGTGGTTTGCGATATTTTTCAAATTCCGTGAACACGATTTTGACACCAATCATTGCAACAGCAATTATTGGTATTGCAGGCGTCAATGCAGTCATTATGTTTGATTTGACCACTTTTGTGATTGCATTCCTGACACTGGCATTTGGAATCAGGATTCCCAAGGTCGAAGATATAGCTGAGGTAAAAGATTCGTTACTGACGCAGGCAAAACAGGGAATTGCATACTTGAAAAAGGAACGGGGAATCCTTGATCTGATTCTGTTTCTTGCAGCAATTAATCTGGTGGCGTCAATTTATTCGGCAGCATTTCCGGCGATGATGTTATCCAGAAATGGTGGCAGTGAAATCACTCTGGGACTGGTCAATGCAGTTATTGGTGTGACGATGTTAGTGGGAAGTATTCTGGCATCATTTATGAAGACACCAAAGAGCCGGATCAGGGTCATCTGTAACTGTCTGTTATTCTCAATGGCGACAGAAAATATCTTATTGGCGTTGGGAAGAACACCGTTGATATGGTGTATCGGAGGTTTTCTTGGGTGGCTTGCGATTCCGATCATGAGCACCAATATGGAAGCAATCCTGCGGTTGCATATCCCTGAAAATATGCAGGGCAGAGTCTATTCTGTTCGGAATTCACTACAGTTCTTTACGATTCCGGTGGGTTATCTGCTGGGAGGTATTTTAGTCGATCAGGTATTTGAACCGATTATGGCAAATCAGGGGCTGGACAGCTTGTTGGTGCGGGTATTTGGCTGCGGCAAGGGTTCCGGAGCAGCATTTCTTTTCTTTGTGATTGCATTTGCCGGAGTGGCAGTCTGCTTGTTTTTTAGGCGAGATAAACACTTGTGGGAACTGGATCATTTAAAGTAAATGGGACAAAAAAATAGAGCGATTAAGAAAAGATGTTATAATACAAGGGTGGTCTGTGTCACAACGGGTCACCCTTGTAAATTTTACAAAGATAAAAGATAATATATAGTATTAATGTCGGTAAAAAACGTACAGGAGATATAAGATGTTTAAAATCGGTGAATTTTCGAAAATCACGCAGGTGTCTATTCGAATGTTGCGGTACTATGATGAGCAGAAATTGTTGGAGCCTTGTTTTATTGATGATTCAAATGGATATAGGCTGTACTCTGCGGATCAGATTGATCAGTTGAATAGAATCATCTTGCTGAGAGACATGGGATTTGGTGTCAAGGAAATGAAGGAGATTCTGAAGTCTTGGAATCCGGATCAGTTAAAGAGCAATCTGTTGGAACAGATGAAGAAGACAGAGGAGAACATACAGACAGAGCATAACCGGCTGCGTCAGATACAGGGGATGTTGTATGATCTGGATCATCAGGATAAGAAGTTGGACATTGAGATCATCATGAAACAGCTTCCGATGCAGCAGGTATTGTCCCTGAGACGTGTGGTTCCGAATTACTATTGTGAATCGGAGTTGTGGGCAGAACTGAGCAGATATATGAGCAATGTAAAGAATGCAGAGTCTTTGTCCTGCTTTTCCATTTACCATGATCTTGACTACAGAGAAGAAAACGTTGACATTGAAATCTGTGTGGCATTAAAGAATTTTGATGCGATGATTGAAAGCAAAGAGATTATTTATCGGCAGGTAGAAAAGGTGGATATGGCAGCCTGCTTTATGATTTATGGTCCTTATAGCAATATCAGTCGGGCGTATAAGGAATTTGCCGTTTGGCTGGAACGGCATAAGGAATATCGTATGTCAGGTGAAAACAGACAAATCTGTCATGTGGGCATGGACAGTACCGATAATCCGGAGGAATTCATCACGGAGTTGCAGATACCGTTAACTTGTGTTTAAAGTTCTAAAAAATAAATCTGGAGGTGCAAATTTATGAAACTTTTATTTCAGGCATTTATAAAATTTTTTGGTGGTGCGGTGGTGATTGCATTGCTGCTATTTCTTCCTGCAGGGACATGCTTATATCCGAATGGGTTGCTTTTCTGCGCTCTTTTATTTATTCCGATGCTGATTGTCGGAACTATATTGTTCACTAAGGATAAGGAATTACTTGCAAAACGATTGAATACGAAAGAAAAAGAAGATACACAAAAGTCAGTCATTATGATGTCCGCTGTTGAATTCATGGGCTGCTTTCTTTCAGCAGGATTTGATTTCCGCTATGGTTGGACGCATGTCCCCATGGTGTTAGTCATAATTGCCTCATGTTTATTTTTCTGTGCGTACTTGCTTTATGCTGAGGTGATGCGTGAAAATGCTTATCTTTCAAGAGTTGTCGAGGTACAAGAAAATCAAAAGGTCGTTTCTACCGGACTTTATGGCATTGTACGTCATCCGATGTATGCAGCTACGGTGTTACTCTTTACAATGATGCCCATTGTCCTTGGCTCTTGGATTGCACTTATATTTATGATACCATTGCCGTTTATTCTTGCAAAACGAATCAAAAATGAAGAAGAAGTCCTGAAAACAGGACTTGATGGATATGATGAGTATATGAAAAAAGTAAAATATAGAATGATACCATTTGTATGGTAGAAAAGAAAATTTGAAGTAAAAATAATTGTGCTTGACCCTGACATGGTGTGATGGTTTACGCTTATTCCATAACAGGAAAAGGAGTGAGTTGATGTACAGTTTAAAATCCATCGGAACAATAGAAGTAAAGGAAAAAACGATTATCACGGTCAACAAGGAATTCAGGAAAGCACTTAAGTATCTGGATCAGTTCAGTCATGTGCATGTATTTTATGTATCCTTGGACGCAAACGAAAAGCAACTGCATAAGGCAATCTTGGAGATTGAACAGGTGAAGATACGTGAAGGCATTATTATTTCACCGCTACAGTTGGAGCAGAAAGCAGAGTGGGAATTAATTGATATCAAGCCCTATTTTCCGAGTGAAGATACAGTCTGTGATGTGAACTGCAAATCTCAAAGTTGTGATCAAGTTAGTGAAGGAATTCGAGTTGAGCGAGATGAGAAGGATGAAGCCTATGAAGTCGGCACAATCGGTCTTATTCGCAGTGTCAATGGAGAACAATATGTTCAACTTGATAAACTAGAGGAAGCACCCAATTTATCAAGTTCACATATCAAGATTTTCTGGTGGTTTCATAAGTTTGATTCTAACCTTTACCGAGGAGTGACAGAGTGTAATCCACCCTATGAAAATGCGCCGCGAACAGGGATTTTTGCGACGAGATCACCTGTCAGGCCAAATCCCATTGCCATGACGATTGCACGAGTGACCCATATCGATAAGGAAAAGAAGAGAATCTATCTGAGCGGAATCGAGAGTTTTGATAAGACACCGTGTCTTGGAATCAGCGAATATATTCCGGCAGTAGATCAAATTTTGGAGTGCAGGGTGCCACACTGGCTGGAGCATTGGCCGAAGTACTTGGATGATAAGGTGGTAAATCATGAAAAAACTATGACAATTGAGGACAGTCAATTAAGTCAACTTTTGTTTAAGATGAATGAAAAAGAGCAGAAACAATCTGGAGAAGAGATAAGAGTAAGTGAGACAGGAAAAATAAACGAAGCGAGTCAAAGAAATGAACTAGAAAACGAATTGAAATATCGAAAACCTGACGGAATCATAGTTCATGGTGCCAGAGAAAATAACCTTAAGGGAATCAATGTAAAGATTCCTTATGGTAAGATTACAGCAGTGGTTGGAGTTAGTGGAAGTGGCAAATCAAGTCTGATCAACGACACGATTTATGCAGAATGCAACAGGAGAATGGAGTATCTGAATCATAATCATAACATGCCGAAACCCAAGGTAGATGACATGTTTGGCTGTATTCCAACCGTTGTGATCACGCAGGATGCCATTCGTGGGAATTCATTTTCTACAGTCGGCACTTACACGGATGCCTATGACTATTTGAGGAGTATCTATGCAGGTGCGTCCATTCGACACTGTCCAAACTGCGGTCATGAAATTATTCCGTTATCTACGGAAAGGATATATGCACTTCTGGAACAGCAGAAAGAAGTGAAAATCTGCGACCTTTCAAAGAAAGAACTACAGGGAGGTTCACTCACAGATCGGATCAATACTGCATTAAAACAAGGGCAGGGAGCGTTCTATGCAGAACTTGAAGATGGAAGTAACCTCTTGCTTCAGACAAAGCAAAAGTGCTATCGTTGTGACAAACTCATGTTTGAGATGACGCCTTCTTCGTTCAGTTATCTGGATGCAGACAGCAGATGTCCGGTCTGCAACGGAACCGGAAAGGTCGTTAAGGTAGATGAAAGTAAAATCATAGATAATCCGGAGCGTTCCTTATTAGATGGAGCAAGTTCATTTTATGGAAAACTGAGTACCTTTCTGGAGAATCCCAATGCGAATTGGATGAAAGGGCAGGTATTCGGTCTTGCTGATAAACTAAATGAAAATTTGGAAAAACCGTGGAAGGAGCTTTCAGAAGAATTTCGTGATCAATTATTGCATGGTTGTGAAGATGAAGTTTCTTTTCATTACAATAACCGAAAGAATGGCAGAAAAGGTGAGATTACACGGAAGGTTGAGGGGATTTGCCAGATTATAGAACGTCTGTATGAAGAAAATTCCGATACTCATACGCTGGACCGTTATCTGACCAAGGTAGAATGTCAGGCGTGTAACGGAGAGCGTCTGAATATGGAAGGTCGGACTGTAACGCTTCATCAGATTCGATATCCGGAAGCAGCTGGAATGACATTTTATGAGATTATAGATTTTTGCAATACATTACAAACAAAATCAGATGATGATACTTATGCAAAAATTGAAAATGCAGTCAGATCACTTCAGGAAATTGCAGAATCAGCGGTCAAACTGGGAATCGGTTATCTTGCACTCAATCAGGAAACAGGGACTTTGTCGGGTGGAGAGGGACAGCGATTAAAGCTTCTGGGAGCATTTAAGAACCATATTTCCGGAATCTTATATATTTTCGATGAGCCTTCAAAAGCACTGCATCCAAGTGATTATCAGAAGATCATGAGCATGCTTCAAATGCTTAAGGAAGAGGGCAATACCATCATGATGGTGGAACATAATGAGGATATGATCCGGATTGCAGACTATGTCGTAGAAATCGGTCCGGGAGCAGGTGAAAAGGGAGGTCTGCTGGTTGGCGAAGGGACACTGGATGCAATGCTGCAGCACAGTGGGACACAAATCAGCAGATACATGAATCATAATACACAAATTACGGACTTAAACAATCGCAAGGAAAATGTAGAGAAGAATCAAACATGTAAGATAGAGAATTGTCGTGAAGATATGACAGCACATAAATGGGTTAAAATGAAGGGCATGACCTGTCACAACCTTAAAAATATCAGTATTGAATTTCCACAAAATGCTCTGACGTGTATTTGCGGAGTCAGCGGAAGTGGAAAGTCATCGTTAATGAAGGGTGAAATTTTCAATCGGGCGAAAAAAGAAGGAAAATTTTCTGAGGTTGTCATGGTGGATCAGCAGGCAATCGGAAAGACCTCAAAGTCTATCATTGCAACTTATATAGGGATTATGGATGAGATACGCAGTGCATTTGCAGGGACTGACCTAGCAATTCAGAATGGATGGGATGAACGGTATTTCAGTTTCAATGGAGAATTTGGACAGTGTGATTCCTGTAAGGGAGAAGGTAGGGTCAAACTCAAATATATGGAAGATACTTATGTACAATGTCCGGATTGCAGGGGCAAGAGATTTAAGAGAGAAATCCTTGAGGTGAAGTATCTGGATCAGAACATTGCGGCAATATTAGAGATGGCAATTGATGAAGCAGTCGGTTTTTTGAGTGGATTTGAAGATGCAGTGCAGACGCTGCATTCCTTACAAAAGGTTGGCCTTGGATATCTGAAATTAGGACAGGGAACAGCGACACTTTCCGGTGGAGAGGCCTCAAGATTAAAGTTGGCAAGAGAACTCAATACGAAAAAGAAGAAAAACATTTTGTATCTGCTGGATGAACCCACGACAGGTCTGCATTTTTCAGATATTGATCATTTGCTGCAGTTGATGGACGAATTGATTTCCGGTGGTAATACCATCGTAGCCATTGAGCACAATAAGCAGTTCATGAAGCGATGTGACTGGCAGATTGAACTGGGTCCCGGAGCAGGAAAAGACGGCGGGACGGTTATTCGTCAAGGTATCATATAAATAAATCTGACAAAAGAGAGCAAAAGGTCATAGCGGATAACAACATAGTAGTATGTAGATTGTACGGCGTTGAACTGAAAGATGGGTTCAATGCCGTATTATATATTGTGGAAAAAGAGCCGATATAATAAACATACAATTGCAATGATCTATATGGAGGGCAGTTATGAAAGTTGAATATACAAGTATTTATGTTGGGGAAAATAATCGCAGCGAACGAAATGGATTGCAAAATGAACGAAATGGGAAGAAAAGAGGCAGCATATTTGTCGGAAATATGAATCAAGCTTTGGATCCGATTGCCCAGAAGCGACAGGAAGCCAGAAAGAAAGCCATGAAGGTAGTCGGAGATGTATTTGCCGATGAGAAGAAGATAGATGATGATATGGAAGCGAGGAAAGACCATATCAGTCAGCTGCGAGACGGCATAAAAACTGCACAGGAGGCAATCTCCCAGATTGATAAGGAAAAGGATCAGCTGCGAGAAGCCAGAGGAATTGCAATTGATTCTCAAGAGCAGAAGGATCTGGAACTATTGCAAAAGGAAAAGGATTCTTTCAAACTGAATTCAGGAGTAACACTTACTGATGAGGACAGAAAGCGCTTGGAAGAGATAGAGGCAGCCGGTCTTACAGAATATCAGAAGCAGGCACTTGAGATGGAGTCTTATAAGTCTCCTTATCAGAAAGAGATTGATGAGGCAAATAAGCAGATTCTGGAGGAAAGTGCAATCATCAAGGGGGTCAGACTTGAACGATTGAAGTCGCCGCCTATGGTAGCTGCATCAAAAGAAGCAGATGCCATTATAGATGCGGCAGAAGATGAAATCATGGGAATGCTCATCAAAGAGGGCAAGGATTACATCGATGAGCTGCATAAGGAAGAGGAAGAAGCTGCTAAGAAGAAGGCCGAAGAAGAGGAAGAAAAAGAAGAACAGCTTGAAGAGATACGCGAGGACAAAGAGGAGCAGCAGGAGCGCATAGAGAAGAAGAAAACCGAAGTTCTGACAGAGCAGGTGCTGGATCTGGATGAGGTTCAGACAAATGTAAAGGCAGAGGTTGAAAATATCGTAGATAAGATGAATCTGGTGATTGAAGATATAAAAGGATCAGTTGTAGACGAGAAATTATAAAACTGTGTTTGGTAAGAAGACATTAGTATCCTTTGAGATGGGTGGTTCATTGATCTAAGGAGCAGGGAAGCCATGGTATATTTGTCGCAGTTTCAATTTGCGGACGTTGGTCAGGAAGATAATTTTATATTGGGAATAAGACGAACCTGTTATGATACAGTCTACCCATTTCGGATATTATCAAAGCATCAGTTATCGGTATTGGATTTTGAGCCGGTGACGATTTTATATGGCGGAAACGGCTCCGGCAAGACAACGGCATTGAATGTCATTGCTGAAAAACTGAGGCTGCAACGGGATACCCTCTATAACAGAAGTAATTTTTTTGAAGACTACACAGATATGTGTTCTTATGAATTAGAAACACCGATTCCGGAAGTCAGCAGGATTATTACGAGTGATGATGTGTTTGATTTTATGCTGAATCTGCGGACCATCAATGAGGGAATTGATCAACGAAGAGAAGAACTTTTTCAGAATTATATCGAAGATAAGTACACACATTTTCAGATGAAGTCTTTGGAGGATTATGAGCATTTGAAAAGCGTGAATCTTGCTCGCAGTAAGACACAGTCCAAATATGTGAGAAAGAGTCTTGCCGACAATATCAGAGAACATTCGAACGGAGAGAGTGCATCCTTATATTTTACGGAAAAAATGCGGGAGACAGGATTATACCTCCTCGACGAGCCTGAAAACAGTCTGTCACCGGAGCGGCAGCAGGAGCTGCTGCAGTTTCTGGAGGATTCCGCACGATTTTTCAATTACCAGTTTATCATTGCTACACATTCTCCCTTTCTGTTATCTATGAAAGGCGCGAAGATCTATGATTTAGATGAAGATCCCGTAGATATTAAGAGATGGACGGAACTGGAGAATGTGCGATCTTATTATCAGTTTTTTCAGAAACACCAAGGAGAGTTTCTTTGATGATCAGTTCGAATTCAGAAAGTAATCCAAATAAATGCAAGCAATAAAATACTGAGAATTTCTAAAGCAGCATAGGCAAGAGTGCTGCTTTCTCTGACTCGTTTTCCACCAATCGTATCAAAAGGATAAAATGGCAGTGCATAAAACAGTACTAACATAGATCCTAATTCAGCCATACCGGAACAGACGGGATGTATAGTGTATAACAATGTATTGATCAGAGTGACAATGAGTAACAGAATCCAAGCAATGATGGCGGGTGTTGCCATACGACGCCTGTACACAGATGTGTTATTGCGATCAATCAAATACCAGTGTCCCATCATTGGGAAAAACCCACCTAACAAAACAACGACTGTTGACGGAACATAACCGCCTTCCGGCATAATGAAATGCCACTTTTCACCAGCCAATTTCATGCCTATTGTTTCGCCAATGACTAAGGTTGCAAGAATACCGGCTCCGGCAATGATATTCCACCAGGATGGAAGAGTGGATTGAAGTAAAGAGTAAAATAGAGTACCTAGCAAAAGCAAAAAAACATTCGTATAAAAGACACGTGCGATGTTTTGATTACTATTTCCGATTCCGGTTCGTTCATCTGCAAAATCAGCAAGAATCCAGCATCCGGTCGCACAGGCAAGGGATGCAGTTTTAACAAAAAGCTGAGCAACTCCACTCAGCCCAATTTTCTGT
>CAZWXS010000067.1:0-11165 GCA_964638005.1 uncultured Lachnospiraceae bacterium
TGTTTGCTATGCAATTTACATTTTCTCTAACCGTTACCTCTTTGTTTCAAACTTTCATCCTCCTGCTTTTGTAAGTATATCATCTCTGAATTGATAATGAAGAGTATAGCAGGAAATCGTAACGAAAACAAGAAACAACGGATATATCAAAAAATACTGTTTCAGAACAGGATAATATGCTATACTGAATGCGCAGGGTAGAAATACTCTGCGTATTTGATGAATTCAGAGTTGAGACTATGAGTAGGATCAACAGAGGAGAGAATATATGCGTTACAATAAGTATACAATCAAAACACTCTCTGAGGCAGAGGATATTGTCATCAGTACAATATCGGATGTTGGCGTAGAGGGTGTGGAAATAGAAGACAAAGTACCGCTTACAGAACAGGATAAAGCACAGATGTTTGTAGATATTCTGCCCGATTGTGGGGAAAATGACGGTATCGCATATCTTAGTTTTTATCTGGATGCAGATCAGGACAATGGAAGTATATTGGAAGCAGTGCGTAATGAACTGGAAGATTTGCGCAGTTTTATGGATATCGGAGAGGGAACGATTACCACATCACAGACAGCAGATGAGGATTTCGTGAACAATTGGAAGCAGTATTTTCATCAGTTCTATGTAGATGACATTCTGATCATTCCTTCATGGGAAGATGTGAAAGCAGAAGATTCCGATAAGATGGTCATTCATATTGATCCCGGAACAGCTTTCGGAACCGGTATGCATGAGACGACACAGCTCTGCATCAGACAGTTGCGCAAGTATGTTACCTCCGATACAGTACTGTTGGATGTAGGAACCGGCAGTGGGATTCTTTCTCTGTTGGCATTCAAATTCGGTGCAAAGTCTGCAATCGGAACGGATCTTGACACGTGTACGATCGACGCCGTCAACGACAATATGACAGTAAACGGCTTGGCGGATGCGGATTTTGAATTGCTGATAGGCAACATCATAGACGACAAAGCAGTGCAGGATAAAGTGGGCTATGAAAAATACGATATTGTAGCTGCCAATATACTGGCAGAAGTACTGGTTCCATTGACACCTGTCATTGTAAATCAATTAAAACCGGGTGGAATCTATATCACCTCCGGAATCATAGATGATAAAGAAGAAACAGTTGTAAATGCTGTCAAGGCAGCAGGCCTTGAAGTCCTTGAAGTGACATATCAGGGAGAATGGGTGTCTGTAACAGCGCGGAAAGTTAAATAGAGCGAGGAACCGTCATGTATCAATTTTTCATCAATTCCTGTCAGGCGGCAGACCATGAAGTGACAATCATCGGTGAAGATGTCAACCATATCAAGAATGTTCTTCGTATGAAATGCGGAGACGAGATAGCTGCAGTTGACCAGGAGACCGGAACAGAATACAGATGTGAAATAGAAAAAATCGAAGAGGACGCAGTCCGATGTAAGCTGCTTTTCTCTAAAGAAGATGGTATAGAATTGCCCTCCAAGGTATATCTGTTTCAAGGTTTACCAAAGAATGACAAGATGGAACTGATTATCCAGAAAGCCGTAGAACTGGGTGTATACAAGGTGGTTCCGCTTGCAACCAAGCGTGCAGTTGTAAAATTAGACTCCAAGAAAGAAGCAACCAAGCTCACCCGCTGGAATCTGATTTCAGAGTCTGCCGCCAAGCAATCCAAGCGTCGCATCGTTCCGGAAGTCACCAAGGTAATGACGATCAAAGAAGCCCTGGCATACTGTCGGGATTTCAACATCAAACTGATTCCATACGAACTTGCCGACAAAGAGACCATGGCTGACACCAAACAGATTATTGATAACCTGACATCAAACCAATCCATAGCGATTTTCATAGGTCCCGAAGGCGGATTCGAAGAATCCGAAATAACCCTTGCAGTCAATGCCGGCTTTCGCCCAATCACCCTGGGTCGCCGCATCCTCCGCACCGAAACCGCCGGCTTCACAGTCCTGGCATGGATCATGTACCATCTGGAATCATAAAAAAGAATATAAGATTTATTTAGTCAATAACCATCAAAACACCTCCATACAACGCGGCGAAACCACCCGTTTCAAGGTCTTCTTCATTTATAGACCAGCAGCACTGAGAGAACAGTGTTTCCCTGAGCAGGGCGGTGTTGGGGTGGTGGGCGCGAAGGGAAACACTGTTCTCTCAGTGCGTCCGATCTCATATCACAGAAAGAAGACCACATATGCAAGCATATTTAGATAATTCCGCCACAACCCGCTGCTTCGACAACGTCCGCGAATCCATGTCCGACACCATGGACAGAATCTACGGCAATCCATCCAGCATGCACATGGTTGGAATCGAAGCAGAAAATCAAGTAAAAGAAGCAAAGAAAATCATTGCGGATATTCTGAAAGTAACCGACAAAGAGATTTATTTTACCTCCGGCGGAACAGAATCCGACAATCTTGCCCTGATTGGCTGTGCGATGGCGAATCGCCGTGCGGGCATGCATTTGATTACCAGCAGGATCGAGCATCCGGCGATTCTTGAAACCATGAAATATTTGGAAGAGCAGGAGTTTCAGATCACATATTTGGACACGGATCCGTATGGTAGGATTAAGTTGGATCAGCTTGCGGATGCAGTTACGAAAGAGACCATTCTTGTATCCATCATGCATGTCAATAATGAAATCGGTTCGTTACAGCCACTTGAGAAAATTGCAAAGTTGATTCATGAGAAAAATCCAAAGACGCTCTTTCATGTAGACGGAGTACAGGGCTTTGGAAAATATCGAGTTTATCCCAAACGTATAGGTGTTGATCTGTATTCCGTCAGCGGTCATAAGATTCATGGACCCAAGGGTATGGGAATCTTGTATATCAATGATAAAGTCAAGATTCACCCTATCATTTTTGGCGGTGGACAACAAAAGGGTATCCGATCCGGAACAGAGAATGTTTCTGGAATTGTCGGAATAGGAAGAGCTGTACAGGAAATCTACACAGACTTTGATATGAAGATAGACAGGCTTTATGAGCAAAAAAAGAGCTTCATCAATGAATTGCTGAAGTTGGAGGATGTTACAGTGAATGGCATAGAGGTCTTAAAAGGGACGGGTGACACTGAAATGATGGTCACAGATGAAACGGTTCATGAGACTGCGCCTCATATAGTCAGCGCCTCATTTAGGGGAATCCGCAGTGAAGTTCTCCTGCATGCGCTTGAAGATAAGGGTATTTATGTATCTGCAGGCTCTGCATGTGCTTCCAATAAACCGGCGATCAGCGAGACATTGAAGGCAATTGGTGTTGAAAAGGAATTGCTCGATGCCACGATTCGATTCAGCTTTTCGGTAGAGACAACTACAGAGGAACTGGATTATACAATACAGACATTGCAGGAACTATTGCCGACGCTGCGTAGATATACCCGACATTAGACAAGATACTTCTGTTGATGACAAAAGGACAAACAATAGAAAGTGTATCACAATATAGTATAAAACAAGAAGGAGCAATTACATGTTCACAGCATTTTTAATCAAGTATGCCGAAATCGGTTTGAAAGGAAAGAACAGATATCTGTTCGAAGATGCTCTGGTCAACCAGATACGCATTGCGTTAAAAAAAGTAGAGGGAACCTATGAAATCACGAAGTCGCAGGGCAGGATATACATTGAATGTCTGGGTGATTATGATTTTGAAGAAACGGTCGGAGGCCTGCAGAAGGTTTTTGGCATTACAGGAATCTGCCCCGTGGTTCATGTAGAAGACAACGGCTTCGAAGAACTTCAAAGGGAAATCGTACAATACATGGATGAAGTGTATCCGGACAAGAATAAGACCTTTAAAGTGAATGCCAGAAGAGCCAGAAAAAATTATCCGTTGACATCTATGGAAATCAACAGCGAGCTTGGCGGTACAATACTGGATGCATATCCGGAAATGAAGGTCGATGTGCATACACCGGAAATAGAGCTTTATGTGGAAATCCGAGAGAAGATCTATATTTATTCCAAGGTCATACCGGGTCCGGGAGGTATGCCGATCGGAAGCAACGGAAAGGCGATGCTGTTGTTGTCAGGCGGTATTGATTCACCTGTGGCCGGATATATGATTGCAAAACGTGGTGTCAAGATAGATGCGGTTTATTTTCATGCTCCGCCGTATACAAGCGAGCGTGCAAAGCAGAAGGTTGTAGATCTGGCACGTATCGTATCGGCATACACAGGTCCGATTTATCTGCATGTCATCAATTTTACGGATATTCAGCTCTATATTTATGAAAAATGTCCGCATGAGGAACTGACAATCATCATGCGTCGTTATATGATGAAGATTGCAGAGCATATTGCAAAGGAAACAGACTGCGCAGGTTTGATTACAGGTGAGAGTATCGGACAGGTTGCAAGTCAGACACTTAAGTCACTGGCGGCAACCAATGAAGTATGTACAATGCCTGTTTATCGTCCGGTCATTGGATTTGATAAGCAGGAAATCATAGAAATCGCGAATAAGATAGGAACCTTTGAAACTTCTATACAGCCGTTTGAGGATTGCTGCACGATTTTTGTGGCAAAGCATCCGGTGACAAAGCCAAATCTGAACATCATCAAGCGTTCGGAGCGTAATCTGGAGGAAAAGATTGATAAACTCTTCCAAACGGCAATCGATACGAAGGAATTGATCATAGTAGAGTAATCGGTATGGGAATGAATCATGTAACGGTCAAAGCAGTGACTCGTCATATGATAGGACAATGATATATGAATCTTGATAAGAGTAATTTTTGTAAGCCATGGAAGCAAGAATATCGTAAATTGTTCTGCGTGGGAAGCTTAATCGGCATCCTATGCTTTCTTTGCGTATATGGAGTGAGAATACTTGACTTCACTTATACAGGATGGCTGATGAATGGAGATATGGACTTACGACAGCATTTTTTGGGCTGGTGTCATTATCGCAGCAGTGACTGGCATATACCGATCGGTCTGATCGACACATTGTCCTATCCGATCAGTGTCTCTGTCATCTGGACAGATTCCATTCCTTTATTTGCAGTTATATGCAAGCTGCTTCGAGGAGTCCTGCCCGAGACTTTCCAATATTTCGGTTTGTTTGGATTGATATGTTTTGCGTTGCAGGGTGGAATTTCGATTTTACTGGTGAGAAAATATACAGAAAACAAATACATTTGTATTCTTTCAGTGCCTTTTTTTACACTCAGTTTTACACTGCTTCAGAGGATGTATTATCATACGGCGCTCGGTGCACAGTGGCTGCTGCTGTTGGCACTGCTGATATGGTTCTACGAAGAGAGATTTCATACGATTCAAAGAAAGTGTGCGGTATGGGCAGGCATGGGCTTCTTATGTGTATCCATACATTCCTATTTTGTGCCGATGGTCGGACTCATAATGATGGGAAGTCTTATGGATGCATGGATCGGAAATGATAACGAGAATCAAGTTCGACAGGAGTCATCAAAACGGTCAAATGAGAAAAAGGGACTGTGCATATTTCTGAAAGAAGTAGGATTGCCGGTTGGTTCATACTGTTTGGCAGTACTTTTCAATTTGTTCATACTTGGAGCGTTTTATCAAAATGCATCACCGGTCGGTGAGGGGATCGGAACATTTGGCAGTAACTTAAATACATTTTTCAATTCTTTGGGTCATTCTGCAATCCTGCAGGGACTTCCGCTCTATAATGATTTTCAATATGAGGGATTCGGTTATTTGGGAGCGGGTATTTTGCTGCTGTTGATCGTAGTTATGGTACGTCTTGTGAGAGCAATGGTGATGCGCAAGGTTGTAATGAACAGAGAGTTCTTGATGCGACACAGAAGGACAGCGCTCCTGGGATTGATTGCGGTGTTGTTTTGCGCGTTGGCAGTGCTGCCGATGGTGACAGCAGGTGATGTGAAATTGTTTGGTATTCCGTATCCGGGACCTGTCAAGACCTTGATGAATATATTCCGTTCAAACGGCAGATTTATATGGACTCCTATGTATATGATCATGTTAGGAGTGGTCGTAATGACTGCAAGGGCAGAGAGGTATTTTGCCGTGTCCGACGGAAAGCAGGGCAGGACAAGTGCGATACTGCTGATTACGGTGGCTGTACTGATCCAGATAATCGATGTATCAAAGATGGCTGGAGAAAAAAGAGATTATTTTGCGGAGAATATGCATACATATCAGCCTGTATGGGATACTTTGGATGCAGAGACTGCAAGAAAAATTGCAGATGCAGACCATTTTGTATTCATGTATGATGAAAATGACTGGATTATGGATACAGCTTATTTTGCCTATTATCACGGTATGACGCAGAATAATTATTATTATGCACGCAGTTATGCAGAACGGATAGGATCTGTAATAGAAGATTATAGGCAGGAACTAGAACAGGGAGCTGTTAGGGATGATACGATTTATATTTTCAGGCAGCAGGATGTGGAAGGACTCACATATGAAGGGATGACATTAGATGTGCTGGGAGATCATGTAATCGGAATCAAAAATGAGCAATAAAAAAGGACAACTGCAACACCCCCGCAAATGCCCTTTGATTTAGAACTAAAAACTGCTTAGATAATATATGGTTTGATAACGGCCAATACATCATCAGCATTGTCTTCTGCATGGATGTTTAAGTCGATAGGCTTAGACAGATCCAAACTGAAGATACCCATGATTGACTTTGCATCAATAACATATCTTCCTGATACTAAATCAAAATCATAGTCGAATTTTGTAATATCATTTACGAATGATTTTACCTTGTCGATAGAGTTTAAAGAAATCTGTACTGTCTTCATGTGAATTACCTCCTTTTATTTTCTTTCTTACATCCTTAATATTACGTGGAAGAGGATTAAAAGTCAATATCCAAACAGTACAAAAAAACAAGGAGTTTCTTATGAAAAAGGTAGCATTACATAACCTTGGGTGCAAGGTCAATGCATACGAGATGGAAGTTGTGCAACAATTATTAACAAAAAACGGGTATGAAATTGTGCCCTTTGCCGAGGCGGCAGATATCTATATTGTGAATACATGCAGTGTTACGAACATAGCAGATCGCAAATCAAGACAGATGCTACACAAAGCAAAAAAGCAGAATCCGGATGCAATTGTCGTAGCGATGGGATGTTATGCACAGACGGATACAGAGGGAGCCGATGAGGATGCAAGTGTTGATCTGATTGTCGGAAATAATCGGAAGAAAGATTTGATTCAGATTTTACAGGAATATGAGATGGATCATGATAAGACGCTGCATCGAAGATCGGTGATTGATATTGCAAATGAGCAGGAATATGAGGAACTTGAACTGACAAGGACGGCAGAGCATACGCGGGCGTATATCAAGGTACAGGACGGCTGCAATCAGTTTTGTTCCTACTGCATTATCCCCTATGCAAGAGGACGTGTCAGAAGCCGTGCACAGGAAAATGTGGTTCGTGAGATTGAAGGCTTGGCATTACTTGGATATAAAGAGGTAGTGCTGACAGGCATTCATCTGAGTTCGTACGGGATGGATTTTCAAGGTGGCAAGCCGGATTTATTGGAATTGATCCGGATGGTTCATGCCGTTTCCGGAATCGAAAGAATACGTTTGGGTTCTCTGGAACCACGTATTATTACGGAGGAATTCGCGTCTTCTCTTTCTGAGATGGAAAAGATATGTCCGCATTTTCATCTGTCGCTTCAGAGCGGTTGCGATGATACTCTGAAAAGAATGAATAGACGCTACAACACAAGTGAATACTATGAAAAAACAGAACTTTTGAGGAAATATTTTCAAAATCCTGCACTTACGACGGATGTCATCGTAGGTTTTCCGGGGGAGACGGCGGAAGAATTTGAAATAACAAGGAATTTTTTGCAAAAGATCCATTTCTATGAGATCCACGTATTCAAGTATTCAAGAAGAAAGGGCACCCGAGCAGATCAAATGCCTGATCAGATCGCTGAGCAGACAAAGCAGGATAGAAGTGCTGTGTTGATTGCGCAAAGTGCAGCTGAGGCAAAGTCATACAGAGAGAGCTATTTGGGACAACAGGTAGAGGTGCTGATAGAAGAACAACAGGAAATAGGTGGACGATTCTATCAGGTTGGACATACTAGAGAGTATATAAAGGTGGCTTGCTCAGCAGAGTATGACATGACGAACCAGATTGTTTGCGGAGTACCGCGACAGGCAATTACGGACGAAATCCTTGAACTTTATCAAGATATAGGGTAAAATATACAAGAAGAGCAGAGTGAAGCCGGTACACAGAGTTCATAAGATGACCGTGAGGCTTTGCCGGAGTTCGTGGATGGAATTTCTTGAAAAAGATAACAGGACGATGAATGGGGTGACAATATGCAGGACTTAGGAAATACACAATACTTTAAAGTGGCGACAGAACCGGAGACGGGTGTCAAAGTGGTTTTATCCACAGTATACGAAGCTTTGACAGAAAAGGGATATAATCCGGTCAATCAGATCGTGGGTTACATCATGTCAGGCGACCCGACTTATATTACAAGCCATAACAACGCTAGAAGTCTTGTAATGAAGGTTGAGCGCGATGAACTGGTAGAAGAACTGCTGACGGAATATATCAAGAACAGCGGATGGAAGTAGAATATGCGGATTATGGGTTTGGATTTCGGATCTAAAACCGTTGGGGTGGCAATCAGCGATGAACTGTTGATTACGGCACAGGGGATTGAGATCATCAGGAGAGAGTCAGAGAATAAGCTTAGGAAGACTCTCGCCCGTATCGAAGAGTTGATTGCAGAGTACAAGGTAGATAAAATCGTACTTGGACTTCCTAAAAACATGAATGCTACGATCGGTGAACGCGGAGAGAAAACGATAGAATTCCAGGAAATGCTTGTGAGACGCACAGGTCTTGAAGTGGTGCTTTGGGACGAGCGTTTGACTACGGTTGCAGCGGACAAAGCAATGATGGAAGCGAATATACGCAGAGAAAATAGGGGCAAGTACGTGGATAAGATTGCTGCTATTTTCATTTTGCAGGGATATTTGGATTATGCAGGGAGGAGCAATAGTGGCAACTGAAAAAGTTGGATTTACAATTAAGAATGAGGACGGTGCCGAAGAACAGATAGAGTTCTATGCATTGGACCAGACCAGAATTAACGGAATGAATTATCTGTTGGTGACAGATACCGAAGAGGGCGACGGAGAAGCTTTGATACTCAAGGATATTGCACCGGCGGAGGACACAGAAAGTATCTATGAAATCGTCTCAGAGGAGACAGAACTTATGGCAGTGGCCAAAGTATTTGAAGAAATGATGGGGGATATAGAGTTTGAGAAGTAGGGGAAATAAGGAATATAAAGAAAACAGGGAGAGTATATCTAAAATCAAGATCATTCCCTTAGGCGGTCTGGAACAGATCGGCCTTAATATTACGGCAATCGAGTATGAAGACACAATTGTTGTCATTGACTGCGGACTGGCATTTCCGGAGGATGATATGCTCGGAATCGATATGGTAATTCCGGATGTTACATATCTGAAGGAAAATATCGATAAAGTCAAAGGTTTTGTTATTACGCACGGACATGAAGATCATATCGGCGCATTGCCATATGTCTTAAAAGAAATCAATGTTCCTGTATATGCGACAAAGCTTACGATTGCATTGATTGAAACAAAATTAAAGGAACATAATCTGACGAAGACGACAAAGAGAAAAGTTGTGAAATACGGACAATCCATCAATATGGGTCAGCTCAGAGTCGAATTTATCAAAACCAATCATTCTATTGCTGATGCAGCGGCATTTGCAATTTATTCTCCGGCAGGAATTATCATGCACACAGGAGATTTCAAGGTGGATTATACGCCTGTATTTGGTGATCCGATTGATTTACAGAGGTTTGCCGAAATAGGAAAGAAGGGTGTTCTGGCACTGATGTGTGACAGTACCAATGCAGAGCGTCTGGGATTTACCAATTCAGAAAAGACGGTTGGAAAGACATTTGATACTATCTTTGCCGACCATAAGAATACACGTATTTTTGTTGCAACATTTGCTTCGAATATCGACAGGGTGCAGCAGATCATAGATTCAGCGGCTAAGTATGACCGAAAGGTTGTAGTAGAAGGCCGAAGTATGGTCAATGTTATCCAGACCGCAAGTGAGATTGGATACATCACGATACCGGAAGGCACATTAATAGATATTGCGCAGTTAAAGAATTATCCTGATGAGAAGACTGTCATTATTACGACGGGAAGTCAGGGTGAGACCATGGCGGCATTGAGCCGTATGGCAAGTAATATCCATAAGAAGGTCACCATTAAACCGGGAGATACGGTCATATTCAGTTCAAGTCCGATTCCGGGAAATGAAAAAGCGATTTCAAAGGTCATTAATGAATTGTCCATGAACGGTGCGGATGTCATTTTCCAAGATACACATGTATCAGGACATGCCTGCCAGGAAGAAATCAAACTGATTTATTCTCTTGTACAGCCGAAGTATGCAATCCCCGTACATGGTGAGTACAAGCATCGTAAGGCGCAGGCCAATCTGGTCAAGGGACTCGGTATCCCGAAGGAAAACATCTATATCATGGCGAGTGGAGATGTTTTGGAGCTTGATGAAGAGTCGGCTAAGATTACAGGAGAGGTACATTCAGGAGCTATCTTTGTAGACGGCTTGGGTGTAGGAGATGTCGGCAACATCGTATTGCGTGACAGACAGCACTTAGCAGAGGACGGCATACTGATTGTAGCATTAACATTGGAAAAGGGTACCAGCAGACTGGTTGCAGGTCCGGATATCGTCTCAAGAGGTTTTGTATATGTAAGAGAATCCGACGAACTGATGGAAGAAGCACACGTAGTGGTAGAGGATGCACTAATGGCGCTTCTCGATAGAAATATCACCGACTGGGGCAAGATGAAAAACACCATGAAAGACGCCCTCAGCGGCTACGTCTGGAAAAAAACCAAAAGAAGACCCATGATCCTGCCAATTATTATGGAAGTTAGTTAGGGGAGAGTTCTCGTTGCGAAGCAATGAGATACCCCTAACAAGCTGAGCGGGAGCGAAGCTGAAATAAGGGGAGAGTTCTCGTTGCGAAGCAATGAGATACCCCTAACAAGCTGAGTGGGAGCGAAGCTGAAATAAGGGGAGAGTTCTCGTTGCGAAGCAATGAGATACCCC
>CAZWXS010000068.1:0-10927 GCA_964638005.1 uncultured Lachnospiraceae bacterium
CTTGCCGGATCCGTTCCTTCCAACAATCCCTACTCGTTCCTTCTGTAAAAAAATATATGAAAAATCATCGATCAGGATGTGGTCATCATATGCTTTACAGACATGCGTCAACTCTGCCGTCTTCTTCCCAAGCCGTGTGTATGCAGATTGGATTTCAACTGTTCCGTCTGTTTCTATAGTATCACGATCACGTAATGCCTCAAAACGCTGAATATGTGCCTTTTGCTTGGTAGACCGGGCACGTGCTCCCCGCTGCATCCATGCCAGCTCACTTCTGAAGAGACTGGAACACTTTCTTTCCGTAGCAGCCGCCATCGCCTCGCGTTCCGCTTTCATCTGTACAAACTTAGAATAGTTTGCTTCATAGGAATATAAATCACCTCGATCCAGTTCAAAGATCCGAGTGGTTACTTCATCTAAAAAATATCTGTCATGCGTTACCATAAGCAGCGCACCACTATATCGTCTCAGTGTCTCCTCAAGCCATTCCGTCATTTCACTGTCCAAATGGTTCGTCGGCTCATCCAGAATCAGAAAATCAGATGGTAGCAATAGCGTCCTTGCCAATGCAACTCTTTTCTTCTGACCTCCCGACAATAGCTCCGGACTGCCCTGGACGTCTGTAATACCAAGCTTCAAGAGCATCGCGGTTGCTTCCCCTTCAATATTGCGATAGCTTTCCTCTGCCTGCTGCCCCTCCGTCACATATTGCAGGATGGTCTGATCGGGCTGAAAGATTGGATTTTGTGAAAGATAGGCAATGCGAAGGCCTGATCTGTAGGTAACCGTTCCCTCGTCAGTCTCCTCTTCGCCCGCAAGAATCTTTAGCAAAGTGGATTTACCTGTCCCATTGATGCCAATCAATCCTATACGGTCGCCCTCATTGATTCCAAATGAAATACGGTGAAACAACTGCCGCAGGGCATAGCTCTTCACGATATTTTCTGCTGATAATAAATTCACCTGATGCCTCCCGAAACTGTATTTATGAAGATCTCTCCATACTTCTCATATTTGAACTCGCCCACACCGGATATCGCAAGCATCTCTTCCTTTGTCTTTGGCTTTGCCGCACACATATGTATCAACGTCTTATCTGAAAATACAACATACGGCGGTACCTTCTCTTTCTTTGCGATTTCCATACGCAATGCCCGCAGGCTTTCAAAGAGCTGTCCATCTGCCTCTGTCAATGACACGCCTGCTAAACTGCTCTTTCTTGCTCTCTTGGATTTCTTCGCGCTCTTTTCAATCTCTGATTCTTTCGCCATCTTCATCTCCAAAATCAGCTCATCCTCTAGTATGGGAATCGCTTTTTCTGTCAATTTCACAATGGCATATTCATCATTGGTCACTGTCAGATATTCCTGTAAAAGCAAGTGATTCAACACCTGACGCAATTTATAGGTTGGTATCTTTGCCAACCTTCCGTAATGAGGATTTTCATTCATCCGATAGTTCTTAATCTTTGCGGTATTGGCACCATGTACGGTATCTATAATCACATTCGTTCCGAACCGCTGGTGGCTTGTCTGCACACAGCCGATGAGTTCCTTTGCGATGTCTGTCACATCCACAGTCTCAAACTGTGTGAGACAATTAGAACAATTTCCGCAGTAGTTTTCACCGTATTCCCCGAAATAGCGCAGAATATAATCCCGCAGGCAATCATTTGTAAAGCAGTAGTAGGTCATCTTCCGCAGTCTCTCATGATCACGTTCCATCACAATCTTGCGTGTCACCATGTCAAGTTCCTGATTGTCACGATTGTTGTCTATAAAAAACTGATTGGTCACGACATCCTGACCACCATAATACAAGATACATTCCGCAGGCTCACCATCCCTGCCTGCACGCCCGGCCTCCTGATAATAGCTCTCCATGTTCTTGGGCATATTATAGTGAAGCACAAATCTCACATTCGATTTGTCGATTCCCATACCGAATGCGTTGGTCGCCACAATAATCATTCTTCTGTCGTAGATGAAGTCTTCTTGATTCCTCTTTCGTTCAGCATCACTGAGTCCTGCATGATAACGTGTCACAGATAAGCCGTCTTCCTGCAGTTTTTGACACACCTCTTCTACAACCTTTCTTGTGATGCAATATATGATTCCACTCTCATCTGCATGTAGCTCAAGATAATTTTTGACGGAAGCATACTTATCCTTCGGAGACATCACCCCAAAGTACAGATTAGGCCTGTCAAATCCCATATTCAGAACACAAGGATCCTGCAGCATCAGGATATCAATCACATCATCTCTGACTTCTGCTGTTGCCGTTGCCGTAAAAGCACTGATAACAGGTCTCTTCGGCAAACGGTTCACAAACTCGATGATTTTCAGATAGCTCGGTCTGAAATCCTGTCCCCACTGTGATACACAATGTGCCTCATCCACAACCACCATAGAGATCTGCGTATGTAATGCAAAGTCCAGGAACTCCTCTGTCACCAGACGTTCCGGTGCTACATAAATGATCGGATAACGACCTTCCTTCGCATATTGCAATGCCTTGTAATACTGTGCCATACTAAGCGAACTGTTCAGATATGCAGCATGTACTCCTGCCAGATTGAGTGCTTCCACTTGATCCTTCATCAAAGAGATCAGTGGTGAAATCACCAAAGTGATTCCTTCAAGCATCAGAGCCGGTATCTGAAAGCAGAGCGACTTTCCCGCTCCCGTCGGCATGATTCCCAGTGTATCACGTCCCGATAAAATGCTGTCGATCAACTGTTCCTGACCTTCTCTGAATTCATCATATCCAAAGTACTGCTTCAATATTTCAAATTGATTCATCATAATCAGAATAACCCATCATTCTTATCTTCCAACACCTTGATTGCATGATACAGGAATTCGTTGATCGGAGTCTTTATGCCTGTTTCCCTGCCAAGTCTCATAACGGTACCCGCAAACATATCCACCTCTGTCTTTCGGCCGGCTTCAATATCCTGCAGTGTCGAAGGACGGCCATCCTTATTGATCTTCTTAAGCGTCTCTCCCTGCTTTCTGATATCCTCCTCGCTGAGCATGATTCCCTTCTGATTGGCAATGGCAACCACCTCTCGCATCGCCATCTCGCGCAGATGATTCGCATGCTCGTCGCAGTGCCATGCACCAAAAGGAATCCCCAGCACCGCCGCCGTCTGATTCTCCGCCACATTGCACATAAACTTATGCCACAGGGCAAATATCATATCCTTTTGAATCACAGACTTGATTCCCGCACGCTCAAATAGCGTCTTAACCGCCAGCACACGCTCGGAATAGATCTCATTGATCTTCTCTCCAAACTCCATATGCGCAAAATCCGGATTAAAATGCAGTTCGTTCTGATTGGTCACCGTTACACTGACTCTTGCCAGTGAATAAAGGATCCTCTCATATCCATACACTTCAGCCACGATATCTTCGCTTTCAATGCCATTTAAAGGTGTCATGATGATCGTATCCGGCCCAACCTGATGTTTCACCTCAAGAACCGCCTGTCTTAATCCTGTAAACTTCGTAATGATGATGACCAGATCTGCATATCCTGTATTTTCTTCCGGAGAGACTACATGAAATGACATAGGTTCTCCATTGATGATCAAACCATTCTTCTCAATCCGCTCTTTGCGGGCTCCATCGGCAATAATCCGCAGATTTTCCTTTCCTGTCACTCTCTGAAGATGAGATGCCAGATATCCGCCGATTCCTCCAAGCCCTATCAATGCAACCGTCTTGATTTCCTTCATGATATTGATCTCCTCCTGTACCGATTATCTGCCTCTTTACATACTTATGCAGCACTTCCATCTCTCTGCTCCATGTTTTCTGTAATAACCTACCTCTTCATATTGACCTTTAACGACCGCAGATACGCTTTCTGCTCGTCCGTGATCCTGTAACTCTCAATCGACTTTTGAATCGCCTTATTATGCGTCCAGTCATCCAAGTGCTTTTCCTGAATGAACGGCAGTGTTGCATCATATTGCTTTGCAAGTGCGGTCGCAAAATACCACGCAACCATCATTTTCACATAATACTCCTCTGACCTGACTGCTGCCACCAGTTCGTTTACCTCTATGCAGAATGCATCATCCAAAAAGTAACTCATCAGCATCTCTATACCAAATCGAACCGTATAGGTATCTCCGGATTTCATCCACACCTTCGCCTGTTCAAACAGTTTCGGCAAATGCTTAGAAAACACTTTTGGCGACATCGAATCGCATGTTGCCCAATTGTCCACATATGGTAAAAAAGCATCCAGAGCCTCAATGGCAGCATCATAATCCCGAATGCTCTCTATCAAAAATGCGTGCAGATTATTCTCGTCGTAATACTGATGCGGCAATACCTTCATAAATTCTGCCGCTTCCGGTGTCTTCGCAAATTGCTTGGCGAATTTTCGTAAAATCGGAATCCGGATGCCGATGATCCGGTCCCTGTCCACCGTCGGCACCAATTTTGCCTGAAACTCCTTGTACTTTAAATCCTGCATTTCAAAAAGCTGTTTCCGTATCTCATCTTCTATCATATCCGCGTGTATTCCCTTCTCATAATCTATTTTGCAATCAGCAAAACCATGCTCCTCGGAGCAACACATACATCCGTCTGATTCGTTGCAAGCTTTCCCTTGCCGTTAAACTTCTTAAGTTCATTCGTATCGGCACAAATATGCCACTTTTTTCCCTCTTCCATTATAGGAAGTTGAAATGTATGCGTCTCCCAATGGGTATTGAATGCTGCATATATGTAACAATCCGTTTTCGTTCCATACTTTGCACGGGGCTCTGCGTACATAACCGCCACAGCCCTCTCGCCCTCTGCATTGATCTGCCACGGAACTTTGCTGTGCCAGGAAACTTCCGGATATCCGGTTTCATTGATCCCTGTATCATAACACGTGTTACGCAAAACAGGGTGTGCCTGTCTAAATGCAATCAGACCTTTAAAGCAATCATATAAATCCTGATTTTTCTTCAACAGACTCCAGTCAAGCCATGAGATTTCATTGTCCTGACAGTATGCATTGTTGTTGCCAAACTGTGTATTGCCAAATTCATCACCCGCAAGAAACATTGGAATCCCTCTGCTTAGCAGCAGCATAGCCGCTGCATTCTTAATCTGACGCATACGAAGTGCCCGTATCTCAGAATTCTTGCTTTCTCCCTCTTCCCCACAGTTCCAACTGTTGTTATCATTTGCGCCGTCATTGTTGTTTTCGCCGTTTGCAAGATTATGCTTTTCATTATAGGAAACCATATCATACATCGTAAAGCCGTCATGACAAGTTACAAAGTTAATCGAAGCATTGGATGAACGGCCTGCATACATATCTGCCGAGCCCTCCATACGTTTCATGAATTCCGCCGTACATGCGTCACCTTTCAAGAATTTGCGCACCGTGTCGCGATATCTTCCGTTCCATTCCGCCCATCTTCCCCAAGACGGAAAATTCCCCACCTGATACAGCCCATCTGCATCCCATGCCTCTGCAATCAGCTTACAACGTGACAATATCGCATCATGCGCTAATATCTCTAAGAGAGGCGGACTCGACATCGGCATCCCATTGATATCCCGTGACAGGATTGAAGCAAGGTCGAAACGAAATCCGTCAATATGATAATCCGAAGCCCAATACCTGAGGCAATCCAAAATACTGTTCCTGACAATAGGATTGTTGCAGTTCAGCGTGTTTCCGCATCCGCTGAAATTATAGTAATACCCCTCCGGAGTCAACAGATAATACGTCTTATTATCAATTCCCCTATAGGATATGTATGGTCCCTTTTCATTTCCCTCGGCAGTATGATTGAACACCACATCAAGAATCACTTCAATTCCGTTCTTATGGAACTGCTTGACCAGATTCTTCAGCTCATCCACTTCCATGCCATACCGGCCACTCGTGGCATAACCTGCCTTAGGCGCAAAGAAATTGACCGTACTGTAGCCCCAGTAATTATAGAGCATTTTACCGTCAATCACTCTTGCATTTTCAAATTCATCAAATTCAAAAATCGGAAGCAGCTCGATGCAATTGATTCCGAGTTCCTTGAGATACGGAATCTTCTCCAAAATCCCCGCAAATGTCCCTTTATACTTTACATCCGCCGTAGGGTGCATCGTCAGGCTCCTGACATGTGCTTCATAAATCACCAGATCCTGCATCGGAAGTTCAAGCGGCCTGTCGCCTTCCCAATCAAAATCATCATAAATCAAACGGCCACGATGCTGAAATTCCAGTTCGCAGTCCGGCTGTTCTCCCCATACCAGACGTCCTGACACCGACTTTGCATAAGGATCCAAAAGGTATTTCGTCTCGTCATAACGAAAACCCTCCTCAGGCGCATACCGACCTTTCATTCTATATCCGTATTCAATGTCTTCATAATCTATATCAAAAACAATCATGGAAAACACATCGCCGATCCGAAATTCATCCGGAAACGGAATCGTTATAAAAGGCTCCTTCTCTCCTTTGTGAAAAAGAGCCAGTTCACAGGCCTCCGCATAACGAGAAAAGACCGAAAAATTCACTCCGTCAGGAACAAGCGTGGCTCCATACGGCAAAACCTTTCCGATACGATATTGAATTCCATTTAGTTCATGTGTAGGGTATCTGTCAATTCTCGGCATTTGTCCCCATCCTATTTTCTATACTATTTCACATCAAGTAATTCCATTGTTTCCATTCTCATATTCTACCATTGAATGATATCTGATTCAATCACTTTTCCTCATCATCCATTATCCTCATTCCTGTTTTCCAAATACATGCATAACTTCTCCTCCATCCGCACACTCTATTACAGAAAGGATGGTGCTTTATGTACGAAAACAGTAATCAAAGATATGATGACGATAATATCCCCGACATCGACGTTCCGCAGGAAATCATTCCGGACGAAGTTCCTCGGAAGGACGGCCCGGGTGGAGAAGACGGAGAGTAAATGAAAATAGGAGGTCAGCTATGAGAAACCTTTGGCTGGATGCTTTGATCAAAACCCTTATATTCTTGGTGATTATCCATGTTGTATTGCTTTTATTGGGTAGCTTCATCAGAACAGATATCGGTATATTCAACCTTCCTATGCTATGGGCACATTGGTCAGATAATTGGATAGATGCAGTCATCGGTCTGATTGCAACCGGTATAATATATCATTATATATTGTTCTGCCAGAAAACGCAGAAACATAGAAAGCGAATAGCATTCGATAATAAAAAACGTCTGTCAAAATCAACAGACGTTTTTTATGTTGTTCTCACTCCGAACTTGTATCCTTTGCCCCATACAGTTGATATCTCCCACAGTTTATGATCAGGTATCTTATCTCTGATCCTCTTAATATGTACGTCAACTGTTCTTGAATTTGCAGAAAAAGCATATCCCCAGACTTCTTTTAGCAACTGTTCTCTGGAAAATACCTGATTGGGTGATGACGCAAGGTAATACAGAAGTTCCAGCTCCATCGGCGGCATTTCTACGGACTGGCCGAAATATTTAACCGAATAATCGGACATGTTGATGACCAAATCCGGATACTTCACGCATTTTATATCGAATTCTGCATGCATATTTCTCATTGCATTTGCTCTGCGCAGTATTGCCTGAACTCGTGCAACCAATTCCCTGATATCAAAGGGTTTCTCAATAAAATCGTCCGCTCCGAATTTCAGTCCTGATATCTTATCATGACTTTCCCCTTGCGACGAAATCATTAAAATAGGCACCATTGATCTTTTACGTATTTCACGACACACTTGATACCCGTTTATACCCGGCAGCATCAGATCCAAAACAATCAAATCCGGAGCAAACACATCGTACACAACCAGTGCCTCTTCTCCGTCATAGACAATCCTGATTTCATAGTCCTCTTTGGATAAATGCAGAGAAATGATTTCCGCCATATTGACATCATCATCGACAATCAGGATTTTCTGTTGAGCAGCCATAAAGCCTTCTCCTCTTCTGTAAGCATTTTCCTTATTCAACAGAATACTATCGAATCCCTGTTTCGTCAACTAAAAAATGGTAAAAATTCGGGCACTCTATACCATATATCGCGCATAGAGTGCCCGTACCTTCTTACCACCAATATTAGAATAGATATCGGATAATACTACTTTCTATATCCACACTTAGGACATACACCGTTCTCATCTAGTTCAACCCCACATAACGGACAGCGATCCTTAGTTCCTACAGGACTATATTCCTGTGATGCAGCATTGACTCCGCTTGTAAAAGTAATCTTTGCAATGTTTAATTTGTCCTTCAAGAGATCATAAACAATCTTAATCATGCCCTCTACTGTCATGGTCTCTTTTGTAACAACCAATCTGCTGTCAGGATATGCTGTGGCAAGTCCCGTCTTAAAAGCTTCGCCTTTCATCTTATTTTGTGGATGTCCGTCCTTAATTCCCTGTTTTTCATAAACAGCCAAAATCGCCGGAAGCAATGGATCGTCTTCTCTTAAGATCAGTGCATGATCAAAATTCTTCAAAAGATCCCAAGCTACCTTCTGAATTTCATTACACGGATAAACCATATTAACACCGGCATTCACCGTATCCTCCACCTCAATCGTCAAAATACCTGTGTGTCCATGCAAATACTGCGCCTCTCCCTGAAACCCATAAAATCTGTGCGCATACTGTAAATCAAATGTTGTGATACTCCTCATGGCGTGTCCCTCCTTAGCATTGCTCGTTTTCTCAGTTGTTAGATTGCTTCTATTTTATAATAGTATAGTAATTATAGCGTTTTATTTTCATTTTGTCACTCTATTTCTATGTTTTAAGCAAAATTTTCTGTCATATTTTCAAAGCAGTTCATTGCGATGCATTTCAATTCATTTTGTTTTAGATATAAAAACAAAAAAAATTATGTGACAATTACCAAATGCTTCCGTATAATAAAGATATAAAACAAAAACAAGATTCACATATTTATTCACATGTATACAAAGGAGGTAGTAATTATGTCAGAGAAAGAAAAAGATGAGTTATTTGAAAATGCGGCAGAAAGCGAACTGATAGATGAGAATCTGGACGATGTCTCAGGTGGGGCCGGCGCTTTAAAATTTCCACAGGCTAAATGTACTTGTCCTATATGTAATAAGACATTTAGAACTTATGGAGATTACAAGAATCACGCCCTTAGATATCACCCCTTTTACTAATCCGGTGATAAGAATATATCAATTAAAAGTGCTTCAAGTCTGCAAGATGCCTGACTTGAAGCACTTTTTACTGCCGGTGATCGAAAACAAAAAAAACGCATGCGGCGAACCCACATAGAAAGGAGAGTTCAGCACATTGTCTAAAAAGTGTAATCAACAATTTCATATATGATCGTTAAAATACTGTTGTGTTACCTGTAATTGTTTCTTTAATATAGACTGCCACATCGCAGGATGGATTTCACCGCTGCCTCTTGACACTTTAGTCATCTTAACAGTGCCATCTTCCATTCGTTTTCTATAGAAATAATGGTCTGTATCCTTGTAAAGTTCCCAACCGTCCTTGTCGCAGAACCTCTTTAGTTCTTTCCATCTTGGCATATGATGCTTTCCCCCAGTTTATTTACATCATCCATAATTAACGCTTTGAAAACATATGGTATATGCTGTTTTCTGTTTGTAGAATTGCTCCAATACGCATAATCATCATAATAGTCCATAGAATAATCCATGATGGCTTTTGCGAGTTCTTGGCGTGCTGTTTGTTCATCTAGTGCATTTTCAATAAGATCAATCTCATTGAGGGATAAAGTAACACTACCGTCAGGTTCAACAAATTTTTCTGCACTAAAATTGTATGCAGATAAAATTTCACTCATTGTATCTATATTGGAGAACCACATTTTATCTCTGGTACGTTTAATAAATTTGGGTTTATTACGAACTACTTCATCAACAACTCTACTCCACTCTTTTCTTACTTCTGTTGCGCTTTCCATTAACATATCTATCATCTCCTTTGTGTACCTCCATTGTAATATATTATGCGCGCAATGTCAACAATGTACATTGTGTACGTTTTATTATATGCAAATACACAACAAGGTATTATATTATTTTTTCTATTGAAAATATACCGAACACAAAATACCTTTATGTCAAATTAGAGCAAATAATAATAGCACTGCTAGTCCAGCATAAGTTGTAACAACATTGCACTATTTAAGAAATGTTTCAAAGAATGATGATGACTATCAAGCCTTTGAAAATCTAGGATTACAAAGAAAGTGTAATCAAAAAATCCAGCCGTAACAAAACAAAGGAAACACTGAATATATCAGCATTTCCTTCATTTTTTACAACTGCTGGTGACCGGAATCGAACCGGTACGATGTCGCCACCACGGGATTTTAAGTCCCGCGCGTCTGCCAGTTCCGCCACACCAGCATACTACAAATTTTAACACACAACCGTAAATCTGGCAATTTACTGTGTTAGTGGGACCTATAGGGCTCGAACCTATGACCCTCTGCTTGTAAGGCAGATGCTCTCCCAGCTGAGCTAAGATCCCAAATCCGATTTTTACGGAGTAAAACATCTGACTAGTCGAACAATCGTAGATTGTGAGACAGTACCAATAGTCTTCCGTATAAATCTGTGTTTTTGTAACTTCTTTGGTATAGTTAATTCTCTGTAGTTGACTGAGAATTAATTGCCTTTGGCAATTGTTCAAAACTTTCCTGTGGAACAGTTTTGAACTGTCACGTGTTTGCGGAGCAAACAAGTGACTACGACCCAGATCGGACTCGAACCGACGACCTTCGCCGTGACAGGGCGACGCTCTAACCAACTGAGCCACTGGGCCAAGAGGTATCAACCGGTTTGATATACAAACGCAGTACATTATACCTTCAAAACCGAATACTGAAATGAATCATTTTTCAAGATCCTGGAATA
>CAZWXS010000069.1:0-10844 GCA_964638005.1 uncultured Lachnospiraceae bacterium
AAATTCGCAGCGGACTACCTACCTATGAAGAGATAATTGTACAACGGTAGGTAAATTATACAGTGGACTACCTACCTGGAAGCAAAAAAAATTACAGCGATAGGTAATGTGTGAAGAGAATTACCTGCCTGCGAGCAAAAAAACATGCAACGGTAGGTAAAAAGCAAGAAGGACTCCCTACTGAGAACAGGATTTGTCAGCAGTAGGACTCTAAATTGGAATCTCGCTTTTCAAATCTGATTCTACAGGCTAATGTGTAGGTGTCTTACATAATTGTAAGCGCAATGTAAATTAAATTATGATAAACTATATGTAAGATTGCTTGCAAATCAGATAAATATTCACAGGATTGCTTGTAAATAAGAAAAAAATGAAAGATTGCATGCAATTCAAAAAAATGTTTATGAGTTTGTTTGCAGCCAGTAAAAGATTACTTATTAAGCCGTTTACAGATATATAAAATCAATAGGATGTTTTTGTTCGATTGCAGAGGATACACTGGAACAGATTAAACAGAGCCAAGGTGTTAAACGGGTATATGGGAGAATGTTTGCCTATCATCTGCCTGTATCAGCAGGAGATCAGGAACTGACGGTCAATTTAATCTCTTATGAGGAGCATCAGTTTGGCTGGGCGGAGGATGCACTGACAGAGGGTGTGCTAGATGAAGTTATCAATGGGGGCAAGGTGCTCACAGTATATGATATGAATAATCCGCTGCGGCTGGGAGATGAATTGCAGATCGGGTTCGGAGATATAACAGAGATTGCAGGAGTACTGTCAGAGTGTCCGTTCAGTCGTGAAGATGGAATCGAAACACTTATCTGTTCAGAAGAAACTTTTAGAAAGTTGACCGGAGAGAGTGCCTATACGATTCTGGATATTCAACTTAACAGAAATGTAACAGATGAGAATGTGGCAGAAATCCGCAGGATTGCGGGATCAGACATCACTTTTTCGGACCAGAGAATGAATAATAGAGATGTCAAAGGTGGTTATTATTCCATGGCACTTTTCATCTATGGCTTCTTGGTCATCATCGCACTGATTTCGATTTTCAACATTATCAACAGCATTGCTATGAGCGTTACAGCAAGACTGGGGCAGTATGGTGCGATGCGTGCCATTGGAATGAGTGACAGACAGGTCGTTAAGATGGTCGCGGCAGAAGCATTGACTTATTCGGTCAGCGGAATTCTTCTGGGCTGCATCATTGGAATTCCGATCAATAAACTCTTATTTGAAGGCTTGGTCACATTCCAATGGGGTGATGCATGGACACTGCCGATTACGGCAATGATATTGATTATCCTGACAGTAGGAACCTCAACGATACTTGCTGTGATCGGGCCGACAAGGCGAATCAGGGAGATGACGATCGTGGATACGATTCGCGGGGAATAAACAAAACGCCAGCGTGACATATGTCAAGTTGGCGTTTGAGAAATAAATAGTACTAAAAATCAGATTGGAGTTCTTAGGGGTATATCGAAAATTTTTATAAACAATTATAAACTTTATAGTATCATGTTGACATATAAAATAGTTCGGCGTATTATGATTCGTGCACGAACTATTTTATTTGTGTTGTAATATAAGTTGGTTATATACGGAACACTTTGAATAAGATGTTATGGTAATGAGAAATTTCAAGGAAGGGGTATCGCGATGGAACTGAAGCAGTCACTGGGAAATCAATTGCGTGTTTTGAACAATTCAATCCGCCAGGCGAGTTGTATGCGGGCAAGGGAAGAATTGAATCAGAATATTACGATGATGCAGATGGGCATTATGGGGCATTTGCTGAAGCATCAGAATACTCCGGTATTCCAGAAGGATATTGAGGAGCATATTGAGATTGGAAAATCAACACTCAGTGAAGTTATTAACGTGATGGAGAAAAACGGTTTTCTGAAAAGAGTGCCGTCAAAGTCCGACGGAAGATACCGCGAACTGGTACTGACCGAGCAGGGACGAGAGATTGGCAGACTCTTTGCAGGTGGTGTGATGCGGTTTAACGAGCAGTTGTGTGAAGGAATCTCAGATGAGGAGTTAAAGATTTGTCTAGACATATTAGAGAGGATGACAGAGAATGTTAAAAACATTAGGAGCACAAATTAAGGAATTCAAAAAAGTATCTCTCCTGACTCCGTTATGCATGATTGGTGAAGTTATTATGGAAATGATTATTCCGTTGATGATGGCGTCAATTATTGATGATGGAGTAGAGGCGGGAAATATGGGGCATATCTATGCGGTAGGCGCATGTATGGTAGTGGCTGCGGCAATGGGGCTGACCTTCGGTGTACTGGGCGGCAAGTTCGGAGCGAAGGCATCGACAGGATTTGCCCGCAACTTGAGAAAATCGATGTATGACAACATACAGACATTTTCATTTTCAAATATTGATAAATACAGTACATCAGGTCTGATCACACGACTGACGACGGATGTAACGAATCTGCAGAATGCATACCAGATGATCCTGCGTATGTGTACAAGAGCACCCTTTAGTTTGATCATTGCGATGACGATGGCATTTGTCATCAATGCAAGACTGGCAAGTGTATACGTGGTGGCAGTTGTTTTTCTCGGCATCTGTATGTTCTTTCTGTTACGAAAAGTGACGCAGTATTTCAGTGTGGTATTCAAGAAATATGATGCGTTGAATGCAAGCGTACAGGAAAATGTATCCGGTATCCGTGTGGTTAAAGCGTATGTCAGAGAAGATTATGAGAAAAATAAATTTATGAAAGCCAGTGAGAATATCTACAAGATGTTCGTCAAGGCAGAGGGTGTGATTGCCCTGAATAACCCGATCATGCAGATTACAGTTTATGCCTGTATCCTTGCTATCAGCTGGCTGGGAGCAAAGATGATCGTGGGTGGTTCATTGACGACAGGGCAGATGATGAGTCTGTTGGCGTATTGTATGAATATTTTGATGAGCCTGATGATGCTGTCCATGATTTTCGTTATGGTGACGATGAGTATGGCAAGTGCAGAACGTATCACAGAAGTATTAAATGAAAAAGCAGACTTGACTAATCCGGTCAATCCGGATTTCCATGTAGCAGACGGAAGTATTACATTTGAACATGTGACCTTCCGTTATTATAAGGACAGTGAGAAGCCTGTGTTAAATGATATCAATCTGCAGATTAAGGCAGGCGAGACAATCGGAATCATAGGTGGTACAGGAAGTGCGAAGTCTTCTCTTGTTAATCTGATCAGCCGTCTCTATGATGTGACCGAAGGACGTGTGCTGGTAGGCGGTAAGGATGTCAGAGAATATGATATGGATACCCTTCGTAATGAAGTCTCTGCCGTACTGCAGAAGAATGTTCTGTTTTCAGGAAGTATCTTAGAAAATCTGCGTTGGGGCAAGAAAGATGCAACGCTGGAAGAATGTAAGGAAGCATGTCATCTGGCATGTGCAGATGAATTTATCGATAAGATGCCGGAAGGATATGAGACGCATATCGAGCAGGGAGGAACGAATGTATCGGGCGGACAGAAGCAGAGGCTTTGTATTGCAAGAGCAATCCTTAAAAATCCGAAGATTTTGATTCTGGATGACAGTACCAGTGCGGTTGATACGGCAACGGATGCCAAGATCAGGGAAGCATTTGCAAAGAAGATTCCGGGTACGACCAAGCTCATCATTGCGCAGCGTATCAGTTCCGTGCAGGATGCGGACCGCATCATTGTTATGGAAGACGGCTGTATTGATGGATTTGGAACGCATGAAGAACTGCTTGCCGGAAATGAGATCTATCGTGATGTATATGAATCTCAGACCGGTGGAGCCGGTGATTTCGATGCGAATGGAGGTGAGCAATAATGGCAGAAGAGAGAGCAAAGGTTGTAAGACCTATGGGCGGACATAACAGAGGCGCCAGAGGCATGAAGCCTACGATTGATAATCCGGGTGCAGTACTAAAAAGATTATTTGGATATGTGTTTAAATACTATGCACCACATTGTATCATTGTGTTTATTGCCATTATTGTAAATGTACTGGCAAGTGT
Organism: uncultured Lachnospiraceae bacterium; assembly: GCA_964638005.1. Taxonomy (GTDB): domain Bacteria; phylum Bacillota; class Clostridia; order Lachnospirales; family Lachnospiraceae; genus JAAYYM01. Next base: position 4,032 of record CAZWXS010000069.1, read on the forward strand.
ACGTGGTACATGGTTTATGCAGACGTTGATCGACGGATATATCGTGCCATTATTAAAAGTAGACAATCCGGACTTCTCGGGTCTGGCAAGAGCAATCGGACAGGTGGCAATTTTCTATCTCTGCGGAGCGGCAGCAGCTTATGTGCAGACGAAACTCATGATCTATGTGAGTCAGGGAACGTTAAAACGCCTGCGTGACAATCTGTTTTCCCATATGGAAAGTCTGCCGATCAAGTATTTTGACAGTCATGCACACGGCGATATCATGTCAATCTATACGAACGATATCGATACGCTGCGTCAGATGATCAGCCAGAGTATGCCGCAGATTTTATCCAGTGCGATCACGATTGTCAGTGTCTTTATCAGTATGGTATTGTTGAGCATTCCTTTGACAATTGTTACATTATTGATGGTTGGTCTGGTGTTGTTTACAACCGGAAAATTAGCAAGTAAATCAGGCAAATTCTTTACGGCACAGCAGAAGGATATCGGTGCCCTGAATGGTTATATCGAGGAAATGATGGAAGGACAGAAGGTTGTTAAGGTATTCTGTCATGAGGAAGAAAGTATTGAAAGATTTGATGCGCTGAATGACCAGTTATTTAACAGTGCGGATAATGCGAATAAATTTGCAAATATCTTAATGCCTGTTAATGCACAGATCGGAAATATCAGTTATGTGTTGTGTGCAATTGTCGGCGGCGGACTTGCGTTAAGCGGGTTTGGTGGATTTACGCTGGGTAAGTTAGCAAGTTTTCTGACCTATAATAAGAGTTTCAATATGCCGATCAATCAGGTCAGCATGCAGCTCAACAGTATTGTTATGGCACTTGCAGGTGCAGACCGTGTCTTCAAACTTCTGGATGAAACACCGGAATTGGATGAAGGCTATGTCACACTTGTAAATGCAAAAAGGGAAAACGGAGAGTTGGTTGAGACAGTCGAAAGAACCGGTATCTGGGCATGGAAGCATTATCATAAGGCAGACGATACTACGACTTATGTGGAAGTCAAGGGCGATGTGGAATTTAATGATGTAGACTTTGGATATACGGATGAGAAGATGGTGTTACACAATATTAAGATGTTTGCAACGCCGGGACAGAAGATTGCGTTCGTAGGTTCAACCGGTGCAGGCAAGACGACGATCACAAATCTGATCAACCGTTTCTATGATATTCAGGATGGTAAAATCCGATATGATGGAATCAATATCAATAAGATCAAGAAGGACGATCTGCGTCATTCACTGGGTATCGTATTGCAGGATACGCATTTATTTACAGGTACGGTTATGGAAAATATTCGTTATGGTAAATTGGATGCAACGGATGAAGAAGTCATTGAAGCAGCGAAACTTGCAAATGCAGACAGTTTTATCAGAAAATTATCGGATGGCTATAACACGCAGCTGACAGGCGATGGTGCAAACCTGAGTCAGGGTCAGAGACAGCTGCTTGCGATTGCCCGTGCAGCGATTGCCGATCCACCGGTACTGATCCTGGATGAAGCAACGAGTTCGATTGATACCAGAACTGAGAAAATCGTGCAGGAAGGTATGGATAAACTCATGCATGGCAGAACAACGTTCGTCATTGCCCACAGACTTTCTACGGTTAAGAACAGTGATTGTATTATGGTATTGGAACAGGGCAAGATCATTGAACGTGGTACACATGATGAACTGATTGACGAAAAGGGCAAGTATTATCAGTTGTATACCGGTATGGAACTTGGAGCGTAGAGGTACGGGAATGGAACACATCAGAGAAATGGTTCATGAATTGTATTGGAAAGAGGATATCAACTGTGCAAGGACGATGCTGACTTGTCTGGGAAATTTATTTCAGATCACATATGATCCGCAGGTGCTGCCGTCAGCAATCGGACTGCATGGGGCAGGCGGTTTCAGAGCACAGTGTGGTCTGGGTGTGTTTTACGCCAGGCTTGACAAGTCAGGCGGTGGGTGATAAACTATCGTCAATTGATATAGAAGTAGTTGGAAATTGCCAACATCGAAAGAGGTATTTTTTGTTAATTGTAATTGCGTAAGAAAACAGTGAATTGAAGAAGGTGTTAAAGGATTTGAACTGCTCGTATGAAGAGCGGTCAAATGTTTTGTTTTTGTACCTTGAATGATTCCGGTTTTCTTTTTTTGTACTCATTTTTTAGGATATAGTTACTTGGTGCGTTCGGATAAGCACTGGGTTATTAGAAGAAGGGAAGCAATTACAATGAATCAGACATTTGAAATTACAGGATTTGAATATATTAAGAATTTACTCGCGGAATATGCAAATACAGATGAGGCAAAGCAACGTGCGGCAGAGCTTGCACCAACGCTTCATGAATCGGAATTGAAGAAGAGTCAGCGTGATACGACGCAGGCGAGAATGATGTTAGACGAGGTCGGAGCACCACCGATTCCACGGATGGAGCGTGTGAAGGAGTTCGTGGACAGAGCGGTGTTGGGCGAATTATTGTTGGCAGAAGAGATGGAGGCAATCGGTGTCTTTCTGGTGGCGGTAAAACGGATGAAGTCTTACCTTGAAAAAGGCAAGGAAAAACAGATTGGACTGGCATTTTACAGCGATAATCTGGTATTTCCGGAGAACTTGTATGCAGAAATCGAGCGAAGCATCAGAGATGGCAGGGTGGATGATTATGCAACCGGAACACTTCGGGACATCCGCCGAAGTCTGGAACTGTTGAAGGATAAGATCAACGACAAAGCGGAGAAGACGCTGCAGAGCAATAAGGCATATTTGGCCGATTCCTTTTTAGTCAGAAGAAATAACAGGATCTGTATCCCTGTAAAGAAGGAATATCGAAATAAGATTACCGGCAGTGTCATTGATAAGTCAGCAACCGGAGCAACATTTTTCATCGAACCGGAGGTGGTTGCGAGACTGCAGGAAGAGTATGAACTGCTGTTGATGGACGAGGACACGGAAGTACGCCGCATTTTGTATGTGCTGATGGAGCAGATTTCGGAGCAGGAAGAGGTCATTCGTGAGGATATCAGGGTATTGGCTGATCTGGACTTTGTATTTGCCAAAGGAAAGTTATCGGTTGACCAAAAGGCAATTGAACCGACAATCAATACAGAAGACAGAATGAGACTGGTTAATGCAAGGAATCCGTTACTGGCAGAGGAAGAATGCGTGCCGCTGAATTTTAGTATTGGTGATGAAATCCGTGGTGTCATCATTACGGGCCCAAATACAGGCGGTAAGACGGTTGCAATCAAAACAGTTGCCCTGATGAGCCTGATGGCATGTGCGGGGCTGCATGTACCTTGTGAACAGGCGGAGATTCCGATGCGGAGCCAGGTGTTGTGTGATGTGGGTGACGGTCAGAATATTTCCGATAATCTGTCTACTTTTTCGGCGCATATCAAGAATGTGCTGGGAATATTGAAGGTGGTGAATCGGGAGAGTCTGGTGGTATTGGATGAACTTGGTTCCGGAACAGACCCGGCAGAGGGTATGGGCATTGCCATTGCGGTGCTGGAGCAGTTGCGGCAGAGTAACTGTCTGTTCCTTGTAACAACACATTATCCGGAGGTTAAGGAGTATGCGAACCGCTATCCGGAAATCATGAATGCAAGAATGGCATTTGACAGGGACAGCCTGCGTCCGTTATATACCTTGGAAATCGGCAAGGCAGGAGATAGTTGTGCCCTTTACATTGCGAAGCGTCTCGGCGTTCCGGCTTCCATGCTGCGGATTGCGGCAAAAGAGGCCTATGGAGAAGTGTCAGATGGATTGAAGCAGGAGTTGGAACTGGATGTGAAGGACAGCGGACTGAAAAAAGAAAGTGCCCCGAAAGTCGTGCGGATACAGGAGGTCAAGCGGGAAGCAGTTCACGGAGAAGAATTTACACGAGGCGACAGTGTGGAGGTATTGCCTGATGGAAAGATCGGAATCGTGGTCAGACCGGCAGATGCACAGGGAAATGTGCTTGTGCAGATTGCAAAGGAGAAATTTGAGTTCAATCACAAACGGTTGAAACTCAAAGTGGCAGCTTCGCAGTTGTATCCGGAGGATTATGATTTTTCAATTATTTTTGATACGGTTGAGAATCGTAAAGCACGGCATCAGATGGAACGTAAGTATGTAGCCGGACAGGAGATTATAGTAGAAGAAATAAAGTAGTTGAGATTGCATGATTTTTGATTTATGCTTGAATAAGCGGAGGTCGAGGTCATGCAATTATTATTTTCCGGAGATTTAATGGATGTCAAACAACTGGCGAAGAAGTATCATTATGGAACAGATGATATAGAGCAGCTTGCGGCGATGTGGGAGGAAGTGTATTTCTGTATTGCAAAGAATGCTCAGTATATTGAAGTTGAACATAAAACAGTTGCAAGAGTGGAGTATGATAAACTGCCGGTGGAGCAGGCTGAACTGATGGCAATGACACTGGGCACCGAGGTGGACAAGCAACAGGAAGTATATCTGGAAAATGAAAATCTGACAGCAGCATATATGATGGAATGCATCTGTAATGAGGTGTTGCTAAGCTTGTATGAAAAGTTAAATCAGCAGTATGCGAAGGAGTATGGATGTTATATTAAGAGGTACCATTTTATAGGAGAGAAAGTTCCGATGGAGGAAATGGCGAGGGTGCTATCTATGTTGGATCAAAACCGGATTTCCTGTAATGAATATAGTGTATTGCTTCCGAAGAAAAGTGTTGTGTTTTTTGCAGAGACAACCGAGAGGAAAGATGAGGAGTGTCAGGGAATCTGCCAATATTGTACGCGTGCGGATTGTCCGAACAAGAGTGGCGAAGGATTTCATTTGACGTATGGATACCAGAAAATATTTCATCAATAACAGAACATTTGTTTGCTTACTGCGGAAGTATATGCTATACTAAATATTAGGTGGGAACGGTTGCCCCTTGTCGAGAGGAAGGGGGTGTTGCCTATGGTTACTTATGGAGATCTATTTACATTTGTGATTATGTTGGTGAGTGTGATAACCCTGATTTTAGGCTTAAAGCATAAAAAATAAACCGCCCCTCTAGCAAAGTGTGCGGTTTATTTTTTGACTACTCATTATGCAAGGGGTGAACTTATTACCACCTTACAATAAGATTGTAGCACAGGCAGGCATGGATTTCAAGCAGAGTTTTGAGATGGGAACATGAGTCTGAGAAGGAAGATATGATATGAAACAGGGATTGATACATGTATATATGGGCGAAGGAAAAGGAAAGACGACTGCGGCAATCGGTCTGTGTATTCGGGCGGTGGGAGCAGGACGCAGAGTGGCTTTTGTGCAATTCATGAAGGGCAGAGCAACCAGCGAATTGAATGTCTTGAAACAGTTGGAAAATGTGACGATTCTGCGTAGCGAACAGGACTTTGGATTCTATGCGCAAATGAGTAACTCTGATCAGGAAGAGATTACAGAAGTTCACAATCAACTTTTGAAGGGTGTGACCGATCTAGTCAATGAAGGCGAATGTGATCTGCTGGTATTGGATGAATTGACTTACCCCTATGATTGGAATCTGATCTCGAAAGAAATGGTGAAGGAACTAATCTGCAGAAAGCCGGAAGCATTGGAACTGGTAATTACAGGGCGCAATCCTGCCGAATTCTTTTTGGAACATGCGGATTATATTACAGAGATGAAAGCGATACGACACCCTTATGAGAAAGGGGTTGCAGCAAGAGAAGGAATTGAATATTAGAGTGCTGGTTTTACAATTGATGTTATGCAACAGAGGGAATCAGAATTCCCTCTGTATTTGTTCTAAGAATTTTTCGGCAGCCTTAGGGAAAACCTGATATTTCTTCCATACAATATTGAGGTTTACCTTCAATTCCGGTTTCAGAGGTCGGAAGCACAGATGGCTGTTTCCGGTCATATTGATGAGTTTATCGAGACAAAGTGCATAGCCCAGCCCCTCATCGACCATCAGAGAGCCATTATAGATCAGATTATAAGTTGCTACGATGTTCAGAGAGGACATTTTGCGTTGCAGCCATTTCCCAAGATCACTGTTGTCGACTACTTGACGAGAGATAATAATCGGCTTATCCCATAAATCTTCCGGTACAATATAATCCTTTTTTGCGAGCGGACTATCCTGCTGCATTAGTACACCCCATGTGTCCTGAATCTGAAATGGAATATAATCATATTTCGAGATATCAACCTGTCCAATCAAGACTCCAAAATCAATCAACCCTTTATCCAGTCGTTCCACGACATCCTGTGCATCGTCACTTGAAATGTGATAATGAATCTCAGGGTATTCCTCTTTCAGATGTTGTGCAGCTTTGATGATCAGACGCATGGCATCTGTTTCACCGGTTCCGATATGAATGTCTCCTGTTATGGTCTCATCAGAAACAGTAATTTCATCTTCTGTTTTTCGAACCAGATCTACGATTTCCTCTGCTCGCTTGCGCAGGAGCATCCCTTCATCAGTCAGAGTGATTCTGCGATTTCCACGAATGAATAATTGTTTTCCTAATTCCTCTTCCAGCTCTTTTAATTGTCTGGACAGGGTAGGCTGGGAGAGGTGCAGAAATTCTGCAGCTCCCGAGATACTCTGTTCTCTTGCCACGGCAAGAAAATATTGAAGGACTCTGAATTCCATACTATCGAGGTGCATGGCGGGGTGAATTTCAATTTAATGGGCAGGGAATTGGTAAACGGACGCCAAGTGAAGCAGATGGAGGCTATGTTTTCCTCATGGATGAATAACCGTTGTATTCCTAAGTAAAGCGTTGATGTATATTGGTACCGGACGGGGCGGTTCGAACGGCCATCCTTGGCCGTCTCA
>CAZWXS010000070.1:0-10708 GCA_964638005.1 uncultured Lachnospiraceae bacterium
CCAGGATCTGAAATCCCCACATCGTAGTCTCTAAGTCCTGCCAATATCCATACAAGTATCCGGTTGCCGTTGAAAGCTTGATCATTGCAGTATCCCTGATGTCATCACGGAACCACTTTTTCTCCACACTGTATTCACTGCCCTGTTTCACAACATCCACACGTTCTATACCCGGGGCAATCATGATTCCTCCCTGTGCCGTCCATTCCGGACTATAGAGAGCCTCATATGTCTGCACAGATGAATCCGAATCCGGATCTGCCAGTCCGGCACTTCCCGCACCAAACCAGTTACATACAAGAACCGAAGTCCTCTCCTCATCTCCTGCATAAACAATAATAGAATTTTCTACAGAAACAGGCGTCCCCTCCGGGAGTTTCTCCAATACCGGTGTCCGGGCAACTTCCTCTCCGGTTTCCGATGACAATGCAATCAATTCAACCGGATCCATGTTATTTGTAAAAAGAACCAGTTCCGTCGTTAACGTCGGTGTCGTTCCGCTTCCCCATGCCAAACCGCCGCCAGCATATTCTCCGGTCGCATCATTTGCACCATTGCTCTCATAGTCATACTGCCATGTAACTTCCACTCCATCCTGCGCATTCAACATATAGCAAGTCTTATTGGTCAAGATCACTGCCCCCGACGGATTAGAAGAAATACCGTTTTCACAGCCTTCTCCCTCTGTCAGTTTCTTAAAATACAGATGGTCTGCCGCATTGACGCTTTCTCCATTGCATGCCGCATCTATATATTCACGGGAAAGATATCCCAGAAAACCCGGTGCATAGCGAGATGGATCGATTCTGAAACCACCTGTCGTAAACCAGAGATTTCCCTGATAGTCATAGATAATGCTCAACAGATTGGTATCCGTCTCTGTACCCAATACATCCTTTGCCGCTGAGACGATATCTACATCCATTACTTTATGAAATACAGGAAGAATCTCACTGGTATCATCCGTCGTCTCCAGAATGATGATATGTCCGTGAGAAGTCGGTGCAACAATACGGTTCTTCTCATCCACAAAAGCATATGAAGTCTGTACAAAATAATTTTCTCCCTCGGCCTGCATCGGGATAAAGCTACCCAGAACCTTTGCTTCATCTGTAGACAGATCCTTGATAGAAATGCCACCCTGGAAAGTCGCAATGGTATTTCCGTTATTATCAAAAAACGCATTCGGGGTCGCATTCTGTCCCTGATTATCCAGTTCAAGACTGACTTCCGTATCAATTCCCAGCGGAACTACCGTCGATGTTACATCTGAACTATAGGAATCATTATGTATGATGGAATCCACGTTACCCATATAAGGATTCTGAACCACTCTGTTTAATGGCAGTCTCCGCGGCACCAACGCCTGTTCTCCCTGATCTGCTGTTTCTTCCACTGCAACTTCTTCTATTGCTGCTTCCGTTGCTGTTTCTTCCGCTATGGTTTCTGCCACAGTTTCTTCTGCCGGTACAGTACTCATCGCACAAGCTGTTGCTGCTGTCATAGACATCACCAATAAACAAATGGCCATGATTTTTATCTTTTTTCTGTTCTTCATTTCATTTCTCCCTTTCCAAACAATCCGTTTCTGCATTCTTACGTCACATAAAACGATTAAGTATACAGATTTAGTTTAACATTCGGAAATGAATGACAGCAATCAATATTACGCAAGCGGTCAAAGAAATCGTCAAACGGTCAATGCGATGTCAACAGTACAGAGGCAGAAAAGACGCCGTTCTTATATACAAAATTCGAAACCCCGTCATAGCGCTCAGCCGTCGACTGAACAGAGATTGTTCCGGTACCATACCCTTCATGTTTGGAAGACAAGAAATGTCCATCCTGCTGACGCGGCTCTGCCGCACAACTATTATCCACAGTTACGGATATACAATGTCCGTTCATCCCTGCATTGAGCACGATATAGGGGGCCTGCTCCGTCTGCGACTTACACGCTTCCAGTGCATTTTCCAGAAGATTTCCCAGCATGGCACAAAATTCCGGCTCGCGAACCGGCAGCACCTCAGGAAGATCCATACGCGCCGAAAATGAGACATGATGCCTTCCGGCTTCCTCGGCATAATAACGTACCAACACATCTACTGCATAATTTTTGCAATAGGACTCCCCTGTATCCATCGGAAGTTCTGCCCGATATGATGCAATGTAATCCTTCAAGGCATCCTTATCTCCATGATCCAGAAATGCCTGTATCACACGAAGATGCTGACGCAAATCATGTCTGGCGGTTCTGGTCGCCTCAATGGTCTTTTGCATCTGCACATACTGTGCCTGTTGAAGTGCAATGGTCTGCTCCTGCCGACTGGCTCTCTCTGCAAGCACAGCCTGTTTTTGAATGCTGCCCAACGAATACAATAAAATATAGAAAACCACAAACATGCTCAACAGCAAAAATACCCTCGCAATCAAAAACTTCCATTGCATTGCCTCTTCCGGTCTGAAACCACCGGTAAACAACAATACGATCACAGAGGTAAATGCGGGAATCAACCAAATGGTATGCCACAGTGCCGGCGCTTCGATCCGAAAGACAAGATCCTTGATGCGGCTTAGAAACCAGATCATACAGGGCGCCGTGACAGCAAAAAGCACAAGATGAAGACCCATGCTCCAAAATTCATCAAACAAAGCTCCTGTTACGAAAAACAATCGACTGCTTATAAATGCAGCAAGCCCCCAGACCATCATCAGATAATCAGTAAAAAAGAGATAGAGAAACAGCAGTCTGAAGCAATCTGCCTTGATACAGATAAAATAGGTAGCCATACAGATCGGGCCAAACAATAATTCAATACTTCTTCCCGAACCGCCCATAGAAACAGCATAACCATATAGGAACATCTCTATGAGTTCCGTACTTCCGATCATCAGTACTACGACCCAGAGCGGAAAGCGGATCCGATTGCGTAAGGGATAATAAGAAAGGATACGATACGGCAATGTACGGATCATCAGACCCAGAGCCGGCATTAAAAATCCCATCAGCGCCATCCTCCTTTTCTGGTCTGTTCAAAAGTATAAGCCGCAAAGGCCTCCAGAATCTCCCGATGTCTTCGGCGACTGATCGGAAGCCGTTCTCCATTTGACAATAGAAGGCTCTCCTGCTCCACACGCCCCACCTGTGACAGATTGACTAAAATCCCACGGTTACACGTCAAAAAGCGCCCGCTCTTTGGCAGGAGTTCTTCCAACTCCCCAAAAGAGAGCGTGGTACGAACGATGCCGGAAGCAGTATGCAGACAGACGCTGTGCTTTTCATATTCTCCATAGAAAATATCATCCAGAGCCACCGGCTATGGAACAGAAACCCCACGTCCAAGCACTGCCCGAACCTCAATGTGGGAAGGAACCGATTGATATCTTTTCAACTGCTGCAGACACCAGAATACCTTGTCTGCCTGTATGGGTTTGATCAAATAATCCATCGCATGGACCTCATACCCGTCCAGAGCAAAATCCTTCTCTGTCGTTGTGAAAATAAGCGGAAGTTCATGCCCCATCGCCCGGATTTGCTTTGCCACCTCGATGCCTGATTTACCCGGCATTATGATGTCCAGAAAAACCGCATCATAATATCCCGGCTTAAAATCTGCCAGAAATGCTTCTCCACTCTCATAGAGCGAACAGTCTGCCGAAATATTTTGACCGGCACATCCGGATAGAATCGCCTCTTTCAGACGCTCCCTGTCAGAAGTCATATCATCTGTTATGGCAAAATGCATCTCCTCTTCCCCCTGTTCAATATTCCTACACATTATACCATTTTTCCATCTTTCTAACAATATGGGGCGTGGCAGTGGGGGATTGATGTAGTTGACTTTCCTGCACTTTTATCTTATAGTTGTTTCATATTGTGGAACTCGATTTTATCATAAAGAATCATGCTTCCCATAGATTAGCAGAAAGAAGGTACTATTATGGAACATAAATCAGAAGTACCCGAGAAAAACCCGATCCAGGTAGCGGATCGTCTCTTTCGGACACTGGAGGTCTTAGCAGAAGCCGGCCCGACAGGTCTTATGGAATTGTCTTCTGCTTTGTCACTGAACAAAAGCACTGTTCATCGTATTCTCAACTCTCTCATCTGCATGGGATATGTTAAGCAGAATCCGGAAACCTCCAAGTACAGTCTGACATTTAAAATCTGGGATCTTGCCAATCAGTTATTGACACAGAACGACATTGCAGACATTGCAAGGCCGCATTTGAAAGAGCTGGTTGCCAAATGCGGCGAAACCGTCCATCTGGTTCAGATAGACGGACTGGATGCCGTCTATATTGATAAAGTAGAGTCCCAGAGCAACTCTGTCCGTATGGTCTCCAAAGTCGGAAAGAGGATTCCTCTCTACTGTTCCGGCGTCGGCAAGGCACTTCTGGCGGAAATGGATCCGAAAGATGTGAAAGCAATCTGGGATGAAAGTGAGATTTATAAACTGACCCCTCACACCATCACCAGTTTTACAGAATTGCAAAAACATCTGAAACAGGTACATGTACAAGGCTATTCTTTGGATGACGAAGAAAATGAATTGGGGGTTCGCTGCATCGCTGCCTGTATCAAAGACTACAACGGAAAACCGGAATATGCATTCAGCATCTCTGCCCCGGCCGGTCGTATGTCCGATGAACGAATTGCCTCATTTGCAAAAGATGTCTTAGAGACGCAGAAAAAATTAGAAGCAGAGTGGAACTGATCCACCTGCTTCTATTGACCTACTCATTCTATTATCGATTCATTTCCATCTGAATACCCGTGTTCTCATGATCCAGGATGATGTTTTCAATCTCGCTTCGGTTGAGTGACGGCATATCTCCGGGGATCGTATTCTTGACTGCACCGCTCGCATTTCCATAGCGCAACGCTTTCTCACAGTTACCGTCTTGTGCCAGCAATCCATAGAGCACACCGGAAACATATGCATCTCCGCTTCCGATGCGGTCAACCACCTCAATATTACGGTATGGCTCCTCCTCGTAAAACCTGTCCGCCTTGACATCATAAATCACAGAGCCAAAGCTATGCAGCTTCGGACTGTGCACGATCCTCTGCGTCGATGCAATCACAGAGATCGGATACTCCTTCGCAAAGCTCTTCATGATCGACTGCACATCTCCTTCTTTTTCAAACGTCAATCTGGCCGTATCTTCCGAACAGAAAAAGATATCCACGTAAGGCAGAATCTCTTCAATGCAGGCTTTGGCTTCCTCACCTGACCACAGATTCAGACGAAAATTCACATCAAAGGAAATCATCGCGCCTGCCTCCTTAAACCTTTTGATCATCTCAATACCGGTCTTGCGGAACTGTTCGCCAAGCGCCAATGTGATTCCCGAAGTATGGAAGCACCTCGTTGACTCAAAAATCCCTTCCGGAAATTCAGAAATATCGATCTTATTAACGGAACTGTGCATACGGTCATAAACAATACCGGGCTTTCTCGGATATGCACCGTTCTCATAATAATAAATGCCCAGTCTGGCATCTCTGCTGCTGTCATACGTCAAAAAATCATCGCTCACTCCGATAAAACGAACCTTATTCTTTGCAAAGATTCCGATGCTGCTGGACGGAATCTTCGAGATGATTCCGGTTCGAAGACCTAGCAATGACACGCCCGATACAACATTCAGCTCTGCACCGCCGACCTGCTTTTCGAATGTATCTCCGCGTACGATCCTCTCATTATCCGGTGGTGATAATCGCAGTAAAATCTCTCCCAGAGATAATAGATCAAATACCTTCTGCACAGTTTTCTCCTTTTCCATCAAATCACACTTTCTGATTTTATATATGTTTCTTTTTCATGTTGTTTCACATTGTGGAATTATATATCGCATTGTGAACCTCTTTAACTTTATTATAACAATCAAATATAGGAAGTCAAGAGCAATCTGTACTAACTATTTTTCGCCATATGCTTCTGTACTGATTCATGCACCATACTTGCCGTTCTCTTGAAGAATGTCAAGCGGCGTAAAAAAGCACCCACTCATAAGCAGGTGCCCAAATCTGAATCCCTTTTTCATAGAACATTTTCTTTAACTGTCTTACTGCTATCAACACATAATTCGACTTATGATTTCCTTCCTTTATGCAAAGAACGATATATATCCACTGATTAAAATGTACAAGATCAGCAACGGAACAATGAATTTCAGGTAGAACTTCGCCCACTTCGGCAGCCGGAATCCGCTTCCCGTGTTGACTTCCTTTTCAAAATTGTCCCAGCCCCAGCCGTATTTCCAGGTGCAGAAAACCACAAAGATAAGCGCTCCGATCGGCTGGAAGTTATTGCTCATGATAAAGTCTTCCAGATCCAAAATCCCTGTGCCTGCACCAAATGGCTGAATAAAACTGAGTACGCCGAAACCAAGTGCACACGGCAGCGCCAACAGGAACATCAAGCCGATGTTTTTGATGCATACTGCCTTTCTGCTTTTTCCGGACAATTCCATGTTTATGGAAACAATATTTTCAAATACCGCGACGACGGTAGACACTGCTGCAAACAGCATAAACAGGAAGAAACAGATTCCCCATATCCGCCCGAACGGCATTGCCCCGAACACATTTGGCAGCGTAATGAAAATCAATGAAGGGCCCGCTCCCGGATCAATTCCAAAGGCAAAGCAGGACGGAATGATAATAAAGCCCGCCATGATCGCTACAAGTGTATCCAACGAAGCAATCACAATGGATTCTCCAAACAGGCTTTTCTCTTTCCCAATATAACTGCCGAATATCTGCATGGAACCGACGCCGATGCTTAAGGTGAAAAATGCCTGTCCCAATGCATCCATGATGACGGTTTGCAGTCCGATTTCATGAACCTTTTGAAAATCAGGAACCAGATAGTACCGAATTCCTTCCATTGCCCCTTCCAAAGACAATACTCTGATTACAAGCATGATCATAGCAGCAAATAAGAGCACCATCATTACCTTTGTAATCCGCTCCACTCCCTTTTGCAGTCCGAGCGCACAGATTCCGAAACCAATTACGATTATGATTGTCATATAAAGGATTTCTTTCACCGGATTTTGCTGCAGTTCGGTAAAAATGGCACTGATCTGAGATGGCGTCGTATTCTCAAACTCTCCGCAGATAAACATCTTCAAATACGCAATCATCCAGCCTGCAATCACCGTATAGAACATCATCAGCAGATAATTGGCCGCAATCCCCAGATATTTCATCAGATGCCACTTGGTGCCCTGTGGCTCCAGTACATCAAATCCCTTTGCAATGCTTTTCTTGCTTGCCCTTCCGACGGCAAGCTCCATCGACATAATGGGAATACCAAATATGATCAGAAACAACAGATAGATCAATATAAATGCTGCACCGCCATTCTTGCCCGCAATATACGGAAACCTCCACACATTTCCCAAGCCGATGGCGCAGCCTGCGGAAATCAAGATAAATCCCAGTCTGGATCCGAATTTTTCTCTTTCCATACTATCCCCCAACATATATTTTTATTTTAGTATGATACCATCTCTTCATCAACCCGCTCAAACACCGGAATGACATCGATCGGCGCAGCAGCCGCAACCACAGTTCCACCATCATAGATCTTCTGTGTCCCGGCTTCCTTCCATCTGCAGCCCTGTGGCAGATACACGTTTCTCTTGGTCACATGTGCCTCCATAACAGGGGCAACCAGAAGTTTTGATCCAAACATATATTGATCCTCAGCATCATAACATGCTGGATCCTTTGGAAATTCATAGAACATCGGACGCATGACCGGACTTCCGTTGTCACTGGCTTCCTTCATACACTTCCGTATATACGGACGCATCTGCTCTCTTAAGAAAAGGAACTTCTTTAAGATCTCATAATTTTCTTCGCCAAAGCTCCATACCTCATTATCCTGTCCCGAGGTCAGCTGTCTGACACCATCAATAAACTCTTCTTCACGCTCATACCAAGGCGAACGCTCTCCATGCATACGAAATACCGGACAAAACGCGCCCCATGCAAACCAGCGCAGCAAAAGTTCCTGAAAATCAGGATCCTTGATATCCCCGCCAAGAAAGCCACCAATGTCCGAAGTCCACCACGGAATACCGGCAATGCCCATGCTGAGTCCCGCCTGTAGCTGTTCTCTCATAGACCGGAACGAAGAATGGATATCACCTGACCATGTCAGCACACCATATTTCTGACTTCCTGCCCATGCGCAGCGAACCAGACTCATAATCTCCTTTTCGCCTGCTTCCTTTAAACCATCATAAAAGCCCTTTGCATACATCAGAGGATAAATATTGGTACACTGTAATGCCGGTCCCTTATAGTAGCGGTAATTATCAAAATCATACGGACCATATTCCGGCTCTGCCTCATCCAACCAAAAACAGCGGATTCCCTTTTGATAATAATTCTCCTTGCAGCGTTCCCAGACAAATTTCTGTGCTCCCGGATTCGTTGCATCATAGAAGACCGTGTCTCCCATCCATGTCATATGCTGCTCCATCCCACGGTCAGCCCTGACAAGATAGCCCTGCTCTTTCATTTCTCCATAATTTTCACTTTTTTCATCTATCGTCGGCCACACGGATACAACCGTTTCGATTCCGAGTTCCTTTAATTCCCGTACCATTGCCTCCGGATCCGGCCAGTCGCGCGGCTCAAATTTAAAATCTCCCTGCCTTGTCCAATGAAAAAAGTCAACCACAATGGCATCCATCGGAAGGCCTCGTCTTTTATGTTCCCGCGCTACATTTAACAGTTCTTCCTGATTACGATAGCGCAGTTTGCACTGCCAATAGCCCAGACCATACTCCGGCATCATCGGTGTGCGCCCTGTCACCGCACTGTAATGATATTCGATCTCCGCAGGCGTATCTCCCGCCGTAATATAATAATCAAGTTTCTTGGTACTCTTTGCAGTCCACTCCGTCATATTGGTAGCAAATTTAACCTCACCGACCGCAGGATTGTTCCACAGCATTCCGTAGCCACGGCTGGAAATCATAAAGGGAACACTCGCCTGTGAATTGCGGTGTGCCAATTCCAGCACTGCACCCTTCTTATCCAGATGCTTATGCTGATACTGTCCCATACCATAAATCTTCTCATCATCAAATGCTTCAAAGCGTGCGGTTAACATAAAGTCTGTCATGCCCGGAATCGGCTTCAGTTCACGCCCTTCCACACGAAGCGGTACACAATACCGGTTGATCCGATTACGGTTTCTCCAATATTCCGCAGTCAATAATGCTCCATTCTGATTATAAAAACTGAGCCAGCCTTCTGTATTGACCTTTGCAGATATTTTCCCATTCCTGATCATTGCCTGTACGGCTCGCTGATGATAACAGGAAAATTCCTCTGCCTGATACCACGGATCTGTTACATCCACTTCCTCAAATATAATTTCCGGATCACACGCATCTACCGGCTCACTGAGTGCCCAATCCTCCGGCTCCATCTCCGTCTGTGCCGTCATTCTGACACGAAGGCCGTCTTCGCCCCAGGCATCAATCAAGACCCTTGTTCCTTCATGTGAGATCACCAATCTGTTTTGTTCCTGATCAATCCGCATCGTTTCATACCTCTCCGCTTTTGCAACGGGCGTTGCAAATACTCCTATCTACTGGCACCGCCTCCGCCGAAGCTGCCGCCTCCTCCGGAATAGCCGCCTCCTCCGCCTCCGCCGAAGCCGCCGCCGGAGCTATACCAGCCGCCCGAGGAGGATGAAGAACCTCCTGTACTGTTCGCTGACAGATAAATTATCAAACAAATAATGAGATACGGAATAAAAGCCACAATCCAAAATACAATAAAAGCTGTGATAATCTGCAGCCAGAACGGTTCTGTATTCTTTTCCACGATCACCTCCGGCAATACTGCATCTGCCATCGTCGTCCCGCTTACCTCTTCTTCTGCGACATCAACTGTATCCAGAGAAGCCGGAGCCTCCAGACCGTATTCTGCATATATTTCCTGTGCAACTGTTACAAAGGTATTTACAGCTGCTTTATTCCATCTGCCATTATCCTTGGCATCTACCGCCCAAGTATCCAGAATCCGTCCGCTTTTTGAATCCGGAAGACAGCCCTCGAGTCCTCTGCCGATTTCAAGTCTGACATGCGGTTCTGTCGTCGTAAATAAAAGCAGTACGCCATTGTCAAGTTCCGCATCTCCGATTTTCCAATCATTTGCGATTTTATAGCTGTAAACTTCCAAGCTGTCCGACCGCGTATCCGGTACAGACATGACAACAATCTGCGCCTTCGTTGCCTGATTCAGTGCCACAGCCTGTTCCATAATATAAGTTTCCGTCTCTTCAGTAAACACGCCACTGTAATCTTCGATATAGAAATTGCTGGTCGGTTCCGGGTACTGCATTGTTATCGTTTCGCTCAGAAACCATGTCATAAGAATGGTTCCGAGCACACTGATTATCCCAAAACCATATAGACACTTTTTCAGATACTTTTTCCCTTTTGATTCCTTTTTGTCTGATTTCTTACTGCTCAAAGTTCACCTCCGGCACCTCCTGTGCTCCCTCTGCCGCTTCGAAAAAGTCTGCTTTTTCAAATCCGAAAATACCGGCAAAGATATTGCCCGGAAATCTGCGGATAGCCATATTATAAGCAGTAACTGCTGCATTATATTCCGTACGTGCATAAGAAATACGATTTTCTGTTCCTGACAATTCATCCATCAGGCCCA
>CAZWXS010000071.1:0-10571 GCA_964638005.1 uncultured Lachnospiraceae bacterium
CTCCTTGATTTACATTATAACCCTTTTTCGTCGATACCTTAGGATACTTGAGTGAATTCTCCATCAAAGTCGCCAGATTCTCAGATGCCTCCGTCGTACTCTGCTGATTACCGTCTGTATCATAATAAATGATCTGTCCTCTGGAATGATAACTGATAAAATATCGATAATCTCTTTCTAATGCAAGTCTCTCCAGCGCTTGCGTTTCCGGTTCGGATACCGGCTCATATCCCTTGAAACTATGGAATGACGGTTCCTGCTTCAGGTCAATATCGGACCAATTGGCATCAAAATTATTATTCAGATCAATTCCCGCCGCATTGGCTTTCCATATTTTCAAATACTCTTCAAAAGGAATCACTTCTGTATATCCGGCAGCAACCAGATCAAAACCACTCTCTTTATAATGATCTGCCCACTCCGTATCACCTGTTGAATTTACCTCAAGTGTCAAATACCACTTATCCCTCTCATAGCAATCATATATGGACTGCATCAAATTTTCGTCCCTAATTCCACTGAGCCCAAGCTGGCTGATTGAAATGCCATCGGGATTGGACATCGGAATCACATGAATGGCTGTTCGGTCAAATAGTTCCTGATAAGAAATATCATCGTAATTCCCACGCTCGCAATAACACGCATAATACTCGATCAGTCTCATGGCCAATTGTGAAGTCATATATTCCCTGCCATGAATCCCCGCTTGAACCATAACATGATTAACCGCATCAGGATTACCGACCGTCACTTCATAGATTTCTCTCCCATCGCGACTGCGGCCTAACACCTCATAGGACAGGAAATCCGGATACTTATTGCAAAGTTCCTTGACATCTTCCGCCATCATATCATATGTATACAGACTATCATTGACTTCAACAATCGATAATTCATTCTCTTGATAGGGATACATCTCTTCCACACAAAAGCTTGCTGCCACATATCCCTCTTCTTCGGTATCTATTACCTTTACCTTATAAAAATCAGTGTCGGAAACAGTCTCTGTCTCCCCATACCACTCCAAACGAGTCCCTGCATACAATTGAGATATCACATCATCACCCAAACCGGGCTTCTTACGCAGAGACATATATTCTGCCGGTACACAAACCAGAGTCGTAACCTCCTGTTCAACATCTGAAGAATCATCCTCTGCAGAACCATCCTCATGTCCTTCCTGCTCTGTCTTACCATTTCCTTCAACTTCATCATGGCCAAAGAATCCTGTCTGATTTGAAGCAGATGTACTCGACAACAACAGAATAAGCAATAAAATAATAATCGCAATCAAGATACATACAACCACAATCAGTATCCGTTTTGTCCTTTGTTGCTCCTCATCATATTGCATCTATTCATCCTCGCAGTATTTAACATCGCTTCGTCTTTATCGAGCATGTGCGACTTTTTCTCTCAATTCTGTATAAAGAGTCGACTGTTCTTCGCACACCTTCTCTGATAATGCCACATAATCTGCCCAATTTTCCGAACCGTAATCATGGATCACCCCATTTTCATCGACATAACGGAACAATCTGGACTCACTAAAATAGAATCGATGCTCTTCACTCAAATTGTACACTCTCACAAAGAAAATTCCATTTCCATAGTATTCTCTGTTATAGTTCCACCCATTATAATCCTTTTTCACCATAACTTTCACCGGTCCCGCCTCCTGTACATAACAGGACACTCCACCAAAATCATAGTAATCATACCATTCAAGATTGTTATCTACCTCAGAACACCACGACTCAATATATGAAATCTCACCATAAATGTCTATGTCCCATGGCTCAATCGGTGCCTCTTCTTCTGCAGGAGCCTCAACTGCTACATCCTCTGCTGCAGGCGCCGCCTCTGCTGCTGCGTCCTCCTCTGCTTTCTCCGAATCTGCATCTATCTGCTCTTCTTCATCATCCTCTGCATCTGTGGACTCATCATCTGCATCTTCCGCTGATAAATCTATTGTTTCAGTTGTTTGATTGTTTAAAAGAAATGGTATGGACAACTCTCCTGCCTGATATTTGATTACAATTAAAGCAGCCAGAGCAATTAGAATCATAATCAGAACTATAATACATATGTATAACGGCTTGTGATTTTTCCCGCCCGCGCTACGGCTTCCATCCTTAAACTGATACCCACAGCCGGTGCAAAATCTGGCATTTTCAACTTCAATTTTTTCTTGCATTTTGGACAAACACTCTTGTCAGCCATCCTGATACCCCCTACCAGTTTTTTCTTAAAGTAATTGAAAATATTATACTACAAAGCAATGTAAAAGTCAGTAATATTTACCATGTTTTTTCTAAAACGATTCTGTATAACAAAAAATCCCGCAAGTCCCTTTCTTACTGAACTTTGCGAGATTTAAAAACAGGGGATGAGAGAATCGAACTCCCACTAAAGGTTTTGGAGACCCTTGTCATACCACTTGACCAATCCCCTAAATAAACGGGTCATTTTTGACCCGCTTATTATTTATATCATAGTTGATAATGCTTGTCAAGATACACGATTTTACAGCAATTCCTTCAACAGCGCGTTGACTGCCCCGGGATCGGCTTTTCCTTTCATGGCCTTCATGGTCTGACCTACCAGGAAATCGATTGCCTTTTCCTTGCCGCTTCTGTAGTCGGCAACGGACTGTGGATTGTCTGCGATGACCTGCTCTACAATTGCACGGAGCGCGCCTGTGTCGCTGACTGTTGCAAGGCCTTTGTCCGCTACATATTTCTCCGGGTCAACGTCCTCTGTGTACATGATCTCAAAGATTTCCTTGGCAACGGTTGAGTTGATGATATTCTTGTCTGTCAGTTGAATCAATTTTGCCAGGTTCTCAGGCGAGAAACAGATGTCGTCCGGATCCTCCTCATGATCCTTTAAGAGACGCATCGTTTCTCCCATCAACCAGTTTGAAACCTTCTTCGGATTGTGGCAGATGGCGGTTGTTGCTTCGAAGATGTCTGCCATATGCTTGCTTCCGGTGATGATATCAATGTCATATTCGGGAATGTCATATTCCTGTTTATACCGGACTCGCTTCTCATCGCGCAGCTCCGGCTGTTTTGACTTGATCTGAGCCAGCCATTCATCGCTGATGACCATCGGTACCAAATCGGGTTCCGGGAAATAGCGATAATCCTGTGCATCTTCCTTGGAACGCATCGCATAAGAATACTCCTTGTTATCATCCCAACGTCTGGTCTCCTGAATAACTGCCTTACCCTCTTCGATGAGTTCGATCTGTCGTGCTCTCTCACCCTCTATTGCACGTGCAATTGCTTTAAAGGAATTCAGATTCTTCATCTCTGTTCTCGTACCAAACTCTGCAGCACCCACTTCACACACCGACAGATTCACATCTGCTCTCATGGAGCCCTCCTGCAGCTTACAATCTGATGCGCCGAGATACTGGATAATCAGACGAAGCTTCTCAAGATAGGCTATGACTTCATCTGCACTCCTCATATCAGGCTCTGACACGATTTCAATCAACGGCACACCTGAACGGTTGTAATCGACCAAAGACGAATTATCCCACTCATCATGAATCAATTTGCCCGCATCCTCTTCCATATGAATCTCATGGATACGGATATCCTTCTTTCCTGCGGCTGTCTCAATCTCAACCCGTCCGTCACGGCAGATGGGCAGATATAACTGTGATATCTGATAGTTCTGCGGATTATCCGGATAGAAATAATTCTTACGGTCAAATTTGCAGTATTGTGTAATCGTACAATTTGTTGCCAATCCGACAGCAGTCGCATATTCTACTACCTGCTTGTTCAGTACAGGCAGAGAGCCCGGCATACCGGTGCAGACTGGGCATGTATGTGTATTTGGTGCCCCACCGAATTGTGTGGAACATCCACAGAAAATCTTTGTCTTGGTTGCCAGTTCCACATGAACTTCCAGACCGATGACGGTTGTATATTGCTTACTCATGGCTATTCCACCTCCTTTGCTGCCGCTTTCATGGCAGATGCAGGTTCTATATGCCCAAAGGTCTGCTCAAAAGTATAGGCAGCCTGAATCAGTTTCTTTTCTTCATAACAATTCCCAATCAACTGCATTCCAATCGGAAGACCCTTCGCATCTACTCCGCACGGTATGCTCATACCCGGGAGTCCGGCAAGGTTTACGGAAATCGTATAGATATCGCCCAGATACATCTTAAGCGGATCGCTCAGGGATTCTCCGATGCGTGGTGCAGTTGTCGGCGCTGTCGGTCCAAGGATCAGATCATATTTCTCAAATGCCTGATCAAATGCTTTTTTAATCAACGCTTTCGTGCGTAATGCTTTCAGATAATAAGCATCATAATATCCGGAACTCAGTACGAATGAACCAAGCATGATTCTTCTCTTCACCTCTGCACCAAAGCCCTCTGAACGAGTCTTCTTGTACATCGGATGCAACCCTTCGTAATCCTTTGCACGATAGCCGTATTTCACACCGTCAAAGCGTGCCAGGTTGGAACTTGCTTCTGCTGATGCGATAACATAGTATGCAGGAATTGCATACTCCACAAGTCCCAGGTCAAATTCTTCAATGACTGCGCCCTGTGCCTGATAAACCTCTGCTGCCGCAAGAATTGCCGTCTTGACTTCCTCATCGATTCCATCTGCCAAATAGTCTCTCGGAATACCAATCTTCATGCCTTTGACATCATTTACAAGAGCCTCTGTAAAATGCGTATCATCACGCTTCATTGATGTGGAATCCTTCTGGTCATAGGAAGTAATCGCTTCCAGGATTGCCGCACAGTCTGTAACATCTTTGGCAATCGGTCCGATCTGATCAAGCGAGGAACCATATGCAATCAATCCATATCTGGACACTGTTCCATAAGTAGGTTTTAGTCCTACCACACCACAGAATCCACTGGGTTGTCTGATCGAACCACCGGTATCCGAACCGAGTGCAAATGCACATTCGCCTAAGGCAACTGCTGCACAGCTTCCGCCTGATGAGCCGCCCGGAACATGCTCCTTGTCATATGGATTCTTGGTATCTCCGTAGTAAGACGTCTCAGTCGTGGAACCCATTGCAAATTCATCCATATTTGCCTTGCCTAAAATGATGGCTCCTGCCTCCTCCAGATTGAGAACCGCCTCAGCCGTATAGGTTGGAATGAAGTTCTCCAGTATCTTAGATGCACAGGTTGTCAACAGATCCTTGGTGCACATATTGTCTTTGATAACCATGGGCACACCTGCTAAGGGTCCCGTCAATTCTCCTGCATCGATTTTCTTCTGTACTTCTTGTGCGCGTTTCAGAGCACCTTCTGCATCCACTGTAATCAATGCATGATAAGCGGGTTCCAGCATGGAAATGCGATCTAAAAATGCTTTCGTCACTTCCGGTGCCGTAAGTTCTTTTTGTTTGATTTTCTCGCCGATCTGTACGGCGGTCAGGCTGTATATATTCATAATGATACCTCTTGCTTTCTGTAGATAAATTACATGAAATCTGCATCCTATTTTCGTTTACATCAACAGGATTGACGTTATTCGAAGTCTTGAACTACACCGTCACAGGAACCTGGAATTGATTTTCCTTGCTCTGCGGTGCATTCTTCAACATTGCAACACTCTCATCCCCATTTGTCACAACATCTTCTCGAAATACGTTATCGACGGGAAACACATGAGACATCGGCTCTACTCCGCTTGTATCAAGTTCATTCAACTTATCAATGTAGTCAAGCATATTGCCCATGTCCTGCTTTGCCTGTTCCTTTTCTTCATCAGAAAGATCCAGCTTTGCAAGAATTCCTACATATTCTATTGTTTCATCTGAAATTTCATTTTTCATGCTTTCTAACCTCCTTCATTTCTTGTCCTTACGGCTCCAGCCTGCTCAAATCGCGTGGGAACATTGTTGTCTCTCTGACATTCGTTTCGCCAAGCAATTTCATCGTGAAACGTTCAAGGCCGATTCCCAGTCCGCCATGAGGCGGCATACCGTGCTTGAAAATCATCAGATAATGTTCCATACCTTCCGTACTCATCCCGCGGGTTTCCATCTTCTTTATTATCTCATGATAATCATGAATTCTCTGTCCGCCGGTCGTAATCTCCATTCCTCGAAACAGCAGATCGAAGCTCAATGTAAATGTCGGATCTGTCGGATCATCCATCGCATAAAAAGGTCTTTTCTTGGACGGATAATGTGTTACAAATACAAAATCCGCATCACATTCCTCTTTGAAATAACGCCCGATAAGAACTTCCTCCTCCGGTTCCAGATCATATGGATTCCTAATTGGTCTGTCATACTTCTCAGATACCTTGCGCTTTGCCTCATCAAATCGTACCGTCGGTATCCTTTCGACCTTTGGCAACTCTACATCCAGAATCTTCAGTTCCTTGCTGTATTCTCGTGCAAGCAGTCCGAAGATATGTTGGATAACACCTGTCTCCATAGCCATCACATCTTCAAACCCGTCAATATAGCCCATCTCAAAGTCCAGACTCGTATATTCGTTCAAATGTCTGGTTGTGTTATGCTTCTCTGCTCGAAATACCGGAGCCGTCTCGAATACTCTGTCATACACACCAACCAACGTCTGCTTGTATAGCTGCGGACTTTGGGCAAGCTCAGCTTTCTTTCCGAAATAATCCAGCTTGAAGATGTTGGAGCCGCC
Source organism: uncultured Lachnospiraceae bacterium (assembly GCA_964638005.1). GTDB lineage: Bacteria > Bacillota > Clostridia > Lachnospirales > Lachnospiraceae > JAAYYM01. The sequence goes on from CAZWXS010000071.1 coordinate 6,662, forward strand.
CTCTGCTCCCTTTGCAGTAATCTTCGGAGTCCTGACCTCGGTGAAGCCCTGACTGTACAGAAAGTCCCGAAATCCTCTGACAATGCCCTCCTGTATCTTGAATTTGGCACGCTCGCGGATGTTCCTAAGAGATATCGGACGCAGATCCAACAATGTCTCCAGATGTGTATTCATCTTCCATTTGGCAATCGGTATCGGCATTGCTTCTGTCGGTTCCGATAACACCTTAATCGTCTTTAATCTGAGTTCGATTCCGTTCGGAGCCTTTTCAGAGGCAGCCACCACACCCGATACTTCTATTGTAGAGGCTTCTCTCAACTCTTTCAAGTCAAAAGCCGTAATCCCCTCCTCATATACACATTGCAGCAAGCCTTCTCTTTTTCGCAACACCACGAATGCTACGGTTCCCATATCACGAATAGTGTGAACTGCACCATTGACTTTTACTACCTTTCCTGTCATATCACAATTCAACAAATCACCGATTTCCATTGTTTCTTTTTTGATTACGCCTGTCATAAATTCCATAGTGCATCCTCCTTTTCCGCGATGCGGTTCACCGACCGCTTTTAGTTTTATAAAAATATATAACAAAAAATCGGAATTGCAATGTCAATTTACAATTCCGATCTTTTATCTTTGTAATAAAAAAGTCCCAGAATAAACTAATACTCTGGGACGAACTATTAAAACAATCCGCGGTACCACCCGCATTGAAGAACACCGTCGTTCTTCCTCTCATACGCTTAACGCGCGTCACGTGCTGACCTAGCGGGAATTGCTCCTATTCGACCAACCGGCTCCCAAGTGTTCCCTTATGTCCGTTCCATTAAACAGCGCTCTCAGTCGGTGACGCTGTATTCCTGTTAATTTTCCGGGCAAGAGTCTTGTTCATTGCCTTTTCTCTTTAACTTGACTCATATGCTAGCATAAATCAAAAAAATATGCAAGCACTATTTTTTTACATCTTCTATCACTTGTTCCATATCACATACACCTTATACTCCGGAGCTTAGTTTCATCCTGTGCTTATTTTTATACAGCATCTGATCTGCCTGTTTCATAAGCAGTTCAAAACTGACATCAGCATCCGGTTCACATATTGCATATCCTCCCGCAATGCTTAACTGATAATCAACCTCTCGATTGTTCAATTCGATTTCATGCTCCAACAATTTTATTGCCGTCGAGAAATCCTCTTCCCTGCACTCTTCCATGATAACCGCAAATTCGTCTCCGCCGATGCGATAACAGTCGCCTTTTCTGCCAAATGCCTTGACCAGACATCTGTAGGTTCGCTGAATGGCATCATCCCCTGTTGCATGGCCGTAGGTATCATTGATGACTTTCAGATTATTCACATCATAAAGCGCATAATACAGTCTGTCTCTTCGTTTTTCTTCCTTGGACAGTTTAAAGATCCGGTCCATGTATGCATTCCGATTCTGCCCGTCAGTAAGTGCATCTATATAGGCTAACTTTTCATAGTACTTTCTTTCTCGCATTTTTTCTTCATAACGATTAAAATTCTGTATGGAATCTATTTCCATCACAATTTCAAATCCCAATATCCCGATCTGCAGGCTAAAACCAACGTTTGCAGAAGGTTCCTGGTACAGCTGCCATATGCCCGCGGCACTTCCCAATATCAAAACACCCAAAGCCTGTGCCAATACATAACTCTCCCGATGCTTGTATTTGATAATCTCAATACCGGACACGGTGATGATTGCAATCATCAATGCCACTACAGACACATGAAATGTAATAATCGTCTCCAGAAAATCTGCAAGTCCTGTCATCTGCAATGTAACGACCACTACAAAATCAATGAGAAAAACCCACTGAAACATCACTGCAACCCAGCCATGCTGCGGCATCCATTTCTCTCTAACGTACATCAGCAATGGTATCGGAAGCATAATCTCACTTACAAACGGTAATGCCGTAATCAAAAACTCATTTGACACAAAAAACTGCATCATACGGGACTCACCAAACAAATAGAAGGAGCAAAGCACCGCAAATAACGCCAGATATGTAATATGTACACTCCTCGTTCCTGCCTTCGCCTTCATTCCATGGAACAAAAACAGTCCGACTCCGATTGCAAACATCACGATAGCTGCAAATAACTGCACAGCCTGCTGTCTCATGATATAGAACATCAAATCGGATTTTTGTCCGTATTGCACCTGGTTAACCGCACCGGAATACTCTTCATAGGGACTCAATAACACAAAAGACAATTTATGTCCCACATATTCCTGCGGAATCAAGATTACATTCCATGAACTACCGCGGAAATCTCCCGGATACAGATTCGTATCCCAGCCACGCTCATATATAATGTTGTCATCTATCAATACTCTTACAGACTGCTGTGCCGAGCGATACATGATGGACATACCATCCGGAAAATCTGTAGGCAGATACGTGCTGATTCTGTATTCAGTATCAATCGGAACATCAAGTCTGGTGGGAATATTGATCGGTATCTCATTTCCGCTAGCCGCCTCAAACACCCACCCCGTATTCATATCATGTACCTGCGAATCATATAATCCAAAATCCTCGCCACGGTAACAAATCATACCATAGCTAAGAACCCCCACAAACATAAGTACCACCAGCAGCAGAAACAGATGCTGTTGTTTATCTTTCATTGCCAAACGCCTCCGCCTGTAAGTATATCACGTCCGCCGCTTTTGATACAACAATTTTTTCCTATTATGTCAAAATATTGTCAATTTCTCTATCTAATCCATATGATAATGCTCTCTATTTTATCATAATCGTATTAGGACCCTCAAATCGCTTCAGAACCGGTATGTCCAACTGTTCTACCCAGTCCGAAAGCGTCAGTATATTAACAGCATTTGTTTGATACTCTTCCGAAGAACAATCTAGTAATGCATATTCCGGCATCGTCAACTGAAACAGGATATCGTTTGAGATTCCTGCAATATAGCCGTGATGCGGTATCTGAAGAAAATCTACATTAAAGTAATGATTCGTATCACCCCAGTGCTGTCTCATCACAGACAACGTCTTGTCTGTGATATCGCCGGTCACTAAGATCGTAACATCGGCAATATCAAAATGCAGCACCAATGAATTGGCATTGACATCATATATATCCTCGTGAAAACTGAACAAACAATTAACCACGATATCTTCAATGATGACTTCATCGCCCATCTCTACGGGAATGAAATTGATTTCCTCGCACATCTCCATCTGTTTCTTAAAATCTTCGTACATAACAGCATAATTCACGAAGTCTAAATCTTTTCCTTCCTCTTCCTCTTTGAAAAAGCGATCCGTAAATGGATTGTAATAGATATTTTCAATAATCACACCGCTATAATTTTCATCGTTCAAGATATCTATCAGTCCGCCCACATGGTCGATATGTGGATGTGTTATAAACCAACTGTCAACAGTCCCTCCGTGTTCCATGATAAAATCTCGGATATAATAGCCTTCTCCTTCATATCCACTGTCAATCATGACCAATTTATCATTCGGCATCTCTATGGCATAGCAAAAGCCCCCTGCATTTCCCGTCAAAGGCAATTGATAAAATATATATTCTTTTTCCAACTCCGGCAGCGAACAGGTAATCACCGTTGTACCGTCTTCATTTTTGGTTCTGATAAATTTCTTGTTTTGTAATTCGCTGATTTCCTCAATGTCCTCGAGAGATTCCGCATTCGCGCTCACTATACCGGACACAGCCGTAATCTGTGTTTCCAAATGTTCAACTATCGTCTGCAATTGTTGAATTTCTCGAAATAGGAATGCTAACGCTCCAAGAAACAATAGTAAAATAAGAACTGCTAAAACAATTCGTAAAACAGATTTTCTTTGCATTTTTCCTCCGAGTCAAAGTGACTTTTTATTTATT
>CAZWXS010000072.1:0-10540 GCA_964638005.1 uncultured Lachnospiraceae bacterium
AAATGTAATAAGAATTGTGGTCAAGATTTGTCAAAATAACCATTGACGAAAGAATAGTATACCTATACAATAAAGATAGTTAGTAAAGATAGCAGATGCCAAGTGCATCGGACAGCATCAGATGGTCGCCAAACTTCTCTGGTGCTGTTTTTATGTTTCGAGCACAACCGTATGTTCTAATTTAATTATAAGATAGGACTAAAAAGAAATAAATTTTTATTTTTGTCTTCTTACAAGAATTATCCCACTACAGTAGGACTTTCCTTTATTTCCACACTACAAAGGACATAACGAAAATGAGCAATCTGCAGCGTATCCGAAAGGAAAGAAACTTAACACAAGGACAACTGGCATATAAGACCAAAATCCCGGTAAAAACCATACAAGCATATGAGCAATGGTCACGAGATATCAACAAGGCAAGTGGAGATACACTAAAAAAGATTGCAGATGCTTTGGGTTGTGCAATTGATGACTTGCTCGAAAAATAGTGAAAAATGAGTGTTGAAAAAATCCGTTGCCTATGGTAAAATGATACTACATTAAACCAATATTAAATCACAATTTTAATTCCACGAATCAGTTTTTCGTGGCTCTTTTTGACTTTAGACACATATTTGCCAAAACCCACGTAAAATGCTATAATAGTAATATAAAAAACATTTTGAAATTTAGATTCAGCTGTGCTGAATGAGGAAATCGGTTACGGGTATATGTCTTAGCGATAGCGGATATATTAACAGTAATCGAGATATACTCCATCATATTTATTTTTGTTTTATGGCTAATAAGTCATATTATAATTATAAGAACTAACGAATGGAGAAACTACAATATTAGAGGGCTTATCCCTAAAACTATCAGGGAGAGCCGGCGCTTTCCCTGTTTATATTATAAATAATAAACAAGGAAAGGAGAAAATGTATGGAGGTAGCATTGATGAAAGGTAATAAATGGGACATTGCATTAGGACTTATCAAGGTTGATGGATTAACTCCCACGCCAGAATTTATGCAACTTGTAGAAAAAGAAAAGAAAGGTGAAATTACCATTGCAGACATCAGACAGACCTTAAATAGAACATACAGAGCCAAACAAAATGCGTGATATTTATGTTTATGATGGAACTGATGTTTTAATCAATAAGTTCGATGAACGCAACGGAGACGAATTGCTAAAAATCGAGGCAAATTACACAAGCGTTGCATTAGCAGAATTGACTGAAAACCCAATAAAAGGTGATTTCGATGAATATCATCTGCAAATGATTCATAAGAAAATTTTTTGTGATTTGTTCGATTGGGCAGGAGAATTTCGCAAAATCAATATTGAGAAACCAGAAGTTCCGCTAAACGGTCTCTCGGTTCAGTATTCAGACGTATTTGACATACGAAAAGATTTAAATGCAATTTTCATACGGATGCATAACGAAAATTGGAATGTGAACAAGACTCAGAATGTAGATTTGTTTTGCAAATATTTAGCAGATACATGGAGAGTACATCCTTTCAGAGAAGGTAACACGAGAACAACGATGTATTTCTATTATGAATACATGGATTCCCTTGGCATAAGACTGGATACGGAACTATTGTCAAAGAATGCGGAATATGTTCGAACAGCTTTGGTAGCTGCCACTTTTGAGATGGATGGAGTATGTAAAAGAAATATGCAATATCTTAAAAATATCGTAAAAGATGCTATGGACTATTGAATCTAATATTGTACAAATTTTAGACCTTCCTAATTAGGGAGGTCTATTTTTTTGTGGAATCGTCAAAGTAAATGCAAAAAAATTCTCGTCAGAGTAAATGCAAATAGTATTTTGCATTTAATTTGAAAAATTACGTCTTGTATTTTTGCGCAAGCAAGGCGGTTTTTTGGTTGCAAATTAGGTATTGCTGTGATAGAATAGCCCTAGACGCAATGTGACAAAAAAATAACAATCTCATGTAGGAGGAAATAATATGTCTAAGAAAGTTGTATTAGCAGGCGCATGCCGTACAGCAATCGGTACTATGGGTGGAACACTTTCCACAACACCGGCTGCAGAACTTGGTGCCATTGTTATTAAAGAAGCATTAAACAGAGCGGGAGTTGCTCCCGAAGCAGTTGATCAGGTATATATGGGATGTGTCATCCAGGCAGGTCTCGGACAGAACGTAGCTCGTCAGGCTACACTCAAGGCAGGACTTCCGATTGAAGTTCCGGCAGTTACAATGAACGTTGTATGCGGTTCAGGTTTGAACTGTGTCAATCAGGCAGCACAGATGATTATGGCAGGAGATGCCGACATCGTGGTAGCAGGCGGTATGGAGAATATGTCCATGGCACCTTATGCAATTCCTCAGGGACGTTACGGATACAGAATGGGCAATGCAACTATGGTAGATACCATGATTAACGATGCATTATGGGATGCATTCAATGATTATCATATGATTAAGACAGCAGACAACATCGCTGAGCAGTGGAAGCTAACACGTGAGGAACTTGATGAGTTTGCACTTGCTTCACAGTTAAAGACAGAAGCAGCACAGAATGCAGGCAAGTTCGATAAGGAGATCGTTCCTGTAGAAGTAAAGAAGAAAAAAGAAACAATCGTATTTAATAAGGATGAAGGACCTCGTGCAGGTTCAACAATCGAAGGACTTGCAAAGCTTCGCGCAATCAATCCGAACGGATACGTAACAGCAGGTAATGCATCAGGTATCAACGACGGTGCAGCAGCGGTAGTCGTTATGAGTGAAGAAAAAGCAAAGGAACTCGGTGTGAAGCCGATGGCAACTTTCGTAGCAGGTGCTCTTGCAGGCGTAGATCCTTCTATCATGGGTATCGGACCTGTAGCAGCAACGAAGAAGGTTATGGCTAAGACAGGCATGACAGTTGATGATTTCGATCTGATCGAAGCAAACGAAGCATTTGCAGCACAGTCTGTAGCAGTTGGCAAGGATCTTGGATTCGATCTCAAGAAGTTAAATGTAAATGGTGGAGCAATTGCACTCGGACACCCGGTAGGAGCTTCAGGCTGCCGTATCCTTGTAACACTTCTTCACGCTATGGAGCAGAACAATGCCAAGACCGGTCTTGCAACATTATGTATCGGCGGCGGTATGGGATGTGCTACCATCGTAAAAAGAGAAGACTAATCAATAGTGACTAAACTTTACACCAAAGCCACGATACGCGTATTACAAAAATAAACGCGTATCGCAGCCGAGGTGTTTCGTTGTGTAAAGACCCAACAGACAAATCTTGGATTTCTTGAAAGGAGATTGGTAATGGAATACGTATTATTTGAACAAAAAGGTGCGGTAGGCGTAATTACGATCAACCGTGAAAAAGCACTCAATGCATTGAATTCACAGGTACTTGATGAACTGAATGCAACACTTGATGCAGTGAATTTGAATGAAGTAAGATGTCTGATCTTAACAGGAGCAGGTGAGAAGTCATTTGTTGCCGGAGCAGATATCGGAGAAATGAGCACACTCACTAAGGCAGAAGGAGAGGCTTTCGGAAAGAAGGGCAACGATGTATTCCGCAAGTTAGAAGTATTCCCAATCCCTGTGATAGCAGCAGTAAACGGATTCGCTCTCGGTGGCGGATGCGAAATCTCTATGAGCTGCGATATCAGAATCTGCTCAGAGAATGCAGTATTCGGACAGCCTGAAGTTGGTCTCGGAATCACTCCGGGATTCGGCGGAACACAGAGACTTGCACGTCTGGTAGGCGAAGGCATGGCAAAACAGATGATCTACTCAGCGCGTAACATCAAAGCGGACGAGGCATACAGAATCGGTCTTGTAAATGCAGTATATCCCATCGAGGAGTTAATGCCCGCAGCAGAGAAGATGGCAGCAGGAATTGCAAAGAATGCACCAATCGCAGTTCGCAACTGCAAGAAGGCAATCAACGATGGTATGCAGGTAGATATGGACAAGGCAATCGTAATCGAAGAAAAATTATTCGGCGACTGCTTCGAATCATATGACCAGAAAGAAGGCATGACAGCTTTCTTAGAGAAACGTAAAGTTGAAGCATTTTTAAATAAGTAAACCATTAAATCAAAATAGGAGGATTTTTCAATGAAAGTAGGAGTTATCGGAGCAGGCACTATGGGTGCAGGTATTGCACAGGCATTTGCAATGACAGACGGTTATGAAGTATTTCTTTGCGACATCAAGACAGAGTTCGCAGAGGGTGGCAAGGCTAAGATTCAGAAGAACATGGATTTCCTTGTAGGCAAAGAGAAGATCACAAAAGAAAAAGCTGATTCCATTATGGCTAAGATCACAACAGGTTTGAATGACATCTGTTCAGATTGTGACCTTGTTGTAGAAGTTGCTCTTGAGAAGATGGAAATCAAGCAGTCTATCTTCAAACAGCTGATGGGTATCTGCAAGAAAGATTGTATCTTTGCATCTAATACATCATCACTTTCAATCACGAAGATCGGTGAAGGACTTGACAGACCGATGATCGGTATGCATTTCTTCAACCCGGCTGACAGAATGAAATTAGTTGAAGTCATTGCCGGTGAGAATACACCTGCAGATCTTGTAAAGAAGATCAAAGACATCGCAATCGAAATCGGAAAGACTCCTGTAGAAGTTAAGGAAGCTCCCGGATTCGTTGTTAACAGAATTCTGATCCCTATGATCAACGAAGCAATCGGTGTATGGGCAGCAGGTACAGCAAGTGCTGATGATATTGATGTAGCTATGCAGCTTGGCGCATCTCATCCGATGGGACCCCTTCACTTAGGTGATCTGGTTGGTCTGGATATCGTACTTGCAATCATGGAAGTTCTTTACACAGAGACAGGCGACGAGAAATATGCTCCGCAGCCTAAGTTGAAAGAACTTGTTGCAGCAGGCAAGCTTGGTAAGAAGACAGGCGCAGGAATATTTGATTACGCTCGATAAAAATCGAAGGTTTTGCGAGCAGTCGAAAAATCGCAGATTTTGAGACCTTGGAATTAATATTATAATATAAACGGAGGAATAAAGACATGGATTTTGCATTAAGTAAAGAACATGAAATGATGCGAAAGCTTTTCAATGATTTCGCACAAAACGAAGTAAAACCTCTGGCTCAGGAAGTAGATGAGACAGAAGAATTCCCAAGAGAGACCGTTAATAAGATGGCAAAGCTTGGATTCTTAGGAATTCCTGTACCGAAGGAGTACGGCGGACAGGGTTGTGACGTTCTGGCATATGCTATGTGCGTAGAAGAACTTTCAAAGGTATGTGGTACAACAGGCGTTATCGTATCAGCACACACATCACTTTGTGTTGATCCGATTCTGACTTATGGTACAGAAGAGCAGAAGCAGAAATATGTAGTTCCCCTTGCAAAAGGTGAGAAATTAGGCGCATTTGGTCTGACAGAGCCCGGTGCAGGTACTGACGCACAGGGACAGCAGACAAAGGCAGTTCTGGATGGAGATGAGTATGTACTCAACGGTTCTAAGATCTTCATCACAAACGGTAAAGAAGCAGATGTATATGTTATCTTTGCAATTACAGGCGTTCAGGAAGATGCAAGAGGAAGAAAGAAGAAACTGATTTCAGCATTTATCGTTGAAAAGGGAACTCCCGGATTCACATTCGGCACAAAGGAAAAGAAAATGGGTATCCGTGGTTCATCCACATATGAGTTGATCTTCACAGACTGCAGAATTCCGAAGGAAAACCTGCTTGGCAAAGAAGGCAAGGGATTTGGTATTGCAATGCATACGCTGGATGGCGGACGTATCGGTATCGCAGCACAGGCACTCGGACTTGCAGAGGGCGCTCTTGAAGCAACGATCGCTTATGTACAGGAAAGAAAGCAGTTTGGTAAGGCAATCGGTGCATTCCAGAATACACAGTTCCAGATTGCAGATATGGCAACTAAGGTTAAGGCAGCTCAGTTACTTGTATACAGAGCAGCAATGGCTAAGAATACTCAGAAGGTATATTCTGAAGAAGCAGCAATGGCTAAGTTATATGCAGCAGAAGTTGCTATGGAAGTAACAACCAAGGCTGTACAGCTTCACGGTGGTTATGGCTATACAAGAGAATACGACGTAGAGCGTATGATGCGTGATGCTAAGATCACAGAGATCTATGAAGGTACAAGTGAAGTACAAAGAATGGTCATTTCCGCGAATATCATGAAGTAAGACGGCTTCAGATTTGACGGAGGCAGACGCTCTGCTTGCAGAAGCGGCTGATGCAGTCAAAGATGAAAGAGCGGTGCGATGAGTACCGCGAACGAGGAAATCGCAGATTTCCGAGTGCCGACTGGAGAATTTATAGAACTAATAAAAAGGAGAGAAGACACAATGAAAATAGTTGTTTGTATTAAGCAGGTACCCGATACAAAGGGTGGCGTCAAGTTCAATCCTGATGGAACACTTGACAGAGGTGCAATGCTTACCATCATGAACCCAGATGATAAAGCGGGTTTGGAAGCAGCACTTAGATTAAAAGATCAGTATGGTGCAGAAGTAACAGTTCTGACGATGGGTCTTCCGAAGGCTGATGAAGTACTTCGTGAAGCAATGGCAATGGGCGCAGATAAAGGTATCCTCGTAACAGACAGAGTACTCGGCGGCGCTGACACATGGGCTACATCACAGACAATCGCAGGTGCGATCCGTAATCTTGAGTACGATCTGATCATCACAGGCCGTCAGGCTATCGACGGAGATACAGCACAGGTTGGACCTCAGATTTCTGAGCACCTTGGAATTCCGGTTATCTCATATGCACAGAACATCAAGATTGACGGCGACAGTGTTATCGTAGAGCGTCAGTATGATGACAGATATCATGTATTAAAGGCTAAGATGCCTTGTCTCATCACAGCTCTTGCAGAGCTCAATGAGCCCAGATACATGACACCCGGCGGAATCAATGATGCTTATCAGGCAGAGGTTACCGTATGGGGACGTGCCAATCTGGTAGATGTAGACGATTCTAATCTTGGACTCAAGGGTTCACCGACACAGATTGCCAAGGCTTCCGATAAGGTAAGAAAGGGAGCCGGCGAAAAGGTTACTCTTGATGCTTCAGAATCCGTAGATTACATCATTGACAAGTTAAAAGTGAAACACGTAATATAAAATTTGAGAAAAGTGTGGTGAAAAATAATGAATATTGAAGAATATAAGGGAGTATTTGTCTTTGCACAGCAGGTAGATAATGAACTGAGCGGCATCGCTCTGGAACTCGTTGGAAAGGGCAAAGAACTCGCAAAGGATTTAGGTACGGAAGTAACAGCAGTATTGGTTGGATACGAAGTAAAAGGTCTGGCAGACAGACTGGCACGTTACGGTGCTGACAAGGTCATCCTTGTAGATGATCCTGAACTGAAGGAATACAGAACAGAGCCTTATACACATGCAGTTGCATCAGTCATTGAGAAGTACAAGCCTGAAATTTTCTTAGTAGGTGCTACAGCAATCGGAAGAGACTTGGGCCCTCGTATTTCAGCAAGAATCCATACAGGTCTGACAGCAGACTGTACACAGCTTGACATCGGAGATTTCCCTCTGGTAGCTGTTGAAGGAAAAGAGCAGCTTCACAATCAGCTTCTCATGACACGTCCTGCATTCGGCGGTAACACGATCGCTACAATCGCATGCCCGAACTTCCGTCCTCAGATGGCGACAGTTCGCCCCGGCGTTATGCAAAAGGCACCTAAGATTGAAGGCGCTAAGGCAGTCATCGAGGAATTCAATCCCGGATTCACACCGAATAACAAGTATGTAGAGATCATGGAAGTTGTTAAGGCTGTGACCAATACAGTAGATATCATGGATGCTAAGATTCTTGTATCAGGTGGCCGTGGAGTTGGAAATGCAGAAAACTTCAAACTGTTAGATGATCTTGCAGCAGCAATCGGCGGAACAGTCAGCTGTTCACGTGCAGTTGTAGATGCAGGCTGGAAGCCAAAGGATCTTCAGGTTGGACAGACAGGTAAGACCGTTCGTCCGAATGTATATTTTGCAATCGGTATCTCAGGTGCAATCCAGCATCTTGCAGGTATGGAAGAGGCAGATATCATCGTTGCCATCAATAAGGATGAGTCAGCTCCCATATTTGATGTTGCAGACTATGGTGTTGTAGGAGACTTGAACAAGATCGTTCCTCTTTTGACTGAAAAGATCAAAGCTGAAAATGCAGCAAAAGAAGCTGCTAACGCATAAGAGAACAATCCAAATAAGACTTAGACATAAGCACTGTGGAACTCCCGCGGTGCTTTTGCCTATATTGTATATTGTTAATATCTTAACAATGCGATGAAAAATGAAAAAAGAGGTGCAGAAGAAATGAGTAAGAGTTTTGATGATCTGCTGTCAAAGGTATCCCAGTGCTCGATTAAGACTGTTGCAGTATCAAACGCACAGGATGATGCAGTACTTGAAGCAGTAAGGGCAGCAAAAGAGAGAAACATCGCCAATGCGATTCTGGTGGGCGACAAGAGCAAGATCGAAGAGATTGCAAAAAAGATCAATATGGATTTGACTCCGTATGAAATCATCGACGAGCCGGACACAGCAACGGCAGCACTCAAAGCAGTTGAACTTGTCAGCAGCAAAAAAGCGGATATTTTGTTAAAGGGTCTGGTTGATACCAAGACATTTCTGCGGAGCGTGTTGGATAAGGAAGTCGGACTTCGTACAGGCAAAATGATGTCACATGTGTGCGTATTTGAAATTGAAGGTATTGATCATCTGCTGTTCCTTACAGATGTTGCATTTAATACTTATCCGACATTGGAAGATAAGGCAAATATCATCAGAAATACGGTCGAGATCACAAAGGCATGCGGCATTGACAATCCGAAGGTTGCACCTGTCTGTGCAGTTGAGGTTGTGAACCTGAAGATGCCTCCTACAGTCGATGCAGATGCGCTTACCAAGATGAATGAGAATGGTGAGATTACAGATTGTGTTGTATATGGTCCGTTATCCATGGATCTTGCAATCGATGAGGAAGCCGGCAAGCACAAGGGTGTATCCAACCCTGTCATCGGCAAGGCAGACATCATTCTGTTTCCGGATATTGATTCCGGTAATATCACTTACAAGACATTGGTACATACTGCAAAGGCTAAGAACGGCAATCTGCTGATCGGAACTAAAGCTCCGGTCATCTTGACATCACGTTCCGATAACTTTGAAGTAAAACTGAATTCCATCGCTCTCGCATCCGTAGTTGCAGAGTCTATGAAATAGTCATGGGAGAGTTCTCGTTGCGAAGCAATGAGATACCCATGAGATGATAGTCATGGGAGAGTTCTCGTTGCGAAGCAATGAGATACCCATGAGATGATAGTCATGGGAGAGTTCTCGTTGCGAAGCAATGAGATACCCATGACGCAGAGGAGGATTACAAATGGCAATTAAGAGTTTAATTATCAATCCGGGTTCTACATCAACAAAAATCGGTGTATTCGAAGACGAAACATTATTGTTTGAAGAGACACTGCGTCATACTACAGAGGAAATCGCACAGTATGATCTGATCGTAGATCAGAAGGATTTCAGAAAAGAAATCATCTTGAATTTATTCAAGGAAAAGAATTTTGACATCAACTCACTGGATATGGTAGTTGGCCGCGGCGGAATGTTAAAGCCGATTCCGGGCGGTACTTATGCGGTAACGGATGATCTGCTTCATGATCTGATGATCGGAAAGCAGGGACAGCATGCGTCTAATCTGGGCGGTATCCTGGCTAAGGAAATTGCTGATTCAATCGGTAAGCCATCTTATATCGTAGATCCGGTTGTTGTTGATGAGCTAATGCCGATCGCAAGATACTCAGGCGTTCCGGAACTTCCGAGAACGAGTGTGTTCCATGCATTGAACCAAAAGGCAGTTGCGAAGAGATATGCAAAGGAAACAGGCAAGGCATATGACAGTCTGAACTTGATTGTCGTACACATGGGCGGAGGCGTTTCTGTTGGTGCACATACAGGCGGAAAAGTCGTTGATGTATTCAATGCTTTGGATGGAGACGGTGCATTTTCACCGGAGCGTGCAGGTGCAGCTCCTTCGGGTGCATTGATTAAGATGTGCTTCTCGGGTCAATATACAGAGAAGGAAGTCTATAAGAAATTCGTTGGTAATGGTGGTTTTAATGCTTATCTCGGAACCAATGATATGAGAAATGTAGAGAAGATGGCAGCAGAGGATTCGAAGGCGAAGGATGTCAGAGATGCATTTGTATTCCAGGTATGCAAGGATATCGGATCTATGGCAACGGTTCTTTTCGGCAAGGTAGATCAGATTATCGTAACCGGCGGTATTGCATATAATGCAACAGTTGTTGAGGATATCAAGGCAAGAGTCGGATTTATAGCTCCTGTAACTGTGTATCCGGGCGAAGACGAATTGCTGGCACTGGTACAGGGTGGTTTGCGTGTCCTGAATGGTGAAGAACAAGTTCAGACTTATTAAAATTTTGTAAAGAAGGGGTAGAAGCGGTGCTTTTACCCTTTTTTTAGTTGTGAAAATGATGGAATTAGTTTATAATCATAAAC
>CAZWXS010000073.1:0-10453 GCA_964638005.1 uncultured Lachnospiraceae bacterium
CCTGCATTATGAGTTTTTCTGTGTGTTGAGAAGAACTCGCTGATCTCAGGATCTACTTCATATCCGTTGTCTGAGCAAGCTTTTTCTGCCATTCTGATACCGCCGTATGGCTGCATAGAACGCTTGAAAGGCTTGTCTGTCTGGAAGCCTACGATAGTTTCCTTATTTTTGTCTAAGTAGCCCGGGCCGTGAGATGTGATTGTTGATACAACCTTTGTGTCCATATCAAGAACACCGCCTGCCTCGCGCTCCTTCTTCTGTAAGTCAAGTACCTGTGCCCATAAATCCTTTGTGTTCTGCGTAGGTGCTGCCAGGAATGAATCATCACCATCATAAGGTGTGTAATTCTTCTGGATGAAATCTCTGACATTAATTTCATTTTCCCATTTTCCGCCTACGAAACCATTCCATTCTAATCTCATGTTTTGAATGCCTCCTATTTTAATTTAATAATATTAACCGATAAATCGGTAGTTACTTATTTCGAAAATCTTCGACTTCCGGTAAGTTTCATTATAGTCCACAGCCTGAAACCAGTCAATAGAATTTATGTACTTTTTTACATACAAATATAGAAAAACTCTGGGTTTTTGGTGGTTTTGTATAAAGATTTTTTTCGACTTGTGTGATAAAAGAAAAAGTGTTAGTCTAAAATAAGAAACATAAGGAGGTAATTAAAAAATGGCAAATATAACCAAAGACATGACGATAGGAGCAATTCTTCAGTCAAATCCGGATGTTGCACCGATATTGATGGAAGCGGGTATGCACTGTCTCGGTTGTCCCTCGGCTCAGGGAGAGAGTCTGGAAGAAGCAGCAATGGTTCACGGAATGGACATTGACCAGCTGATGGAGAAGATTCAGGCACTGTAAGCAGATGCAGACAAAAATAGAAAAGGTGGTCTATTGACATCAATCATAGACCGCCTTTTCCTTTTCAGCTTAAGGTTTTACCTAAAATCCGGTATTCAGCACTTGAAGTGCGTTATCTCGGAGTATCATTTCCGTGTGTTCCTCAAAGAAAGCTTCGCTTGCGGGAGTATACTTTTCCGGCGAACCGTATTCAGAGATGATATTACATACCTTGTTGAACTCCTCCGGTGTATGATCCGACTTGGTCACAATGAGGATCAATTGATCGGACTTGGTATTACGAAACAGGGAGTTCTTTCCATCGTAGTGACTGTCCAGTATATGTGACAATCTGGCCACTGCATCAATATCGTGAAACGAATAGGCCCGTGATAATTGTACAGGAGCAGTCTCAGTCTCGGCAGCGTCCGCCGGTACTTCATCTACGATTGCTTCCTTATCCTGGGAAATCTTTTTGAATAAATCCAGGACATTATCTGCCTCCACGCCGAGAGAATCTAATACATCATCATATTCCGTTTCTTCTTCATGAATCGAAGGGGCGAATTTTGAGAAACGGGTATCCAGTTCCTCGGGATCCTCCACTTTGGTAATGATTAATACGATACAGTCTGCGGAAAGTGGTATTGCTTCTATCATAAGGGGAATATCTTCTGCCTCAAAACCGAATTCGTAAGAGGCTTGCTGCATCATATCGCGGAATAGATTTTTAGCCTTATCCGTGCCGTAAGCCAATTCACTGATTTTCAGTTCGCGGTCTGCCAAGTCGTTCTTTGTTAATGTACAACGGATTTGATGGTCGTTTACTTTTTCGATTTTCATAGAATCACATCCTTCCATCTTTTAGTGCGGGAATAACCCATACACCTAAGGTATTGCTTAATATTATACTAAGACGATTGATATCGGTATGTCAATAGTACACAAGTTGTTTAACGAAAATTTCATTCTTTTGTTATAAAATGTAAAAAGGGCTTGCATATTGTCATATCATGTATTACAATAATTTTCGAGAGATGCCTCTTTGCTTAATCAAACGAAGAAGGAGGCTAGTAATTTCATATCTTTATACTTATATTTTACTCTATTTTCGACTGATTTACCAGTGGAAAATAGTATCTGTTAGCGAATCCAAATGTATCCTCTCGGGATACGTTCCAAAAATAATTCAAACGCGAACGAACAATTTATGACGTAGAAGCAAAGAGGCAGTTCTTTTTGATTTGCCAGGTTTCTTTATTATCGGCAAAAACAATCAACTATATAACCGAATATGGAAAATTGCATAAAATATGTCACGAATATGATCCGAATGGTCTCTGCAATTGACATAGGATACGGTTATGGAAAGGGGGCTATACAAGTAATACCTTCTGTTTAGAATAATGCTATACCTTTTATAATATGCATCCGGCGGCGGGAAATACAAAAATAAATGAAAATCCTCGGTCACACGAATCCCTCTGTGCTGTGGGTGTAAGGTGTAAACAGGCTGTGTATGCAGTCGAAACCCGGATGCCGGATGCGTAATCAAAGAGATAATCTATATATTTAGTCATTTGAAACGATATAACGACATTTTTCGAAATTGGTAATGACGTTGGCCAAAATATTTGTTATAATACAATACCGTAGTGATAAGATTGAATTTATGATTTAGATCGTATTTGCATTAGGAGGCAGTTGTTTTGGATAATCATATGATGGAACCGCAACAAATGAGAAAAAGGGACGTGAGCAAACGCAAAAAGAAGCGCAGACGCAGACGTATGCTTCAAAAGATGATTCCTGTCATAGTGGCGCTGGTTCTGATTGCAGTCGTGGTAATTGTGAGTCTTTCAACAGGCTTACTGCAGCAGTTTGCCTATTCGACGGAACGCGCAGACGCTTATGAATATTTTTCTGTGTTGAAGGATGATGAAATAGCGGTCATCACCAACGATGAATTGACGGATCGCAAGGCCAAGCTCTATGACGGCAAGTGTTATTTTGATTATACTACCGTGGAAGAATTGATCTTTGACAGGTTCTACGTTGACGAGCGCGAGGACAAGATTTTGTATACGACCGCAACAGAAGTAATCAGCATTCCGATTGAAGGTACGCAATACATAACCGGAGGGATTCCGACGGATGTCGGATATGTGATAGCTCACCGTGAAGGGGATGTGCTCTACCTTGCACTTGATTATTTGCAGCAGTATGCGAATTTCTCCTATTATTTGTATGAAGGAGCACCTTACCATATGGATTTTGATATGGAGTGGGGTACTAACCGGATTGCGGATATCAAGAAGAAAGATCACGTGAGGACGCTAGGAGGCATTAAGAGCCCGATTCTGACAGATGTGGCTAAGGGCGACACCGTAATCATCCTGAATCAGATGGAAGAGTGGTGTGAGGTCAAGACGGCAGACGGTTACATCGGCTATATAGAGAACAAACGTCTGGAGAATTTCCGTGAGGAAACGGAAACATCTGTCACAACAGCGATAGAGGAGATATACCCCAATATATCCAAAGATTATCCAATCAATCTGGTATGGCATCAGACTACAAATGCAGATGCCAATGCCCAATTGGAAACATTGCTGGAAGGAACCAGCGGCATTACGACGATATCACCGACGTGGTTCTTCCTGAAAGATAATGAAGGAAATTTCGATTCTATTGCAGACAAGAGCTACGTAGACCGTGCACATGCGATGGGTCTTGAGGTGTGGGCGCTGGTGGATGATTTTACAAATTCGGTGGATACATATGAAATATTCTCGTATGCATCCAAAAGAGAGAATTTGATCAACCAGTTGATCATGGCGGCGACAGAGTATGATTTGGACGGTCTGAACATCGACTTTGAGCATATATCGGCAGAGGCAGGTCCTCACTATGTCCAGTTCCTGAGAGAATTGTCCATTCAGTGCAGGAGCAATCAGATTGTGCTGTCTGTGGATAATTATGTGCCGCGTGAGCATACGAGCCATTATAATCGTGAAGAACAAGGACGTGTGGCGGATTATGTAATCATCATGGGATACGACGAACATTATTCGGGTTCTGCAGAGAGTGGTTCGGTTGCATCCATAGGTTTCGTGATAGACGGTATTGAGCAGACGCTTGCAGTCGTACCGGCGGAAAAGGTCATCAATGCATTGCCTTTCTACACCAGAATCTGGAAGGAGACGCCTAAGACTGCAGAAGAAGCGGCAGCAGAGGATCCTACCAGTGCAGAGTATATCCCTTATAAACTCAGCTGCGAGAATATGACGATGGAGGGTGCCGCTGCTGCAGTGGAAAAAGCGGGAGTGACTCCGACATGGGATGAGGAGACGATGCAAAATTACGCAGAGTATGAGCGTGACGGTTCTACCTTTAAAGTGTGGCTTGAGGATATAGATTCCATTACGGCAAAGATGCAGGCGATTCAAGGGTATCAGATTGCCGGTGTTGCAGGATGGAAGCTGGGACTTGAAGATAAGGGCGTATGGAATATTATTTCACAATATTTGAATTAGTATTTTAGGTTGGCAAAAGAGCAAAATCGATAGGAAAAGAACAAGAGCAGACGGTTTTTATGTCTGCTCTTGTTCTCTGTATTCGCTGGGGGAGACTCCATAGTAAGTTTTAAATGCCTTACTAAAATAGTTGTTATTGCTGTATCCGAGCCGGTCAGAGATTTCTTGAATCTGCAGGGAATTATCCCTCAACATTTTTTTTGCATGTTCCATGCGAAGCTTGAGTGCATATTCGTAGATGCCGATGTTATATTTGTTCTTGAACAGTTTAGAGAGATACTTTTGTGAGAAGAAATATTTTTCGCTGAACATCGATAGTTTGATATCTCTGCAATAATTTTGTTCTATATAATTTTTGATGACATCAATGACTTCGCCGGGTGACAGGTTTTTTTCTGCATCTTCCGCAGGAGAATCTTCGATTTGATCAACAGAAATTCTGTTCAGTGCGATTACGGCTCTTTCGATTGCAGCGTTTAGATCCTTTTCATCCACAGGCTTTAAAATATAATCAATGGCACCACTCTTAATGGCAACCTGTGCGTACTTGAAATCATCATATCCGCTGACGACAATATATTGGGTTTGTGGAAATTCCTGCTTTGCAGCTTCCAAAAAATCGACACCGTTCATAATCGGCATTCTCATGTCTACAAATACCAGTTGAGGGGTTCGCTCACGCAGAATGGACAGCCCCTCCTGCCCGTTCGTGGCATAAAGAAGCTCCGTGATGTGATGTTGTTGCCAATTTCCGAGTGCAGTGATAGCGACTCTGACCGGTTTTTCATCGTCAATGATAAGTGCTTGATACATAGGATATATCCTCCGTAATGGGAATTTTCAATGTAATCGTGGTGCCGACATAGATTTCACTTTCAATACAAATATCAGCCTTTTCCTGATAAACGAGCTTCATACGGTTATAGAGATTAGACAGACCGATGCCGGTGTTGTGTTCAGATCGAAGCGGGATATCCTTGAAAGATTCTACAATTTCGGCATACCGTTCGCGTTCGATGCCATGTCCGTTGTCGGTGACTTTGATCCACAGGAATTCGTCTTCCAAGTATGCAGATACGTGGATATGAATGGAATTCACAGTGCCGGTCATGCCATGCATGATAGAATTCTCAACTAAAGTCGTGATGCTAAGCTTCGGTATGACAATATCATTTACATCCTCTTCTACATCAATCTGATAAGACAGGGATTCATCAAATCGTGCTTTCTGCAGCATCAGGTAGTTCTGCACCTGTGTGATTTCTTCATTAACACTCATCATGTCCTTATCTTTGATTCCATATCGCAGCAGAGAGGCAAGACTCGTAATCATGTCATTGATCTTGGGCTGATGATTTTGAATCGCTTCGGAGGAAATGGCCTGTAATGTATTGTACAGGAAGTGAGGATTGGTTTGTGCTTCTAAGGCAATCAACTTGGCAGTTTCTTCATTTAATTTTGATATGTAATTTGTCTTGATCAATTCATCAATATGGCGAAGCATGGTATTATATTCTTCTTCCAGATTACAGATTTCAAGGTTGCCGCCGATAGGTTCGATAGAGGTAAAGTTGCCGTCGCCCGCCTTCTTCATGCGAAGAATCAATGCACTGATCGGGTGGATGATGAGACGCAGGAATATGGTAAAGAGAACGACTGACAGGATCAGAGCGGCCAGCCCCAGCAGGAGACTGATGTTCCTTGTGGCGGTCACCTTTTCCTGAAGGCTGCTGACGGGCTTTAATACAAGCAGATTGAAATGATTTTCGTCGCTTGTTTTGTAGACCGTTAAATAATCGTGATCCTGTAGGCTGATATAGAAGGAATGATCTTCTGCGTCCTGCATCTTGGCCGCACAAGCAGTGAGTTCCTGCTGTCCAAATAATTGAGGATCGCTTGAATAGTACAGGCGATGATTCTGATCTGTGATACAGAAGATTTCATTTTCCGACAGATGATTCTTGGAAAGTGAGGAGGGAAGTGTGTTGTCCACTGTCAGATGAACAATTGCAAGCGGCTCCTTGGTAGAGATATCTATGATGGTTCTGTAGTATTCCATGAAATTACCGCTGTCTTCACCCGGATGGATGGCACGGTAATACTTTCCCTGTGTGAAATTATCATAATCGGCAATTGACTCAAAATCCGAAAATGGGACAGAGGTAATGCGAATTTGTTTGGAAGAGATTGAAATCAGTATATTCTTTTTCAATAGATACAGCTTATAGGAGATCACGTCATTTCGGGAGTAATAATTGCTTTTGAGCAGCGACTGGATATAGTTGCTGTCTTCGTAGGTCAGTTCCTGGGTGCTTGAAATCGACTGAAGAAAGGCAGTATCATTTCTGAGTGCCAGAGAGTACCAGTTGATGTCGTCCATATAAGAATCAAAGTTGTCAACCTCAAAGTCCAATATGGCAGAGGCTGATTTGACCGCCTGCTCCATGATGGTATTCTTGTTGCTGACATAGTTAAAAGAAGTAATGGCCAGTATGATTACAAAAATAATTGTAGTTGCCAGTACGATCAACTGCGTCCTGAGCGATATCTGACTTAAACGATTCTTGACACGATGCCGGAATGTCATGGCAGGTTCCTCCTTGGTTCGGGTAAAAGGGATGGTCATTGTGCAACTTTTGTATTTATTCTAACACATAAAACAGAAAAGTCATAAAAATAATTGAATCCTTTTTTACCATCGATTGTTCTTTTTATTACATTTCACTAAAAAAAATTATCAATTATAATCAAATATATAAAATATAAACATAAAGTGGTTTGCTTGGCAAGTGTTTTTATTGGAGGTTATACTTATGAAGCGCATCGGCATGAAAAAAAGAGAAACGATAGAAACAATACTGTATACCATTCCGGCAGTCATCTTGGTGTGCCTGACAATCTATATTCCTTTTGTCATGAGCGGGTACTACTCATTGACCAAATGGAACGGTATTGCCAAAGAGCCGATATTTATAGGATTGGAAAATTTTAAACAGATTTTTATCGGTAATTCCGACTTTTTGACTGCAACTATTTTTACAATGAAATATGCACTGGTATTTATCATCTTTACAAATATCATTTCACTTGCTTTGGCGGTGGCGCTTGTGAAGAAATTTAAACTGGCCAATGTACTCAGAGGTATTTTCTTTGTTCCGTATATCATGAGTATGACGATTGTCGGCTTTATCTGGAAGTTCATTTTCTCACAGGGATTTGCAAGACTGTATGAATTGACTTCCTTGGATATTCTGAATCTGAGCTGGCTGGGTGATCCAAAGTTGGCGTTTTACTCGGTTGCATTCGTTGGAATCTGGCAATCAATCGGATTTTATGTTGTACTTTACATTGCAGGACTGCAGGCGGTTCCGACGGATGTACTCGAAGCCGCAACAGTGGACGGAGCAAATGGCTTCAAACGTTTCTTCAAAGTAACCCTTCCGCTGCTTGGACCTTCGGTTACGACTTGTATCTTCATGTCGTTGACTAATTCTCTAAAGGTATTCGATATTATCCTGGCACTTACAAAAGGCGGACCGGGAAGTGCTACATACAGTGTAACACTGGAGATATACAGAGAGGCGTTTCAGAATAATAATTACGGACTGGGTTCTGCAAAGTCGATTATTTTCTTTGTAATTGTCTTGATTTTGACACAGTTTGTGTTGAAAGCCTTCAGTTCTAAGGAGGTGGATCTGTGATGACAAGGGCAAAAAAGAAAAAACTGCAGACACTCCTGCTTGCAATTGTGATGGTCATTATCGGAATTATCTATATCTATCCGGTTTTCCTGATGTTCATGAATTCTGTCAAACCCTTCAAAGAGGTCGTGACGGATGTCATCGGGTTGCCAAGTAAGATAGAATGGGCCAATTACACACATGTTATGGATAAGATGGATTATTGGAGATTGTTTATGAATAATCTCATCATTACAGCAATCGGAATCGTTGGAATCGTACTGTTTTCATCACTCTCAGCCTATATCCTGGATCGGAAGAAGAGCAGATATACGAAATTGATTCATACGATCATCATTACACCGATGCTGATTCCGTTTCAAACCATTATGATTACCTTGCTCAAAGTCATGAGCGTTGTGAATCTGTCGGGTTCGACATGGGGCCTTGGAATCCAGTACTGGGGTTTCGGTATACCGATGGCGACATTTATCTTTTATAATTTCATGAAGACCATACCGAAGGAAATTGATGAAAGCGCAAAAATTGATGGAGCTTCTACGCTTGGAACATTTGGAAGAGTTATATTTCCGCTGTTAAAATCAGTGACGGTAACGGTCATTGTATTGGATGTCATGTGGATATGGAACGATTTTCTGCTTCCGCTCCTGATGGTGAACAGTTCACCTAAGACAAAGACTTTGGTATTGGCAGCGTATACTTTTGTAGGACAGTTTAATACACAATGGCATTATGCGATGACGGCAATGGTACTTGCAGTAGTGCCTTCCATTATCTTCTTCGTACTGCTGCAGAAATATATTGTAGAGGGTGTTGTAGCCGGAGCAGTCAAGGGGTAATTTATAAATCAGATATTTTTTTCCACATACCGGCCGGATGGGGATAAAATATAGAACAGACAATGTCAAAAGGTGTTTTAGAAAGGATGGGAAAATTGTTATGAAAAAGAAATTGATCAGTGTATTACTTTCCGTATCTATGGTAGCAGTGATGCTTGCAGGCTGTGGAAGCAGCAGCGCAAGTGAAGCAGCACCTGCAGAAGCCGCAGAGAGCACAGAGGCAGCACCTGCTGATACAGCAGAGGTAGAGCCGGCAGCAGAAGCAGCTGATTCCGAAGAACCGGTTGAAATCAATATGTTTATTTCAAGTCCTGAGTATGCAGATGCCATCACGGAACTGATTGCAGCATACAAGGAAGTAAAGCCGAATGTAACCATCAATTACGAAACAACACAGAATGATTATCCGACACTGCTTAAGACGAAGTTAAATGCAGGCGAATGTCCCGATATCTTCTCTTCCACATCAGGTAAAGAAATCGGCACTTATCTGGATTATTCTGCGAACCTCGCAGATCAGCCTCTTGCAGAGGCAATGAGTGATTCGGTTGCTTCTGTTATGATGTCGGGTGATGAGCTTCACGGACTCAGCATCAAGGGCAATTATTTCGGACTTCTGTACAACAAGGCAATCTTTGAAGAGTGTGGAATCACGGAATTCCCGCAGACATTGGATGATCTGGAAGCAGCATGTGAGACCATCAAGGCAGCGGGTTATCAGCCGATTACAACAGGATTTGCAGAGTGGTGGGTATTCAAACACACATTCCAGTCATTCTTGGATGCAGCAGGTGGAGACGATGTAGAGGGTTTGGTAAACAAATTCGCAGCAGGAGAAGCGCATTTCAAAGATTATCCTGCATTGTATGAGGATTTCTTCAGATATCTTGATCTTGCAGTGAAATATGGTGATGCGAAGCCGTTGGAGACAGATCTGAGTGCAGAGGATGCAGCATTTGGTTCAGGACAGGCAGCAATCATGAACGGCCAGGGCGCATGGGTAGAGGCAGATATCATTGCAATCGATCCTGAGGTACAAATCGGTTTTGACGGATATCCGGTCAGCAATGATGCAGCGCAGTGTAAAGTTATCGGTGGTTCAGATCAGGCGCTGCGTGTTTACAAGGATTCACCGGTATTGAACGAGACGCTTGATTTCGTGAACTGGTGGTACACATCTGATTACGGCAAGGCATGGTTCAATGAAGTTGCAGGCGTAATCCCTCCGATTGATGGCGCAGCAGCACCTGACTTTGAGGTCATCAAACAGGGTAACGAATTGGCAACAGCAGAGGGAACCAACACACTTTCTATCGTATATTCAACAGACAGCTTCCATCAGGCATTCGGTGAAATCCTGCAGTCTTATATCGCAGGTACGATTGATAAAGATGAAGCTTGCACACAGATTGAGACGAAGTGGGTTGAGCTTGAAGGAGCAAACTAGAAATTAACAGGTGTTAGAATTTCCTATAAAATAGACATGTCCGGCAGCATGAAAAAGTCTGTCGGGCATGTTTTTTAT
>CAZWXS010000074.1:0-10016 GCA_964638005.1 uncultured Lachnospiraceae bacterium
GTGATTCTCAATGTATATTGCTGAATCTGTTCTTTTGTCATCTGTCCTTCTCCTTATCGGAATGATTATTGCAATAATTGCAGTGCTGACTGCGGTCTTTCATTTGCCTGTGCCAACATGGATGTACCTGCCTGTGCCAGTACCTGCATCTTTGTATATTCCACCATTTCCGTTGCCATATCCACATCCATCATGCGGGAAAAGGCTGCCGTCATATTCTCATCCGTAATATTCAGACTTGATATTGTATGTTCAAAACGATTCTGGTATGCACCAAGCTTGGAACGAACCTCTGAAATGAATTCAAGAGCTTCCGAAGCCATATCAATACCTTCTCTTGCACCTTCTACCGAGGAACAATCAATACCTTCTAATCCCATGTTTTTAAGAGATATCTTAGGAATGGTCACTGTGATTTCCTGTCCTTCGTTGGCTCCGACCTGGAAAGTCATGCCGCCGATGCCTGTGATGTCCAGTTCAATATCAGTAGGAATAATTGTTTCATCCAACACATCCAGTTTCATTTCGAACCCATTAAAATCGGTCACTGTAACCGTGCCATCCGCATATTCAAATTTTGCCGTGCTGCTGAATCCACCTGTTGAGCTGGCAATAATCTCTCCTGTAACAGCATCTTTGTCCAGGCGCAGAGCATATTTCTGTGCCTTGACATCATCCGAATAATATCTAACTTTGACCGCATCATTATCTGTATAACCTTTCAGCTCCTGCTCACCGCCAAGCAAATTCTGTGCGTTGTATTCCGTATCTGCCGCAATCCTTTCAATCTCCTCACATAACTGCTCTACCTCTGCCTGGATTGCTCTCTTGTCCAGCGTTACATTGGTTCCGTTCGCTGCCTGTACTGCCAGTTCATTCATTCTCTGTACCATCGACTGTATCTCGGCAAGTGCACCCTCTGCAGTCTCAATTACAGAGATTCCGTTAGAAGCATTTTGTGATGCACGTTCCAGACCTCTGATCTGTGCCTTCATTCGGTTGGATATCGCAAGGCCTGCCGGATTTTCCTTGGCGTGATTGATCTTGTAACCGGAAGATAATCTCTCTGATGAATTTGCAAGACGGGATTCATTGGTCGTCAGTACATTACATGTTGTCATCGCTTGGATATTTTGATTGATTTTCATAAATAGTCCACCTCTCGTTCTGTTTGTTTGCCATGTGTCTTATCTTCAAATATTCTTGAGGGAAATCAGAAATGCTTTCGCAATTTCATATAATTCTTTTGTTCCTGCTTCATTTGTATCTGTCTCGGAAGTGCTCTTTGCTTCTTTTGCAATGCCCTGTTCAAACTTGTTGATATCTAATTCCTTGCTGTGGATAAAGCTCAATTCTCCGACTTCTCTTGATTCTGTCTGTAATGTCTCTTTCAAAGATTGTTCCATACCGGACAGCTTCTCGAGTCCGCTCTTGCTGTCTGAACCGATGTAGCCTGTCACCTGGCCTTTGCTTAATCGAAACTGTGCCGCTACCTGTCCCAACTCCTCTGTCTGCATCGTCACACTGACTCTGCCTTGCTCTGCACTGTTTCTGATGATCTTTAAATGGAGGGAAGTCATCTCTCCGTTGAGTTCTATCGGAATCTCATAACTGCCTTCTCTTGACAGACTTGCCGCCATAGACAATTGTTTGTACAACAGGCCCATGCTCTTAACATCTACCGCATAGATCTGTGAGTCTGCACTTTCAGATAGTATCTGTTCTCCTGCCTTTGTCAGTTCTTCATAAGCGGTCTTGGCACTCTCCTCGTCATCCATGCTCTCCTGTAGCCGCTCCACAGATTCCATCAGTCTTTCTTTCAACCCTTTACCCTTTGGATCCGATGACTCATCCATTTGCTCTGCCTGCTCCAGTATCTGCCTGAAAGCAGATCCTCTTTGATTCATCAGAGCCGCTGTTGCGATGATATGATCTGCTGTGATCGGCTGGTCATATTGCAGCAGTTCATTCAGCACATAATCCTCTGCCTCATATGCTGCATTCAGTTCCTGCATCTGTTCCTGTAAATAGGCTTGCTCCGTCTCCTGATTTTCTTCGGCTCCTCTTAACTTCTCAGCAAATGTCTCAATCGTTGTATTCATGCCAAAACTCATATTCTGCAGCTTATCTGGGGACAGCTTATCCAGTATTTCCTGTGCAAGAGAGTCGTAATAGCCCTCGATCTGTGCTGAAATGGAATCCTCGATTCCCGATACGGATTCGAGTGTGCCAAATGCAGCATCTACCGATACATCCATTCCACTTGCCCTGGAACTTCTCGCTGCAGACAACAGATTCTTTAACGTAAGCGGCTGTTCATTCTGCAATACCGTACCAATGACTCCGCCATCACTCTTCTCAATCTGTCTGAACAATCTATAGATGCCTATGTAGGCTGCTCTTTCCTCTGCAGTTATTTCATTGTTCTTTTCAAGCTTCCACAAATATTCACTATATTTCTCTGTTTCTTCAACCGTTGTTTCCGTATTAATTTCTTCTGCTAGCTGATAAATATCTGCTGATAACGGATTCTTGCCGTCGCGTATCATTTCCAATGTTGCCGCCGGTGTCATCTTTTCCATTACCCTCTGCAGTGCCTGATCTGCTTCCTTCACCTTCTGTACGGACTCAGCATCAATTGATATCTGATTGTATCCCAATATCCTGACTGCACGGCGGTTGCTTTCATTTGCCTCCAGATCCATCTCTGCCAAAAGTGTATCTACATTGCGGAATGCCTTCTGGATGGAATCACCCATATCCTTTCGCGGTGCTGTGCCGAGTGCTTCATAAGTCTCGCCTGCCCTGTCATACAGAGCTTTTCTTGCCACACCCTCATTATATACATGAGACAGTGTAAATGCTGCACCCTCTGTACTCATCTTGCCAAGCACGGATGCCGGAAGAGTCCTGATACCGACCATAACGGATGTCACTCTCTTGTATAGAGAAATCTTTCCGTCTATATCGTTTTGCTCTTCTTCACCAAACAACGTACTATAATAATCTCGCTCTGCTTCCCTGAGCTTTGCCACCAATTCTTCAAGTGGTGCCGTTTCTATGGAATATCCACTCTTAATCAGCTTAATATTGGCTTCTATCGTCATCTGCAGTCTGGTTTCTTCCAGCATTCTCTGCGCGGCAATCGCTTCATATGAGGTCGCCTTTGCGCTGGGCACTGCCTGTTGTCTGCCTTCTTCTATCTGCTGCTGTGCCCGATACAGATTTTCTATCGTAACTTCCTCATCCTGATCCGCAACAATGGTAGCGGCTTCGTCGGAAATACTCTTTATATGCTCGGAAATATTGACTGCCTGTTTGACAATGCTTTCATTCTCCGTTAAAACTGCCTGTTTTGCATCCTTCCCATCCGAAACTGCCGCAATGACACTGTCAATGATGGCTTCCCGTTCCATAGGGAACTCTATCTCCTTCAGGTCTCCAAGCTGTCTGATTGTGTCTTCTGTCAAAGGAATTCCTTGCTCAATCAGCCATCTGCTGTTGGCTTTTGTTTCCTCGTTGACTTCCAATCCGGCCTTTTCGATAATCTTCTCGATCTGACCTTCTAACTGCTGCCAATCTATACTGTCTGCTTTCTTTGCTGTATAGCCTGCACTGTCTGTAAAATATCCCTTTGACTGACGTGCTCCGCCATTTGCGGAACTGTATTCTGCCTTATAGATATTGTCAATCGTCGGTTCCATATCATTCAAAAGCATATATTTCATCGTACCGTCGGACAGGCCGGTCATATGTTCAACCTGCTCTACTGCCTGTTCTACACTGTCAATCTGCTCCTCTGTGACAGGCAGATCATTTTCCCGCAGTTTTTGCTCTATCATAGCCGCACTGCTGACACTGCCGGTGATCTCTTCCAGCTGTTCGTCACTGATATCATCCGTATATCCCGCAACCGCAACTCCTGACTGTGCAAGTGTTGCCTTGATTTCATCCAAAATCGTAACCGTTGTCTCTACGGTCGTGCTTCCGGGCGGATAACCCTCTTCCTGAAGTTTGGCAAAGTCTTCTGTTGACATAGAATTAGACATAACTGCCATGTAATCTCTCTGTAAGGCGACGTCCGTTCGCCCTGCATCCTGCATAACATCCTGAGCTGTTTTCAACTCATCGGTTCCGTATGCAGCGTTATCCATAACTGTGCCAGAAATGTCTACTTTATACCCGCTCTCTGTGTCAGCCTTTCTGGCCGACGAAGCGGTACTCTTTGAAGTTTTATCTACATCAACATTTTGACTTGCGCCCATTGACTGAAAATCAATTTTCATAAGCGTGTCCTCAAATGTTTTCTTGTATGTCTTCTATTTCGGCACAAATCCGCTATTTCTTTATAGAAAATTTAAAATAACAAAGCCTTCGGCTAAATAAAAAGGCATCCAAACGGATACCTCTTTATAACGCATCTATTAAAATAAAAATACTGCTGCACCATACGCGGGTAATTCATATGCAATGGAATAATCCTGACCATCCCATTCCATCTCATCCGCTACATAATATTCTTCTTGTTCCTTGCCGCTGCCGCCGAATCGTTTCTCATCACTGTTGAGAATCAGTTTGTATTTCTTGTTCTCCGGAACTCCTACACGATAATCATCTCTGGCAATCGGTGTGAAATTAAGTACAAAGAGCAAATTGTTTTTTCCCGATACAGAATACCGTACAAAACTATATATGCTTTTATAAGTATCATCTGCATTGATCCAGCGGAATCCCTTAGTATCGTAATCCATCTCATACAGACACGGATACTTGCGATACAGCTTCAGAAGCTCTCCTACATAGGCTGCCATTCCCGAATGCAGATCATCTTCCAGCAGATTCCAACCTAATTCTCTCGCTTCGCTCCACTCCTGATCCTGTCCGAAATCCTGCCCCATGAAAAGCAGCTTTTTGCCGCAATGACCAAACATAAACGTATATCCGGCTCTCAAGTTTGCAAATTTGTCAACATAGTACCCCGGCATTTTATTCAGCATGGAACATTTTAAATGAACAACCTCATCATGCGACAGCACCAAAATATAGTTTTCACTATAATTATAGCTCATCGCAAAGGTCATCTTATAATGGTTGTCGCGCCTGAAGATCGGATCCAACTTCATATAATCACAAAAATCATGCATCCATCCCATGTTCCACTTAAAAGTAAAGCCCAATCCGTCGTTTTCCGGAATGTCAGTTACTTTTGGCCATGCCGTTGACTCCTCCGCAATCATCATAGCGCCCGGATGTGAACCAAGAACTACTGAGTTCAAGTGCTTAAAGAGTTCAATTGCCTCCAGATTCTTATTTCCGCCATATTTATTCGGTATCCACTGACCGTCCTCTTTGCCGTAATCAAGATACAGCATCGATGCAACTGCATCTACACGCAAACCGTCCACATGAAATTCCTTAATCCAAAACAATGCATTTGCGATCAGGAAATTCTTAACTTCATTTTTCCCATAGTCAAATATTTTCGTTCCCCAGTCAGGATGTTCTCCTTTTCTGGGATCTGCATATTCATATAGGCATGAGCCGTCAAAATTGGCAAGCCCATGTGCATCCTTCGGAAAATGCGCCGGAACCCAATCCAGAATCACTCCGATATTATTCTTATGCAACAGATTCACCAGATACATGAAATCCTCTGGTGTTCCGTAACGTGAAGTCGGTGCATAGTACCCCGTCACCTGATAGCCCCATGAGCCGTCAAAAGGATGCTCTGCAATTCCCATCAACTCTACATGTGTATATCTCATATCCTTGAGATATTCTACCAGTCTGTCTGCAAATTCTCTGTAAGTGTAGAATCCATCATCTTTTCTTCCGGGATGACGCATCCATGAACCGATATGACACTCATAGATTGCAACCGGTTCTTCTTTGATATGACCGGCTTCTCTTTTCTTCATCCATGTTGCATCACTCCATTTGAACTTCGTGATATCCGTTGTAATAGAGGCTGTTGCCGGACGCAGTTCCGCATAATTTGCATATGGATCTGATTTATAGAGCTTCTCATCGTTTATTGTCGTAATCTGATATTTATATAACTCTCCACAGCCAAGCCCCGGAACAAATGCCTCATAGATACCACTGGGTTCTAATCTCGTCATAGGGTTGGCATCTTCATTCCATTCGTTAAATTCACCAATTAGACTGACCGCTTTTGCATTTGGCGCCCATACGGCAAAGTGCATGCCCTTTTTCTTGTCTTCCACTGCCTGATGGGATCCAAGCTTTTTGTATATATCATAATGTGTTCCCATCCCGAACAGATATTGATCCATTTCGGAGATAAAAACTATGTCCTTTGCTTCTTTCTTACTTACAGGTGCTTTTTTGCTTCCTGCCATAATAACTTCCTCCCAGATTTTATTTTTTGGTAATGAAGTCCTTCTCTCTTAATATGATAAAATCATCATCATCATATCTCTTGGCAAATAAAATATCCATAAAATGCGACATATTCTTCCTGTCTACATGCTTGATGGCTCCGTCTACGATTTCCCTGACTTCCTCCAGCGATACGATATGATCTAATGTCTGAAGCTCACCGATTCGTGTATAAAGTGCAAGTACACCCATTTCATCAATTGCATATTCCAAACTCTTTGCATATCCCTTGGCATAAGAAACCAAGTCGTCATTGCTGTATTCCGGAATATCAATTACCGCATTGAATACTTTTTTCATTGCTTTTGTATGATCCAGATGCGGCTGTAGCTTCTCTTTAGTATCTTCCAGTACAACAACTATATTCTCAATTTCTTTTTGCAGCGTATTCGTAATAATCTGCATATTATCCTTGGTAATTTCGCCGGCCTCTTCAATGACCAGTGCTCCGCCTGCCAGCTTGCCAAGTGTAATCGGAATATCCTTTTTATTCAACGCTTTTCCCGTAATCTTGGCTACCTTACCCGAAAATCTGGAATCAATGATCTGCATCGCTCTTACAATATCGATTGCAAGTCCTTTTCTTCCTGATTCAAGTGAACCCATCAGTACCACATTGCCAACCTTACCATCCATACTGATGTCTTCCATCAGGTCAACAATCTGTGCCTTAACAACTTCGATTCCGTCAAAGGATGCAAATATCCTCTTCTCTTCTTCGTCAAAATCTCTCTTGCTCTTAGGGTCACCGTCTAACGTCATATAACTTGGAAGACCTTTTTTGGTCTTCTTGTCAGATTTATCCCTGATTTCCTCTAGATCATCCTCCGGCTCTTCTTCCGGTTCTTCTTCCGATTCTTGTTTAGGTTCAGGTTCAAGTTCTTTCACTTCCTCAACTGCAGGTTCTGCCACAGGTACTTCCTCCTGTACCATGACAGGATTCTCTTGTTCATATATCTCCTCAGGCTGTTGAATCTCCTCTATCTCTTCGATTCCGTCATCCACAGGATCATTGGGCTGCTCTATCGGCTGCTCATACGTAATTGCCTCCGGCTGTTCTATCGGCTGCTCGTACGTAATTGCCTCCGGTTGCTCTGTCGGCGGCTCATACGTAATTGACTCCGGCTGTTCTGCGGGTTGTTCATATACCATCGGCTGGGACTGCTCTGTCGGCTGCCTATACGTGATTGGCTCCTGCTGTTCTGCAGGCTGTTCATATGCCATCGGCTCCGGCTGCTTAATCGGCGGACTGTATACCGGCGGTTCCGGTTCTGCAACAGTATATGCCGGTTTTGTCTTGTCATCCGTTGTATCTGTTTTTCTGCTTGGCAGAATAAAGTCGGGTATCTTACCCGTAACTTCAAGCGCTCTCTGCTTATCCTCTGCGTCAAATGCGGTCTTAATGACAGATCCGGTAACCTCTGTCACTTTATTGTGTACTTCTTCTGCCGGAGATTCTTCTTTCGGCTCTTGAGAATGTTCCATTTCACTGACAGGTGACTTAATAGGCTCTGTCGCTATCTTTTCTTGCGGTATTTCTGCTTTTGGAGCCTCTGCCTGAACAGGTGCCACTACACCCGGCACGATTCCAACCAACTGAGACAACAGATCATTGGTCTGATCAAGTGCTTTTCTTTTGGCATCCTCTTTACGCTTCTGGTTGCTGTCCTGTTTTTTACTTTCCCATTCCTTTAATACTTCATCTATATGAATCTGTCCCGTCAATTGTCTGTCGACAAGATTATCTTCCGGTAAACTCAAAGAAATCTGCCCATCCAATTCCTGAGCAAGCATCCTGTCATATTCCTTTTTCTTAGCCTGTTCCTCTGTCAACGGTGCTGCCTGAGGTTGCTTCGGCATATACTGCGCCTGCGGCGCATATGACTCTTGCATAGGCTGAGACTGCTCCGGCACATATTGTCCTTGCGGTGCATATGGTTCTTGCATAGGCTGCGATTGCTCCGGCACATACTTCTCCTGCGGCGCATATGATTCTTGCATAGGCTGAGGCTGTTCCGGCACGTACTGCTCTTGCGGTGCGTATTGCTCCTGCATAGGCTGGGACTGCTCCTGCGATGCATATTGCTCTTGCATAGACTGAGGCTGCTCCGGCATGTACTGCTCCTGCGGCGCATATGATTCTTGCATAGGCTGAGGCTGTTCCGGTGCATATTGCTCCGGTGGCATATATTGCCCTTGCATACTGCTTCCATCCTCAGGCACCAAAAACTCCTGCATGCTCTTGGCTAACTCCGCCTGCAGGTTCATGGTGCTGTATTTACTCATATTGACAGGTTTTACTTCGAATTCATTATCATTGATAACCTGCGATACTTCTGCATTATCCGACGGAAGCTGTCCAAACAATTGAGACAAATTGTTGGTCTGTTCTACAGCCAGTCGATCTCCTGCTGCCCGCATTGCCTTCAAGGACTCTTCAGATACGACATCCATAGGCCGCTTCGGCTCATACTCGGAAGGCACTGCCTGTGCAATATTTCGTCTCTCATACTTTGCCTGCTGTTCCGGAGTCAACGGTTCATGCAGCATCTTTAGCTCCATGGCCTTGGTCACATATTTTCCTTCGCCAAACCAAAGAATCAACTCATCGCACTCTTCGACACATCGAGTCCCTAATCCTACTCTATGATAGAGATATGCCAATTCATACGTCCATCTTTCCCTGTAATCACGCTTTTTAAAGTCCTCAAGAACTTCTATTCTCTCCTCCAGAGGAACCTCCTGCGCTTCGTATAACTTATATCTCAAAATATAAATACCCGTATCCCGTGGTGCTACCTGAACAAATTCCTTCATGTACTCTACCGCCTGCACATACTCTTCCATCTTAATAGAGAGTTCGCACAATGCATAGACGATCATTTTTCCGCCCGGATAACGTTCATAAGCCAGGAGTAAGATATCCCGGCTTTCTTCATATTTCCTGTTTATTTTATATATTTCACTGACGGTGCACAGCATAGATACACTTTTTACCCTGCGCCAGTCAACAGTATCGGCCACGTTCATTGCTTCAACGTATTCATGCTTTTCCAAAAGCGTCTTGATCTGCTCGGCACGGACCCGATATTCATATTTATCCAACTGTTATTCACCCCATCATAAAGAATTCTGCGAAACAACAATATCTGTACATATTTAATTAAGTTTACCATAGGTCTTGTGCATTGTCAAAAATATTCCACCCAAAAACCTTGGAAATATGACACTTTTTTTGAATTAAATACAAAAAAATAAAGTGTCCTCTGACACCCTATTTTTCTTCCTCCAACATACACTTATTCAAATGCTTTACATTACAATCCTGAACTCTGCCGGGTGCACAGTCTACAACACCTTTCAAATAACAGAATACCGGTTCCTTTTTACTGTCGGCTTTTTCTTCCTCAAGCATGCACTTATTAACCCTCTTAACATTACAATCCTGAATTCTCCCCGAATCACAGTCCACCATACCCTTCAAGAAACAAAATGTATTCTCAGACATATCAAGCCCTCCGTTTCTTTTATTGGTTATGCACCCCTGTCCATGTTCTTGGACAAAAGATAGGGTGTTCTTATATTATAGTACATTATGAGCGAAAACAAAAGCC
>CAZWXS010000075.1:0-9946 GCA_964638005.1 uncultured Lachnospiraceae bacterium
ATGCATCAGAATGGAATCCCTTCCAACTGATGTCATGCCCTCCGTGGTCTGCCTCGTTATTTTCAGTGCCATGCTCCCGTCGAAGCCTGCTCTGTACTATTATTATCGGCAGATTTGCGTTATTATTTAGAGTTTGTGACTAAATTGTGTCCTTATCCTGAAATGATTGGTATCTGCCCTGCGTTCATCAATCTTTGTAATAGTTGATCAAGCAGCCTTTCAAAATGATGGTTCTTTCATCATCTGTCAGTTCACCCATCTTTAATGTAAACTCCTGCATACCTTCATTGACAACATATGCTTTGATTTCAGTCTGTTTATTCTCCACTGCCTTTCTGATATCCGGAACAAAAATGTAATCATGGTTCTTGAATGGAAGCTGCTTCACTCTGTCAATCAGGAACGGAAGCATACCCCAGTTGATCAGGTTAGAACGATACCGTTTGGTCGCGTATTCATTTGCAATATTGGCCCAACCGCCAAGTACTTTCTGGCAGGACGCTGCCTGCTCACGTGCGGAACCGTCTCCGGGCTTCACTGCGAAGATGGTGCTTCCGAAACCGGTATTGTCACTTTCCAGATTCGGATAGATTTCCTTGATCTTCTCAACGATATCCTTGATCTCCGGAAATGCTGCTGTCGGTTCTCCGCCTGTCGTTCTTGCCGTTTCCGCCTTCTGTACTTCCTTGGCAAGTCCTACATAAGCAGGATCTTTTCTGGAAAGTGTAAACTCAGCCAGCCCCAGAGGATTGGAACGGAAGGATGAAGTCTCTCCGGACGGAATCAATTCATCCGTTGTGGTAACCGGATCGTGTATTTCGGAAACAACTTTCAGTATCAGATTATCTGCGAGTGCACTCATTGCGGGCCAGTCTTTGATGTTAGGTCCGAATTTGACTTCTGTAGCCGGATCAGCTACACCATGGCTGTCGAAGACTCTGTTTTCATAGATCGTCTTGTCAAAGAAATACTTATGCTTTCCGCTTAACCTGTCTCTGTCAACATCCGTTGCGGCTGTCAAGAAGCCTTTATTCGCTGCTGTTGCCGCAATAGAACGGGCATCCATAAGTGCAACTGATGAAATCTGTCCGTTCTGAAGCTTTGATCCTTCTCTGTTCGGAAAGTTTCTGGTTGAATGACGGATACTGAAAGCATTATTTGCC
Organism: uncultured Lachnospiraceae bacterium; assembly: GCA_964638005.1. Classification (GTDB taxonomy): domain Bacteria; phylum Bacillota; class Clostridia; order Lachnospirales; family Lachnospiraceae; genus JAAYYM01. Next base: position 1,164 of record CAZWXS010000075.1, read on the forward strand.
GGTGTATCTCCTGCGCCAAAGCACGGACCGCAAAATGCCGTCTTTAAAACCGCACCCGTTTCAAGCAAGGTTACTGCGCAACCGTTTTTAAGAAGTTCCATATAAATCGGAGTAGAAGCCGGATATACACTGAGTGTAAATTCATCTGAACCGATGCTGGTGCCTTTCAGTATATCGGCTGCAGCGCAGATATTTTCAAATCCACCGCCTGCACAACCTGCGATGATTCCTTGTTCTACATAAAGTTTTCCGTCTCTTACTTTATCTTTGAGCGTATAGTCTACCTGACCGTCAAGACTGACCAGTGCTCTCTTCTCCACATCATCCAAAATATCCATCAGATTGGCATTTACTTCTTCTATTGTGTAGGTATTACTGGGATGGAACGGCATAGCAATCATTGGCTTAATCTTACTCAGATCAACCTCAATCACACCGTCATAATATGCAACCTGACCCGGTTCCAGCTCTTTGTATTCATCTACACGTCCATGAGTCTCGTAGAAGTCCTTGATGGTATCATCTGTTTTCCAAATGGAAGAAAGGCATGTTGTCTCTGTCGTCATGACATCGATTCCGATTCTGAAGTCTGCACTTAGATTAGACACTCCCGGACCCACAAATTCCATCACTTTGTTATTCACATACCCGTTAGAGAAAACTGCGCCGATAATTGCAAGTGCTACGTCCTGAGGGCCAACACCCGGAACAGGCTCTCCTTTCATATAAACGCAGACTACATCCGGCATGTTAATATCATATGTCTTGGACAGAAGCTGTTTTACAAGCTCGGGACCGCCTTCACCCATTGCCATGGTACCGAGTGCACCGTAACGTGTATGTGAATCAGAACCCAGAATCATCTTGCCGCCGCCTGCAAGCATCTCTCTTGCAAATTGATGAATGACTGCCTGATGAGGCGGAACATAGATACCGCCATATTTCTTGGCGCATGTGAGTCCATACATATGGTCGTCCTCGTTGATTGTTCCACCGACCGCGCAAAGTGAGTTGTGACAATTCGTGAGCACATATGGTACAGGAAATTTCTCAAGTCCTGATGCACGGGCTGTCTGAATAATCCCCACGAATGTGATATCATGAGAGGTCAGCTTGTCAAACTTAATCTTGAGCTTGTCCATATTGTCGGTGGTATTATGTGCTTTTAAAATACTGTAAGCAATCGTATTTTTTGCTGCTTCTTCAGAAGACACCTGCTGTCCTGTCGCTTCTGCTACTTTTGCCATAGAATCTTCATTATCGGGGATTATCTGTGAACCATCGATCAGATAAGCACCGCTGTCATATAATTGAATCATTTTCGTCCTCCGTTTCATGTGTTTCCTTAAACCGTCCGTATTTTATTCTATAGGAGAATGGGGAGTTTTGCAATGGTTTTGTGAGTGAATGAGCGAGCGGTCACAATTTCAATATATCACTCTTTTCTTCTTTTTTTCACTACAAGATTGCACAAACATACTATCAAGGTAATAATCGAAACAGCATATGCTATTTTAAAGTACCAAGTCCCTGTATAGAAAATCCGGACGCTTGTTCCCATTTCGGATTTTGGCAGATGAACTCTTATTCTGTACTCTGCTCCCTGCTCTACAGGCAACTGCATATTCTTTTTAAGTTCTCCGCCGATTACTTCTGCGGTATATCCCACAAAATAGTATCTCGGAAAATCAACATACTCGCCTTCATTTGGTGTCATATAATTAAAAGCCATCATTGATCCGTCTCTATAAAAATCAGTGATTTTCATTTCATAACTATATGGATACCACGATTCGTTTCGACTGGAGGCCTCATCTGCACCCTGTGGATAGTTTTCCGGAATTGCTATATTTGTGATTCCGCCTGTCACCTCGCATTTTTCACCATCACCGTTCCATGTCCCGTACATGCAGCTTTTAATACCTATAAATGTAAGAATAATCAAAAAAGCAAAAATAAAATACCTGTATTTCTTTATTACATCACACTTCTCAAATACATATCCTGACACCATATACAGCATCGGAATTGCAACTACCAATAGTCGAAACGGGAATTGAATCATACCCAACAGTTTAGCCATTGGTGCAAATCGCATAATCAAATCCCATGGGAAATAGACCGTAGTCATAAAAATAAGAATAACTGCAAATACAAAGAGCATTCTTATAAATCGGTCTTCACTTGTCTTTTCCTTCTTCTTTCTCATGATGAACAAGCAAATGACAATGCCCAATATACATGCGATACCGACAATTCCGATAACACCATTTCTCCACCTTACTTCTGATATTAAATCAGAAAGGATTGTGGCACTATCGGCAAATTCTGTGCGTAGCAATATATTGTTATTTGTCCCAAATATATAATGAGTAATGAACGGAACGATATACCAGATATTCAGCAGTACTGTAAGTCCCAAAGCCTTCAGCAAGCTAATAAAACGACTTTTTTCAAATAGGCTTTTTATAAATAAAATTCCAATAACAATTGAAATAAAAGCAACCAATACCACGCTGATGATATGCGACTGTATGACTCCGGAATATCCAATCATGAGAACCGGCCAATATTTTTTATGTTCTCCGACAAATATGTGATATAATCCCGCAATTACCAAAGGTACAAATATAATCGCAAGGACTTCTCCCATTGCATGTCTGCAAAAAACATCTTCCATACGATATGGAGCAATACAATACAGTCCCGCAGCAACAAGGGCTGCATAATCTGATTTAGTAATGGTCTTCATCGAATAGAACATTACTAAAACTGTTGCAACAGTCGCTGTCAAATAAACAAACTTATAGCAAACGATTAATGAAACATGCAATTTGCGCAAGAATCCAAACGGATATAATAATATAAGAGGGTACATCGTACCAAGCTGTCCATAACCATTACAATTCTTAGGAAATACTGATACCGGAATCTGATTTTCAAAAAAAGCATCCTTTATGCTCTCTATCCTCAACAAATGTCCCCATGTATCAAATCCTTCCGGCAATTCGGACGTAAAGAAAGGATAGCATGCAAACACTGTGATTCCGACTAAAATAAAACCAATTGCCTTTTGTTCAAGACTGAGTGTTGACCACTTTTTGCTATTCAGAATCATGAACAATGCAATTCCTATCAGCAATGCTAACAGTGCAAAAAGATACGTATCCGTATATAACGGTTTATCAGAATATATTGTGAATTCTTCAATCGTGATTTCTCCATCACTCACATTAGGAATGGATATTCTGAATAAATCTGTCCGTCCGGTAGAAAAATCCTTCTCATAAACCTTTTGAGCCGCACTTATAGATACTTCCTCAGATAGATTTCTGTCTGTACTTATAACCAGTGTTTTATCAGATTCCGTCTGATATACTAACTCAAATCCATAATTTCCATTCCACAAAGACACATATGGACCATACAGCGTAGTAGTTTCCTCATCATATGTAAAAGCATCGCCTGCGAATGTATATGAATGATCATTTTGAGCCTTCGAAAGAATAAACAGAACGCAACAGATCAATATCGCAAAATATAAACATTTCAGTCCTTTTGATAGCATTTTTCACCCTCAACTTTTTATTTTTAGCATTTATAGTCTATCACAATCGTTTTTCCATTACAATAATGGCTTTTATTCTAATCATTCTAATCATTTATGATAATCAGTTACAAATAAATAATTATATTGTAAAATAGAAAATGGAATCTAAAACAGAAATCTCAGAGGGTATGGATATGCATGAAAGCAGACTGTTTAAAATCATATATTATCTGTTGAGCAACAAAAAAGCTACGGCTCCTGAGCTGGCAGAAAAGTTTGAAGTATCTGTCAGAACAATTTACAGGGACATTGATGCTTTAAGTGCTGCCGGTGTGCCGGTTTATGCTGAATCGGGACGAAACGGCGGTATTCGTCTGCTGGATGACTTTGTGCTGGATAAGGCCATGCTGTCAGAGCAGGAGCGTCGGGAAATCTTGATTGCGTTGCAAAGTATGTCTGCTGTGGAACATGTGGATGAGCGGGATATGCTTACAAAATTATCGGCTCTTTTCCATCTTTCTGCCGAGAACTGGATAGAAGTGGATTTCTCCCGCTGGGGAGACAATACACAAGATAATGAGAAATTTGAATCTTTAAAGACTGCCATCATATATCATTTGGCTGTTGAAATCACATATGTCGGTTTGCAGGGCGTACAGGATGTGAGAAAAGTCCTGCCTTTAAAACTACAATATAAGTCGAAGGCATGGTATCTGAAAGCATATTGTATGCAAAAAGAAGATTTCCGCATATTCAAATTTAATCGGATTCTGAATCTAACCGTGTTGAAGGAATCATTTAAACCTATTGAATTTCCCAATGATCAAGAGCCTTCTATCGGTATTTGCGAAAAAGTGATTCTTCGTTTTTCAAAGGATGCCGCCTATCGTGTATATGATGAATTCGAAGCTGCACAAGTCAAAAAACAGAAAAACGGAGATTTGCTTGTATCTGCACAAATGCCTAATGATGCATGGTTAACAGGATATCTGCTTTCATTTGGGACACAGGTTGAGGTGATGGAACCGGTATCTCTGAAAAATGCAATTGTAAAACAGGCAAATGACATTCTTAAGAAAATGATATAAGTCTTGCCGTATTTACGCTTGATTCTAAAAGAGAAAGCCTTCTTGATTTCCATGCTCACAGGCATCAAAAAACTGCTCTAATGTCTTCTGATAGCGCCGCGAGTCTACCAAATAGCTCATACAGTGTGCTGCTCCTTCAAATATCTCCAGATGTTTCAGGGATGTGCATGCTGTAAAGTTCGTGAGAGTCATCTTCGTCGGAACGAAATCGTCCTCATCTCCATGGATGAACAGGACCGGAACCTTGCTGTGCTTGACTGCTTCCGTTGCCGATGCCTCCTTTAAAGAAAATCCCTGTCTAAGTTTCAATATCAAATCCAATAAATAAATCATCGGAAATGCAGGAATATGGAAAATATAATTTGCCGCATGTTTGATAATCTTCCACGGAGTTGTATAGCCACAGTCAGCAATAATTCCCTTTACGCTTGACGGCAGATTCAGTTCGCTTGCCATCAGTACCGTTGCCGCTCCCATGGAGCCTCCGTTCAGATAAAGCGGCATATCTTCACCTAATCTGTCTGCCAAATAATCAAGCCATGAAATGCAATCATATCTACCCTTGATGCCAAAGCACATCTCACCTTCGCTAAGCCCGCAACCACGCTGATCCATGAACAAAACGTTACTTTGGTGTTCGTACAGATACTTTGAGAGCATCACGAAATCCTTCTTGGCATTACCTCGGAAACCATTCACACATACCACTGTTCTCATGGCATCTGCAGCCTGCAGAAAATAACCATTTAACTTAAGTCCGTCTACACTTTTAAGTGTAATCTGTTCAAGCGGCTGTGCCTCAAGCCAGGCTCTTGTCTTTTGAATTTCTGTGCGGTATGGCTCCATGTCTTTCGGCATGTTCTCTGCTTTTTTCGGTTTTACAAATGCAAATCTGTAAAAAAAGATACTACCGGCAGCTACTGCGGATAGAGTACCCACAGCAGCGCCAATAGCCATTTTCTTTTTATTCATATAGATCATCTTACCTTCATTTTTATTAGCTTAATGTCACCTTATCCAGATGCCAGATTTCATCTACATATTCCTGAATGGTTCTGTCAGATGTAAACTTACCGGAATGCGCAACATTAATCATGGCACTCTTTGCCCAGCCCTTTTCATCGCGATAAGCAGATTCCACTCTCTTCTGTGCTTCGGCATATGCCTTGAAGTCTTTCAGGATGAAGTATGTGTCTGCTTTTGAAGTGCTCTGCGTATTCAGCAGGGAATTATACAAATCTCTGAACATCTCAGGATCATTCGGCATATAGAAGCCATTGATCAGCTGCATCAGTACCTTGCGTACGTCAGGATCATTGTTGAAGATTTCCGTCGGATGATAGCCGCCGTTATTTTCGTAATTGATGACTTCATCGGAGGAAAGACCAAAGATAAATGCATTCTCTTCTCCTACCTCTTCTACAATTTCCACATTTGCTCCATCCATAGTTCCTATTGTCAAGGCACCGTTCAGCATGAATTTCATGTTGCCGGTTCCGGATGCTTCCTTGCTGGCTGTAGAAATCTGTTCCGATACATCCGCTGCCGCAAAGATCAATTCTGCATTGGACACACGATAATTCTCGATAAATACCACCTTAATCTTGCCATTGATCGAGGTATCATTGTTGATGACATCTGCTACCGTATTGATCAACTTGATGGTAAGCTTCGCAACCCTGTAACCCGCTGCTGCTTTCGCACCGAAGATAAAGGTACGCGGATAGAAATCCATCTCCGGATGCTCTTTGATCTCATTATACAAATACATAACATGCAGAATGTTCAACAGCTGACGCTTATACTCATGCAGTCTCTTGACCTGTACATCAAAAATGGAACGGGGATCCACTTCGATTCCGTTATGCTCCAGAATATACTTTGCAAGTCTGACTTTGTTCTGATATTTGATGTTCATAAATTCCTGCTGTGCCTTCGGATCATCTGCAAAAACTTCCAGTTTTTTAATCGTAGGCAAATCCGTAACCCATTCCGCTCCTACATGTGCTGTCACCCAGTCAGCAAGCAGAGGATTGCCGTGCAGCAAAAATCTTCTCTGTGTAATACCGTTTGTCTTATTGTTAAATTTCTCTGGCATCATCTCATAGAAGTCCTTCAACTCCTGATTCTTGAGAATCTCCGTATGCAGTCTCGCTACACCGTTGACTGAGAATCCGGATACGATTGCAAGATGCGCCATCTTAACCTGTCCGTCGTATACGATTGCCATTTTACGGATCTTTTCCTGATTACCGGGATACTTTGCTTCTATCTGTGCTACAAATCTTCTGTTGATTTCCTCTATGATCTGATAGATTCTCGGCAGTAGTCGTGAGAACAATTCGATTGGCCATTTTTCAAGGGCTTCTGACATGATCGTGTGATTCGTATATGCACATGTCTTTGTTGTAATTGCCCACGCATCATCCCATTCAAGATTATATTCGTCCATCAGTATACGCATCAGTTCCGCTATCGCTACTGTCGGATGGGTATCATTTAACTGGAATGTCACCTTTTCGTAGAATTTTTTGATATCATCATGATTGCGCATATATTTCTCGACAGCTTCCTGCACGCTGGCAGAAATAAAGAAATACTGCTGCTTCAACCTCAATTCCTTACCTGCATAATGATTATCATTCGGATAGAGCACCTCGACGATGTTTTTTGCCAGATTCTCCTGCTCTACAGCCTTCTGATAATCTCCTTTATCAAAGGAATCCAACTGGAAGCATTCCACCGGCTGTGCATCCCAAATACGAAGCGTATTCACAATGCCATTGCCGTATCCTACGATTGGCAGATCATAAGGAATTGCCTGCACAGATTGATAATTTTCCTGTGTAAAGTGATTACGTCCGAATTCATCAATATCTACACGTATATTACCGCCGAACTTAATTACCTTGGCATATTCCGGGCGCCTAAGCTCGAATGGATTGCCATCTTTCAGCCAGTTATCGGGTGCTTCTACCTGATACCCGTCCCTAATCTTCTGCATGAACATACCGTATTTGTATCTGATACCGCAGCCATATGCAGCATAGCCAAGTGTTGCCAGTGAATCTAAGAAGCAGGCGGCAAGTCTCCCGAGACCGCCATTGCCAAGTGCCGCATCCGGCTCCTGGTCTTCTATGATATCCAGATTAAGCCCCAGCTCATTCAATGCTTCTGCAACATCCTTATAAGCTTTCAAATTGATTAGATTATTGCCAAGTGCTCTTCCCATCAAAAACTCCATCGACAGATAATAAACTGTCTTAGGATCCTGCTTTTCATATTCCTTTTGTGTTGTCAGCCAGCAGTCAATAATCTGATCTTTGATTGCGTATGCAACTGCCTGAAATATCTGTTGTTCATCCGCTTCTTCTATTGTCTTGCGATATAACGTCCTGACATTATACAGTACGCTTCTCTTAAATAACTCTTTGTCAAACCGAGGGGTTGGTGCAGACTTTTTCATCATAATGTTTTCCTCCATTGTCATAAATAACATGAGACAGGTAGAAAAAAACCTGTCTCATATAGTATACCTTTATTCTGTTGGAATTGCAAATTTTACATATGATCCGTGATCACAAACTTCTTTCCGATGCTTTCACTGATATCAAAAGGAATCTGATCCCGCTTTACCTTAATCGCCTTAGATTTGCAACGATCGGTCAAAAAATGATACAATACATAATCCTCAAAAACAGTAATTTTTACCTGTTGTATCCTGACCCTTTGGCTGTAATGGATCTTTGGACGGATATAGTCCATCAAATCCCCGAAATGTGAGTATGAAGCATAATGATTTAACATGTGTTTTCCTCTGATTATAAATGCATCATACTAATAGTATCCCTAATTTACATTTTTTGCAATGGGTCTTTCTTCCTATTTTTATACTTTTTACATTTTCTTTACGCCGAATGTGACTTTTTCGTTGTTAATATTCCATTCCTTCACATATCCGTCAGTCTCACCCGTAGTCACAATTGCCTCTGCAAGAACCTTACCCATGATGGCATCCTCATTCTTCTTCATGATCTCAGCCACCTTTTCATTGCCATTTACATAGACATTGATGTGATCCATAACCTCGAAGTCAGCTTCCTTACGCATTGTCTGGATCTTGCTGATGACTTCATATACAAAGC
>CAZWXS010000076.1:0-6901 GCA_964638005.1 uncultured Lachnospiraceae bacterium
TTACAATCTTGACTTTCCCGAAATTTCACTTTCTTTTATGGTGTTTTTTCACGAATTTCGGCTTTCTTTTAAGATGCTTTTTCACGAATTTCAACTTTCTTAACTCATTGATTAAGAACAAAAGCAAAAAAAAGAGTACTCGCTCAATCAAAGCAAGTACTCTTTTTTAGTTCCTATATTATAGAATTTTCAGCCACAAATCTTCGCTACAACTTCATTAATAACCTTACCATCTGCCTTGCCTTTAAGTTCTGGCATAATTGTCTTCATAATCATTCCCTTATTCTTAGAAGCAAGTACTTCAGCGAATTTTTCTTTCAAAATGCTCTCAACTTCTTCTGCTGATAACATCTTCGGTGCATATTCTTCAAATACTGCAAGTCTTGACTTATATTCTGCCAGTAGTTCTGTACGTTCAGCCGGACATGTCTCAATCTGCTCTTTCACACTCTTAAGTTCTTTCAGGATTGCCTGATCTACAAGTTCTTCCGGAATATCTTCTCTGCATCCTGCATCAATTCCTAACTTCTTAGCTGCTGAATATAAAGTGGATATAGAATCCTTACGCTCCTTATCATGTGCCTTCATGGCTTCCATCATGTCTTTTTGTAATTTTGCTAACTGCATTTTTTCATCCTCCAATCAAATTTCATTCTATGTTCTATTATAGCCCTAATATCTCCTTAAAATCAATCTCCAGATCTCCATATATCCCAATCGGCACTTTATCCGCAAATGTGTAAGTCGACATATCCATATCCTGATTTGTAAATAAATATGTTGTAATCTTTTGCTTCAGCGAATCTACGATCCAATACTCTCTTACTCTATTTTTCTGTAATGCCCTGCACTTGATTTACAAAGTCCTCTATGAAGGAATTCACGACCTCAGGACTGTCAATGTTGGAGTTGTGTCCTGCGCCTTCTACCCAAATCAGGCTGTAGCCCTCTCCTTTACTCCATGCTTCGTTCAACTTCTTCGTATATCCGGCTGCATCCTTGCTGCCGCAAAGTAACAACACCGGGCAATCCATCTCATATTCTCTCTTTGCCTCCATCGCCTCTGCCACAGACGCAAATCCACGACCACACAATTTGCAGAATTCCGCTTTGGGATATGCCATGATTGCCTCCCTATAATTCTGCTTTCCTGCCGGACTTGTTGCAATCGACAGACTCCATGACACCAACATTTTCCATGGTATCATGCGGTACATCCATTCCGTATGCTTGAGTGAAGATATGACCCACTGTGCATTATATTTCCTCTTCAACGAGCACGAATCAATTGAAACAAATGCCTGTATTGACATGGGAAATAAGGATTCGTACATCTGTGTAATATACCCGCCATAAGACTGACCCAGCATGATTGGCGCAACAATTCCTTCATGGCTCAAGATATCATGAAGCACATTTGTCACTTCTTCCATCGTAAAATCCAACGAATACGGACGTGACTCTCCATGTGCCGGTGCATCCCATGTAAAACAATTATAGTCCTTGGAAAAATACTCAATCTGCGGATCGAACAAATGATGTTCCGCTGTCAATCCCGGCAGAAATACCATCCATTTTCTAGTTGTATCTTCCCGATCACAGGTCAGCCAGTAATGGACATCCCCTTTAACCGTTTGAAATATCTTTGCTTCTGTATTCATCTCTCGTCCTCCTGCAGTCCTGCAGATGCTTATTTCCCATTTATGTAATAACATCTTTTTTGCTTTTCATATCACCTCTGTAGTGTATGACATACCACAAACTTTTGCAAGTTGTGTGAATCTAAATTGCCAATACTATAATTCCAATTTAGCGAACAAAAACTTTGATTTTAATCTATATAAGTTCAATTTAGATTGTCAAAAACTAATATAATATGAACAACTTGGGAATTGGGCATATACGGACATTATTTCTGTATATGCCCATTTTCTTTATTGAAATCGTTAAAACCATGTAGTTATGTCAACCAATTGGGCATATAGACACTGCGAAATCCTATATGCCCAAGATATGCTGATATTTTGGGCATAGGAGCAATTAGAATTTGTATATGCCCAAAGTACAACATTTTCGGCGATTAATTTACTTATTGTGGAAATTTTTTGGCTTTATTTTGTGATAAAGTTTCTATATGCCCAAAAGTGAAGCAACGGCGAAATGAATTCCCATAATTAAAGAAAAATATATTTGAAATAAGTCACCTAAATTGGAATTCTGGGAAGGACATGAAAATCCCATCCTCAGAGTTAATCGAAAAATTAAAGATTGGATTTATGTCGAGTGATATCTAACGATTTAATCTGTTTGGGCAAGTTGCTGCAACGTATCTCCCGTAACGCGGTACACGGTCCAGTCTTCCATCTGTTTTGCACCTAATGACAGATAAAAGTCTATACTCGGTTGATTCCAGTCAAGGCAGGACCATTCCAAACGTCCACAACCACGCTCCACTGCAATTGCTGCCAGTTTTTTCAAGATTGCCTTGCCATAACCCTTTCCACGGTACTCCGGTAAAACAAATAAATCTTCCAGATAAATTCCCGCACGCCCCAGAAACGTCGAAAAGTTATGAAAGAACAACGCAAATCCCACTTCACGTTCTCCTTCCATTACAAATATAACTTCTGCTCTGTTCTTCTCGAAAATCCATTCTCTCAGTATTTCTTCGGTCGCCACAACCTCATCTTCCATTTTCTCATAGATTGCCAAACCTTTAATAAATTCAAAAATTAACGGCACATCCTGCTCTGTTGCGCATCGAAACGCCAAATCATTCATTTTCATAATGTCATCTCCACAAAGTCCTTTTTATTTCCTATTTCACATCTGTAGTGTATGATATACCAAGAATTTTTGCAAGATGTATTGGCTTGCATAATCGCTTAAGCAACAGCAAAACTCACCAGGTTTACAGTAGTAAATTTGGCCTCAATGTGCTACACTTAAAGTGTATTAATTTAGCAACCAATGAGGACAAAGCCTGTAAACTTGATTACTGGGCCAAACTCTTCAAAGCAACCACATGGGAGGAGATTAAAATGTTGGCTGAGCAAAATAATTCAGTACATGAAGCTGCCGTCACCATGCGTGAGCTTACTGCGGATGATAAGATTCGCTTGCAATGTGAAGCACGTGAACGTTATGAAATGGACCGCCGTTCTCTTATGAATAGTGGGATTGCGCAAGGTCTCTCACAAGGCATTGAACAAGGCATTGAGCAAGGCAAAGCCCTTGGTGCAAAGGAACAGAAGAAAATAGATGATGCAATCATTGCAAAGAAGGACTCCATCTTGAAAGAACAGGCCGCAGAAATAGCGACCTTACGGACACAAATGAATAAAAAGTAACAATCTTTTAAGCGAAATGCTCACATCAAAACGAATCTTGATGTGAGCATTTTTTGATTATTTCCTGTCCACAACCTGAAAGATATAAAATTTCAAATAATAAGATTCATCTGCTGCCCATAGAATTGGGTGATCGGGTGCCTGGGTGCGGAATTCTACCTGCCGTAATTGCTTGTGTGCCAGATCTGCTGCCTGATGAATGGTCTGGGTAAAGAGTTCATAATCCATGAAATGTGAGCAGGAACAAGTTGCCAAATAGCCACCGTCTTTCACTAGTTTCATGCCTCGCAGATTAATCTCACGATACCCCTTTGTTGCATTCTTGATTGTGCTGCGTGACTTCGTAAATGCCGGTGGGTCAAGAATGACCACATCATACTGTCTCTTCTCCTGCTCTAATCTCGGAAGCAGATCAAACACATCCTCACAGATGAATTCCACTCTTTCCGATAATCCGTTTAACTCTGCATTCTCTCTTGCCCGCTCCACTGCGACCGTAGAAGCGTCTACGCCTGTCACATGTGCTGCGCCTGCAATTCCTGCATTTAGTGCAAAAGAACCTGTGTGGGTGAAGCAGTCCAGAACTTCTGCATTCTTACATAATTTCTGAATTGCCAGTCGGTTATATTTTTGATCCAGGAAAAAGCCTGTCTTCTGACCATCTGCAACATCGACCAGATACTTGACTCCATTCTCTGTAATATGCACAACAGGGTCAAATGGTTCTCCAAGAAATCCCTTGAAGCGTTCCATTCCCTCCTGTTCTCTAACCTTGGCATCGCTACGCTCATAAACTCCACGAATCACAATACCATCCTGCGCCAGTATCTCTTTCAGAATTTCCAGAAGTTCCGGTTTCAATTGATCAATTCCAAGTGCCAGTGATTCTACCACCAAAACATCCTCAAATTTATCAATCACGATTCCCGGCAGATAGTCAGCTTCGCCAAATACAACACGGCAACTTGAAGTGTCTACAGTTTTCTTTCTATATTCCCATGCATTTTGAAGCCGCATACGAAGGAAATCGCGATCGATCTCCTGCTCCGGATTCCTTGTCAGAACCCGAACCGTGATCTTAGACTTACGGTTGATATACCCCTTTCCAAGAGGATATCCGTCGAAATCCTTAACTGCAACAATCTCACCGTCTGTCACATCGCCCTCAATGCTCTCGATCTCATTATCATAGATCCAAAGGCCGCCCTTTTTTAACGTCCGCCCCTCACCCTTTTTCAAAGTTACCACTGCTTCACTCATCTGCTTTGTTTCATCCTTTTCATCTATATTTATTCGTCTTCCGCCCACACAAGTGCACACTTCACGGCACGCTTCCAGCCTTTAAGCAGTTTCTCTCGTTCTCCTTGTCCCATGTCAGGAGTAAACTTTCTCCCAAGCTGCCAGTTCTCTTTGATTTCCGCTTTGTCCTTCCAATATCCGCTTGCAAGTCCTGCCAGATAGGCTGCGCCAAGTGCTGTCGTTTCGATGCATTTGGGTCTGTCTACAACTGTCTGCACGATATCCGACTGGAATTTCATCAAGAAATTATTGGCACTGGCTCCACCATCTACTTTTAAGATCTTCAAATGAATCCCTGAATCCTCTTCCATGGCATGCAGCACTTCATAAGTCTGGTAAGCAATGGATTCCAGCGTCGCCCTGATAAAATGCTCTTTCTTGCATCCACGCGTAATTCCCACGATCGTACCCTTGGCATATGGGTTCCAATAAGGAGCTGCAAGTCCTGTAAATGCAGGCACGATATAGACTCCGTTCGTATCTGCAACTTCATCCGCATATTCTTCAGACTGTCTGGCTTCCTTGATCATACGCATACTGTCACGCAGCCACTGAATCGAAGCACCTGCCACGAACACGCTGCCTTCCAGTGCATATTCCACCTGATCACTGTCTCCTGCCGCAATCGTTGTCAATAAGCCATTCTTCGAGGCAATGGCTTTCTTTCCTGTATTCATCAATAAGAAACAGCCTGTTCCGTATGTATTCTTGACTTCGCCTGCTTCAAAACAGCATTGTCCAAATAATGCCGCCTGCTGGTCTCCTGCTGCCCCGGCAATCAGGATCTCACCACCCAGTACCCCCGGATCCGTCTTCCCATATACACAGCTTGAGGGCTTTACCTTTGGCAACATGGATTTCGGAATATGGAATAATTCCAGCAGTTCCTCATCCCAGCACAATTTATGAATGTCAAATAACATCGTACGGGAAGCATTCGTATAATCTGTCACATGCACTGCACCTTTGGTCAGATTCCAGATCAGCCACGTATCCACGGTTCCAAAGAGCAGTTCACCCGCTGCCGCTGATGCCTTCGCACCCGGTACATTTTCCAGAATCCATGCAATTTTCGACGCAGAGAAATAAGCATCCGGAATAAGTCCTGTCTTTGCTGTGATCATTTTATCATAACCATCTGCACATAACTGGTCGATCATCTCGGCCGTACGACGGCACTGCCACACAATTGCATTGTAAATCGGCTCCCCGGTATGTTTGTTCCACACGATGGTCGTCTCACGCTGATTCGTGATTCCGATACTGCTGATATTCTCCGGCTCCGCTCCCACCATTGCCATTGCCTCTGTTGCAACGGAAAGTTGAGATGACCAGATTTCCATCGGATTATGCTCCACCCAACTGGGCTTTGGATAAAGCTGCGTGAATTCCTTCTGTGCCATCGAACAAATCTTGCCAGTCTTGTCAAATAAAATACATCTGGAACTAGTCGTTCCCTGATCAAGTGCCATTACATATTTCTGCATGTCATATCCCTCCCGCTTATGATATGTCCTTGGTTGCTACAATATCAACACCTGTACCTGCCACATTGCTCAAAATCACATCTCCGATATGAACCGGTGCTTCTGCTACCACATTCTTTAAGGCAAGTACACTGTCCATAATCTTATCTTTGGGAATGTCCTCTTTGGTCTTCACAGATACTGTCTTCCCATTATTGACCCGCACGGTCGATGTAACGGTTCTGCGCGGATCTGTTACTTCATTTTTCGCATACTCCGCACCTTTTGGACAAGTGTTGCCGGTGACTGTAACATCGCCATTCTCACCAATTGTTACATTCAGATTACACCCCATCGGACAGCCGATACACGTCAATTCCCTATTTTCCATATTGGTATTCTCACCTTCCTGCTTCCATACACTGCTTCCTATTTAGTTTGCCAAGATACAATCTGTATGTTTTTCTAATTCTGCTCGATTTTAATTGTAATTTCATGCAAATCCTTAAATGCAAGCAGCTCCTGTTTCTTAAGTTTCAAACTCTCCATCTCACCCGGAGCCATTACACGTTTCTTTCTTCTGGAAATCAATTGATCATTATAATATAACGCTACATAGACATCCTGATAAGTATTTCCGACACGGAAACGTACTACCTGCTCTTCCGCCATTCTCATAGGATCGATTTTACTTGGAACCGTATATCTAACGCCCTCTACAGCCTTCAAAGGAACTTCATTGACCGATTTAGTCAAACCTCCTAATACATACTTTGCAGCATTTTC
>CAZWXS010000076.1:7001-9834 GCA_964638005.1 uncultured Lachnospiraceae bacterium
ACTTTGGCTCCTTCCAGTGTCATTCTGCGTGCCATGATCAAACCGATGTCTCCAGAACCCAGTATGACCACTTCCTTACCCGGCATCTTGCCTTCTATGTTCACGTAATGCTGTGCCGTTCCCGCTGAATAGATGCCTGCCGGTCTGTAACCCGGAATATTCAACGCACCTCGCGGACGTTCACGACATCCCATGGCAAGAATGACTGCTTGAGTCTCTATTTCGAAGATTCCACGTTCTTGATTCATAGCGGTGACTATCTTTGGCTGAGCACTCTTCATCTGTCCGGTACTCGGATCTTTCACCCGATCCTCTATCTGCTCATCTGCCCCGCTAACTTTCCCTGCCTGCCTGATATCCACAACCATCGTATGCAGCATATACGGAATCTGATGTTCCTTCACCTGCTCTACAAATCGTGCAGCATATTCCGGTCCTGTCAGTTCTTCCTTGAAGGTATGCAGACCGAATCCATTATGAATACACTGGTTTAGAATTCCGCCCAGTTCCTGATCTCTCTCCAAAATGACTATGTCGGTCACTCCGGCTTCTTTTGCTGCAACTGCTGCTGCAAGCCCCGCCGGACCACCGCCTATGATGACAATATCCGCTTTCAGTATCTCGTCTGTTTCCATGACAGTATCTGCTCTCATGCTCTTGTTCTCTCTCATGATTTTGCCTCCCCTGTCAGATCTTCCTTATCAATTCCGGTCAAGAACTTCGACTCTCCACCAGCCTTGGTAATCATCTCCGGTGCCACATGCAATTCTCTCGCCAGGATTTCCACTGTCTTTGGAGAACAGAAGCCAGCCTGACATCTTCCCATTCCGGCTCTTGTCCTGCGCTTGATTCCATCCAGCGTAGTCGCTCCGATCGGTCTGTGGATTGCATCCAAGATCTCACCCTCCGTCACCATTTCACAACGGCAGATGACATTGGCATAAGCGGAATTTTGCTGAATCAATGCCTTTCTTTCCTCAACAGACGCTGTCGCCATACACGGAATTCCCTTACGTTTAGGGTTAAATGTCGGATTCGTCTCCATTTGCAGAATGCCCTGTACCAACTCTGCCACGTATTCTCCAATCGCCGGTGCTGCTGACAGTCCCGGTGACTCAATCCCTGCGGCATCAATAAACCCTTCTGCTCCATCCACTTCTCCTATGACAAAGTCCCCTTCTAATGAAGAATTCCATGCCCTGCTGCTTAATGCCGGGCGCTTCGTACACCTTGCCCGCAGTCCTGAAAAGGATGTGATAACCTGTCTCATCGGCAGATTTTCTACACTCTGTCCGCCGCGATCTGCAACATCAGCCAGTCCCTCTGCGGTTGTGCTGATGCTTTCTTTGTCATCTACAAAGTTCGCCGTCGGTCCCACCAGAAGATTTCCATGTACCGTCGGTGTGACCAGTACTCCTTTGCCCTTTTCATTCGGAAGCTGGAACAGCGTATGAGAGACATAATCTCCTGCTTTTTTGTCAAGCAGACAGTACTCTCCTTTTCGCGCAGTAATCTCCATCCTGTTCTCATCGTCAATATTTTCGTTTGCTCCCGCCCCGTTGCATGATACAGTAGCATTACCCTGTCCATGTGCGGTTACCATATTGTGAATCGCATCTGCATAGACTCCGGCAGCATTTACAACCACCAGGCTTTCAAAATCTCCTTGATTCGTATGCACCAAATAGCCATCCTTGGTGCGCTCAATTGCCGTAACTTCCGTATTCAGATGAAACTCCACACCATTTTCCGCCGCATTTTCCGCGAGTGCAATCGTCAGTCCAAACGGACACACGATACCGCCGCTTGGCACATTCAGGACGGCAACGACTTCCTCTGACAGATTGGGTTCCAATTTTCCGGCATCCTCTGCATTCAGGATTTCCAATCCCTGAACTCCATTTTCAATCCCCTGCTTCATCAACTGTTCCAGTTTCCCACGCTCTTCTTCATGAAAGCATAGCACCATAGAGCCGTTTCTCTTGAATGAAAAATCCAGTTCTTTTGAAAGCTGCTCCATCTTCTGATTTCCGAGTACATTAAAATGTGCTTTCAAACTGCCCGGCTTTGCATCATGGCCTGCATGAACGATTCCGCTGTTTGCCTTTGATGTCCCTTCGCAGATATCGCTCGCCCGCTCCAAGACCGCAATCTTGCCCTGATATCGAGACAATTCTCTTGCCGTCGCACATCCGATTACTCCACCGCCAATCACCAACACCTGATACATAAGCTTCCTCCTGCAGAAACATTATCTGTCTCAAAATAGTCTGTTTTCATAAAACGCAATACTATGCTAAAATTCATAACGCATAGCCGTGTATCTTGATATTTCCTCTCGAAATCCAATCTTTTCATAGAGCGGCTTCCCCATATCCGTTGCCTGCAGCTTCACCGCACTCAGATTCCACTCTCCTGCATCCGAAAGCAATTCTTTCATCAGCATCTCGGAAAGTCCCTGTCTGCGATAGTCCGGCTCTGTATAGACATTCAGCACCTCACCCATCCTGCCCAACAGATTGTGCGGATTCGCGGGCTTCTCACTAATATATAAAAATACGGTCGCCGCAATATGCTCACCGTTACATGCAATATATGCAAACAGATCCTGATTCAGATGCCCGCAGAAATAATTCGGCAACATCGCTTCTACCTGTTCCTTTGTTTCCTCTGTGATTTCTCCGTAATCAGCTTTTAAATAAGCGATTCTCATCCGAACAAGCTCCTCGATATCACCTGTCGTCGCCTTTCTGATTTCCAACATGTTCCCATTCTCCCTCATATCATAAATAGCATTTTCAACCCACTTTTTTGTGGGTATCTTTTTTATATT
>CAZWXS010000077.1:0-5094 GCA_964638005.1 uncultured Lachnospiraceae bacterium
TACCTCGGATATTAAAGGGATAACGGCCCGGATGGGCATACAATAAAAACTTATATTTAGGAGAACAGGAAAATGGGAAAGATTACAGTGGAGACTTGTCACATCGAAGGGCTGAAGGTGATTACGCCGACCGTATTCGGTGATGAGCGAGGATATTTCATGGAGACGTATAACTTTAATGATTTCAAGGAAGTCGGAATCGATATGGAGTTTGTACAGGACAATCAGTCAGCCTCCAAGAAGGGAGTGCTCCGTGGTCTCCACTTTCAGATCCACTATCCGCAGGATAAACTGGTTCGCGTGATCAAGGGCGAGGTATTTGATGTTGTGGTAGATATGAGAGAAGGCTCAAAAACCTATGGTAAGTGGTTTGGGGTCAGACTTTCGGAAGAGAATAAGAAGATGTTCTTCATCCCGAAGGGATTTGCGCATGGTTTTTTGGTATTGTCTGATTATGCCGAGTTCGTATACAAATGCACGGATTTCTATCATCCGAATGATGAGGGTGGTGTGATTTGGAACGACGATGAAATCGGAATCGAATGGCCGATTGAGGAGGGTATGGAACTTACGATATCCGATAAAGATACTAAATGGGGTAAACTTTCATGTCTAGAAAAGCAAGGATTATAACCATTGTTTCAGTGTTTGTACTGGCACTGAATCTATATATCATTTTGCATCACAATCCGCTTGCGGTGCAGAGTCAAGAGGTTATTAAAAAAGTGATTGCGTGTATCATATTAAACGCAATCTACATTTTGTTTCTGGTTCTTTATGAAAAGATTGTTATTCTGCCGGTGGAACTCTATCAGAATCGGCGGCTGATCTGGAAATTATCCAAGAATGATTTCAAGACACGTTATGCAGGCTCTTACCTAGGTATCATATGGGCATTTGTCCAGCCTGTTGTTACGGTAGTCATGTATTGGTTCGTATTTGGCGTGGTCATGCCGGGACGAGCGGTCGCAGTACAGGGAGATATTGAGATTCCTTATATTTTGTGGCTGATTGCAGGTATCGTGCCATGGTTTTTCTTTTCAGAAGCGCTGTCCAATGGAACGGGTGCTTTGCTGGAATATAATTATCTGGTCAAGAAGGTTGTGTTCAAGATTAGTATCCTTCCGATCATCAAAATTATATCTGCACTGTTCGTGCACTGTTTCTTTGTTGTATTTACATTGATTTTGTTTTCTTGTTATGGATATTATCCGGATTTGTATACATTACAGGTATTCTATTATTCGTTCTGCATGTTCGTGTTTGTTCTGGGACTTTCCTATATCACGTGTGCAATCGTGGTGTTTTTCAGGGATTTAGGACAGATTATATCCATTTGCCTGCAGGTTGGCATCTGGGCGACCCCGATTTTGTGGAATATCAATACGATTCCACAGCATTTGAGATTCATTTTTAAATTGAATCCTATGAATTATATTGTAGAGGGGTATCGTTTGGCGCTGGTGGATAAGGCTTGGTTTTGGGAGCATTTTTATTCTACCGCGTATTTCTGGATATTGACGTTGTGTATCTTTGCCATCGGAGCACTTGTGTTCAAACGCTTGAAGGTACATTTTGCGGATGTGCTGTAGCATGCAGTGATTTAAAGCGAATCATATACTCATATTTACGAAGTCAGAAAAAGGTTGATCAGAGGTAAGAGATGGAAGACAATATAGCGATTCAGATTGAGCATTTAAATAAAGTGTATAAGCTGTATAACCGCAACAGAGACCGGCTCAAGGAAGCACTCGGTTTTAGTAAGCATGTCAATTATAAGGAGCATTTTGCGCTTCGGGATGTAAGCCTGTCGGTGAATACAGGAGAGACAGTTGGCATCATTGGAACGAACGGATCCGGCAAGTCGACGATTTTAAAGATCATTACAGGTGTGCTTAATCCGACAAGCGGCGTTGTCAATATCAACGGTAGGATTTCTGCTCTGCTTGAGCTTGGAGCAGGCTTTAACATGGAGTTTACGGGAATCGAGAATATCTATCTGAACGGAACGATGATCGGTTTTTCGGAAGAAGAGATTGATGCAAAGCTGCAGGATATTTTGGACTTTGCAGACATCGGTGAATTTGTTAATCAGAAGGTCAAGACATACTCAAGCGGTATGTTTGTGCGTCTTGCATTTGCGGTTGCAATTAACATCGATCCGGAAATCTTGATTGTAGATGAAGCCCTTTCGGTAGGAGATGTGTTTTTTCAGAATAAATGCTACCGCAAGTTCGAAGAGTTCAAGAAGCAGGGAAAGACGATCCTGTTCGTGAGTCATGACCTTTCCAGCATCAGCAAATATTGTGACAGGGTTATCCTGCTTGAAAAGGGTGAGAAGATTTCGGAGGGCGAGCCTAAGGAAATCATAGATATGTATAAGAAGGTGCTTGTCGGACAACTCAATCAGTCTTCTGATACAAATAAGAGCGTTGCATACAGCGGAGAGGGTCGTTGGAAGGATCAGATGTCCTTAAACCCGAATCTGGATGAATACGGCAGCGGACTTGCGGAATTCGAGGATTATTGTGCGATTGATGCAGACGGAATGATTACGAACAGCATCATTAAGGGTGAGGAATGTACGATTAAGTTACGTGTTCGTTTCTTTGAAAAGATACAGGATCCTATCTTTGCCGTATCCTTTAAGAATATGCAGGGTACAGAGATTACGGGAACCAATACGATGTTTGAGAAGATCAATACGGGAGCACCCGAGGCAGGTGATGTCATGGAAGCTTCGTTTACGCAGAATGTAGACCTGCAGGGTGGGGAGTATCTGATCTCACTGGGCTGTGTAGGCTACAGAGAAGGCGATTTTACTGTGTATCACAGACTTTATGATGTATTTAATCTGACGGTAATTTCCTCTAAGAATTCAACGGGATATTATGATATGAATTCAGAGGTGACTGTGGAAATGATCAAGGGCGATGCATAACGGCCTGGCAGACGAAGGGATTAGTGTATGCGAGAACAGATTGGAAAGGTAACACTGGACTACAGCAAATATCCGGGACAGGACTATTACAGTGAAGGTATCAGTGAGGATGCCTTGCTTGAGGTTGTACAGGAATATGATGAATCGGAATATGATCATGTAATCTTGAATACGCGCTCATGGCCTATGTTATATCATCTGTCCGGTGTAAGAGCCAACATAGTGACATGGCTGCCTATTACAAATCGACATAGGGTGCTTGAGATAGGGTCCGGCTGCGGCGCGATTACGGGAGCACTGGCGGATATGGCGGGTCAGGTGACCTGTATCGAACTTAGCAAGAAACGCAGCATGATCAATGCGACGCGGAACAAATATCGTAAGAATATCGAAATTCTGGTTGGGAATTTTGAGGATATTGAACCTGCATTGGAGGAGAAATATGATTTCATTACACTGATTGGCGTGTTTGAATATGCAGAGAGTTATATCAATACGATCAATCCTTATGAAACATTTTTAGAGCGGATCGGGAAGCATTTGGCGCCCGGTGGGCAGATTGTCATTGCCATCGAGAATCAGTTTGGTCTGAAGTATTTTGCAGGTTGTAAAGAAGACCATACAGGTAGTTTTTTTGAGGGTATTGAGGGCTATACCAACACGACGGGTGTTAAGACCTTTTCAAAGAAAAGGCTTGAAGAAATTATTGCAAATGTCGGATTTTTAAGTGAATTCTATTATCCCTATCCTGATTATAAGCTGCCGCATACAATTTATTCAGATGCACATCTGCCTAAAGAAGGGGATTTGACGACCAATGTCCGTAATTATGACGCAGACAGAGTCATCGCATTTGATGAGAGCAAGGCGTTTGACCAGATTATTAGAGAAGGAATGTTTCCGCATTATTCGAATTCGTTCTTGGTTCTGGCATCACCTGAGAAGATAGAGCAGCGGGAGAAAACGATTTATTCTAAATATTCCTCTGAGCGTAAGGACGAATTTTCAATCCGTACTTATATTACAGAGACACCGCAGGGAGAGAGACATGTATATAAGGCTGCATTGACGCCGAAGGCAAATGTCCATATTACCGACATGTCAAACAGATATGAGACATTTCGGACATGCTATGCGCATTCCAAACTGGAACCGAACCGATGTACAGCACTTCTCAGAGACAATGAGACTGCATTGATAGCCGGAAAGCCGACGACAGCCAGAGCGCGGATTGAACTGGAATATCTGGAAGGAATTGATTTTGAGAAGTATCTTGATCGTTTGCAGGAACGCAGAGAGTATGGCGAGATGCTAAAATGGATTAGGCAGTATGGAGAAGAGGTATTAAAGACGGCATGTCAGCTGCCGTTTACTAAATCTTCAAAATTCGAAAAAATCTTTGGTAAATGTGAGCTGCAGGCTGGAGGAGCGGCGGCAAATCCGTGTAATTTTGACTTGATATTTTCAAATATTGTATTAAAAAGTCCGGATGAGGAGCACATGATACTGTATGTTCTGGATTATGAGTGGATATTTGATTTTTTGATTCCGATTAAATTTATTATTTACCGTGCATTCTTTTATTATCTGGATCAGAAGAAGACACTGGCATTTCGGGAATATCTCGAAAAAGAGAAGATTGATTTGTATGAGGAGTTTGATATTTCCGAAGAGGAAAAGGATATCTTTATGCAGATGGAGCATGAGTTCCAGCTCTATATTATAGGGGAGAAGGCTTCGCTGACCTTACTTAAGGCGATTATGCCTGCGGCAACAGTCAGTTTGCCGCGGCTCGTAGAATCTGGTACTTATTTGAGAAATCTTCAGACCCCCAAGGTATATTACAGTGCGGGAGAGGGATTTGTCGGTGAAAACCAGATTATGACGCTTGCAGAAGTGGATGAGATGGCGAAGGTAACCGTGGACATTGAGCTTGAGAACCGGATGCGTGCCATTCGTCTTGATCCGACAGAATATCCTTGTGTAATCCGAATGAACCGAATTGCGTTGGTTACAGAAGAGGGAGAGCAGGAGATTGATCGATATCTTGTAAACGGACTGCTGATTTCGGATACGACATTTGTATACAATACCGATGATGCGCAGATTGTCATTAATAATATTCCTCGTAAGGCGAAGAAACTTCACATAGA
>CAZWXS010000077.1:5194-8118 GCA_964638005.1 uncultured Lachnospiraceae bacterium
TGCTGCGACAGACAGATGTATATGCGGGCTGGATAGTTGAACAGGATATGAAAGAAATAAGTGGGAGACAGGTAACAGGTGGCCCACTTATTACTGTTGTACCCTATTATAAGAATACTGTCTGGACACAGGATTATCCGTCTGTTGAATATCTGGATGATGCAATTGACCCTTTGGATTTTGCCTCCATGAAGGGGGAGCTTGTGGTATATGTGCATGGAGACGGAGAACTGGAGCAAAGAGCAATATCCACATTTTGCAATATGTTAAATTATGATTTAATATATTGTGACGAAGATTGTGCTTTGAGTGAGAATAACATGCGGTTGGCTCCTTTTTTCAAACCGGATGCTTCGCCGGATACTTTATTGGATGTTTTTTACTTTGGAGATATTTTCGCGGTGCGACGTGAATTGGCAAAAACCATTCCTGTGATGACGACGGGGGATGTGGCGGAACGTCTTTATGACTTTGCGCTTAAAATGGTTGAAAAGACTTCTAAAATCGCACATATACCGGAAATACTCTATCATAAGCATATCAATGAAGAAGAAAATAAAAAAACATATGCTATAGATATGATATCCAAAGAATCATCGAAAATTTGCAACATCAGACAGGAAGCATTTTCCAGAAGAGGCGTACTTGCAGCGGCGGATCATGATGCGAAACCTTTGGTATCTATCATCATACTTTCCAAGGATCATCCGGATGTTTTAAAGATGTGCACAGAAAGTATAAAAATTAAATCTCGATATAACAGAATTGAGATCATTATCGTTGATAATGGAAGTAGGCAGGAAATTCGACAGGAATTGGAAATTTATACAAAAGAAAACGGATACCGATATCTATATGAGAAAATGGATTTCAACTATTCTGTGATGTGCAATATAGGGGTATCAAAGGCAAACGGTGAGTATCTTTTGTTTTTAAATGACGACATAGAAGCAGCAGATGGGGATTTCATTGAAAAGATGCTGACATATGCCATAATGCCGCATGTCGGTGCGGTTGGTGCCAAGCTGCTCTATCCTTCTTCTGACATCATACAGCATGTGGGAATTACAAGCTTGCGGTGTGGCCCGTCACATAAGCTTGCAACTTTTCCGGACAGTGAAGATCATTATTTCGGAAGAAATCGATATAACTACGATGTATTGGCGGTAACGGGTGCCTGCATGATGATATCACGTGAAAAATACTTCCAAGTTGGCGGATTTAGTGATAAGATGGGAGTTAGTTATAATGATGTGGATCTGTGTATTTCTCTATATGAAAAGGGTTGGTATAACGTTGTATGCAACAATACGATGCTGTACCATCATGAATCTCTTTCCAGGGGAACAGATGTCGTAAGTGACGAGAAGTATGCCAGGTTGATTCAAGAGAGACGGTTGTTTTATGAAAGACATGCTTGGCTTAAGGACGGAGATCCCTTTTATAATGTCAATCTGATACAGGATACACTGGAGTACAGACCGAATGTCGAGTGGGATTATTCCCGCTTTGGATATTATAATTTGTGTGAGCGTATACCGGCTGAGCATTGTCGGGATACATTCGGGAACATCTGTCATAGAATTTGTGAAGGCAGATCCGATAAGGATTATCAAATGACCATCGAGAAGACGGAGTTTGTCAGGGGTTATGATGGTGAGTCTGAGGATTTCTATTGTTTTGAAGGCTGGTCGCTGCATATGAAACGTGACAATGCCTGTCTTTGCAGAAGTCTTTTGTTGATCGCTCCGGATGGGGAGATTGTCAGAGCAGAGGTCAGTGATAAATATCGAGAGGATGTGCCGCGCGTTTTTCCGAAAGCAAGAAACAGTGCACTTGCAGGATTTGTATGCAGGATCAGGAAGAAATATCTGACACAGGGAACGATTTACCGGACGGCAATGCTGGCTGAATCACAGACGACTCCGGCAAAATACATTGATTTGGGAGAGCAGTATGAACCAACAGGAAAATGAGCAGTTAATTGCATATTATAAAGATTTGTATGAGAAAGAGCTGCATAAAAATGAGGAACTGACGGAAACGCTTGTATCCATAGAGGCAAAGAATGCAGATTTGACCTATAAGCTGGATAAGATCAGGAATTCTTTGATTTGGAAGTCTATTTATCCGTTCAGACTGATATGGAGTCACACAAAGAATGCGGTCATCCGCGTAAAGCGTTACGGAAATCCTAAGAATTTCTTGAGAAAGCTCGAAAGCAAGCGGATTGAGAAGCGGGCATACAAAAGCTACGGAACAGAGAGTCTGCCGACACCGGAAGAAATCGAGCAGCAGCGTAATACAAAATTTTCGCGTGAGATCAAGTTCAGCATTTTGGTGCCGCTATACAATACTCCGGAGAAGTTTCTGCGGGAAATGATAGAATCCGTGACTGCACAGACCTATATGAATTGGGAATTGTGTCTGGCAGACGGCTCGGATGATGCTCATTCAGAGGTAAGTACGATCTGTCAGGAATATATTGCAAAGGATTCCCGCATCCTATATCAGAAAATCGAGAAAAATCTTGGCATTTCCGGTAATACAAATGTATGCTTTCAGATGGCATCAGGAGATTACATAGGTCTGTTCGATCACGATGATCTGCTGCATCCCTCTGCTTTGTATGAATATATGAAGGTAATCTGCGAGAAAGATGCGGATTATATCTATTGTGACGAGACCACCTTCCAGGGTGAGTCTATCAATCATATGATTACACTGCATTTTAAACCGGATTTTTCAATTGATAATCTGCGCGCCAATAATTATATTTGTCATTTTTCTGTTTTTTCCGCAAAGCTTTTGGAGAAGGCAGGGTTGTTCAGAAGTGAATTTGACGGAAGCCAGGATCATGACATGATACTGCGGCTGACAAGTGCGGCGGAAAATATCTGCCATATACCGAAAATCCTGTATTA
>CAZWXS010000078.1:0-8016 GCA_964638005.1 uncultured Lachnospiraceae bacterium
AATATCGCCAGACATTACATAGTTGTATGTCTACTACATTATTATTAAAAGAGATAGGATACATTATAAGATGAAGAAGAAAATGTGCATTATCATTGTAGCAATTGTAGGAGTACTGGCAGTCATTTATGGAATCATTACAAAAACAAAGGCTGCGGCCTCGATTTCCATCATTGGCGGAGCGGACGGACCGACTTCTATATTTCTGGCAGGAAAGATTGGAGATGGATTTTCACTTACCATCATCGTGGTTGGCGCTGTTATTTTGGTGGCTGCATTATTATTGTTTTTACGAAAGAGGAAATAATTCATGACTGAGTATGCATATGGATATTGCGGAATGCCCTGTGCTTTGTGCAGCAGATACAGAACAGAAGGAAAGAGTGGTAGTTGTTGAGGAACATAAAAATGGAAATAGAAAAAGTTGTTGGCGAAAAAAAGAAATATATTGATTTGCTGTTGCTGGCTGATGAACAGGAAGATATGATAGATAAATATCTTGAGCATGGTGAAATGTTTATTTTAAAGGATCAAGGAGTAAAAGCCGAGTGTGTCATAACGAAAGAGGGCGATGGAATTTATGAACTGAAAAACATTGCCGTTTTGCCGGAATATCAGCGGAGAGGTTATGGAAAAAAGTTGATTGAGCTTCTGTTGACTCATTATTCTGACTGTGATGTTCTGTACGTCGGAACCGGAGATTGCCATTCGACTCTTTCCTTTTATCATGATTGCGGCTTTAAGAAATCTCATAGAGTAAAGAATTTCTTTGTAGATCATTATGACCACCCAATGTATGAGGATGGTATACAACTGGTTGATATGGTATATCTGAAATGGGAGCGAAAAAAGCCATGTGAGCTGCTGCAGAACATGGATAAGCTGCATACAACCGAATTGGGAATCGAACGCATTAAGAGGAATCTTTCTCTGGAGACGGAGGATGTGGTCAAATGGTGCAGTGAGAAGATACAGCAGCCGGATACGCTCATGACCCGAAAAGGGAAAAACTGGTATGCGGAGGCGGAGGAATGCGTGATTACTGTGAATGCATATAATTATGGCATTATCACAGCACATAAGAAGGGATAAACAGGAGCGGTAAGATGAAGAAAATCAGATACATGAAGTTGACTATCACTATTGGAAAGAACATGGCTGGCGGTTTTATGTTGTAAAGAGAGAGGAAAGGATTTAACGATGTACGAGATGGTAAAATATGAGCCTAAATATGAGGCCGGGCTGATGGAAATGATCAGAAAAGAGGGAGAGGACTGGAAAGTATATTGGGAGGAGCCTAATGCTTCTGCATATAGGAAGAGTTTTGAGCAGTGTATTACATATCTTGCCATGAAGGGGGATGAAATATGCGGATATTCACGTTCCATGAAAGATGCTTTATATATTTATGTCTGTGATCTGCTTGTCAACGAGGCACACAGAGGACACGGCTTGGGCGAGCGTCTGATGCAGTGTGTACAGGATGAATATCCTGAGTTAGAATTGTATATTATGTCCGGTAGTGATGGATATTATAATAAATTAGGTTGTGTCAGGGAAGGTTCTATTTATAGTTGGAAGAAATAATAGAATTTTTTGACTAGGAGTATGTCTTGTAAATGCAAAATAGACCTTGAGGCATATACAGTTCAGTATGCAGAGAGTAATCATTGGTAATATGTACATACAATTGGAACAATGATATAATTGAAAGAAAAAAGGAGTTATGATAAATAGATGAATATATCTTGGAAGAATTGTTTTCGTATTGGAATCAGCGCTTTTATCTTATTTATTTGTATTTATAATTGGAAGTACATGGAGGGATTCCTCGGGATGATCTGCACGGCTGTGGTTCCGCTTGTGACAGGGCTGATTATTGCATATGTGATCAACATCTTGATGAGCTTTTATGAAAAGCATTACTTTAGAAAGAAAGCAGATCGGAAAGTGGTTCAGAAAAGCAGAAGACCGGTTTGTTTGGTTGCAGCGATGGTAACATTGTGCTGTATCATCACATTGGTCATCTGGTTGGTGATTCCGGAATTGATTTCGTGTGTGAAATTCCTGATTGCAGAGATTCCGCCGGCGATAGAGCTTTTATTACAGAGCAAATGGGTCAAGACGGTATTGCCGACTGATATTCTTGCATCTTTGGCAGATATTGATTGGATGAAGACGATTACAGAAATAGTTGAGAAGTTCAGCAGCGGATTTGGTGATGCGGTCAATGTGGTGCTCACTGCGGTTTCTTCCATTGTATCTTCTGTTGTGAATTTCTTTATCGGAATTATATTTGCCATTTATCTGATGTTTGATAAAGAGAGACTGCAGGGACAATGCCGCAGACTGATACATCGTTGTCTGAACCACAAGTGGGAAGAAAATGTTCTCCACTGGATGATTGTCTTAAATGATTCCTTTCACAAATTTATTGTCGGACAGTGTACAGAAGCGGTAATTCTCGGAAGTCTGTGTACGGTCGGAATGCTCATTTTCCGTTTTCCTTATTCGGGTATGATTGGTGCATTGATTGGTTTTCTGGCTTTGATTCCGATTGTCGGAGCATTCATAGGAGCGGGAGTTGGCTTCGTGATGATTTTTACGGTGTCTCCTGTGCAGGCAGTTTTATTCTTGATTTTTATCGTTGTTCTTCAGCAGATTGAAGGAAACCTGATCTATCCAAAGGTGGTAGGAAAATCGGTTGGACTTCCGGCAATCTGGACGCTTGCAGCAGTCACCATAGGCGGAAGTTTGCTTGGAATCCCGGGCGTTATCGTAGGAGTGCCGATTACATCAGCATTGTATAGATTGCTGCGTGAAGATTTAAATAAACATGAACTTATGAGTGCGAAAATGAACAGTAAACTGATGACAGCCAAAACTGACAATGAACAACTGACAATTAAAACAAGTAAGAAGTCTGAGAAGGGTAAATCGAATAAGAAGCAGAGTGACTGATAAAACAAGCAATTCTACCTGTATTGCTATGATTCATTTATAATGTGCTTGAATTTACCGCTCCCTGCTTGTTGCTTTGGCAATTCTTCGGAAAGGGAGAACGTGACATGGTGAACGTCATGGACGGCAAGAAAGTCTGTCAATGCGATTTTTGCTTTTTCATATACAGTATTTCTGTCACAGCCGTCAACAGCCTCAAGGCGCAGTTCAGCTTGATTATTCTTGTGGACAATCAACTGAAAACGTCTTAATTCATGAACTTCTTTTAGCGTCGCATAGAGTGCAAGCGGCGCTATTTTTATTTCTTTTTGACCAGCATCTTTTTGTTCTTTGACAAAACTGACCACATCATCCGTACGCCCCTCCAGTGTCAGCCATGGAGCAGGATTACCACAGACACAAGGCTCATGATGCATTACAACGCGATCCGTGATTTCATAACGGATAAAGGGTTGTGTGTAGTTGAAGAGATTGGTCAGTAGAATCTTATCAGATTGGACACCGTCCGGGACGGGGTTGTTATCATGATCTACAGGCTCAACGATTACCCAGTCCTCATTAATATGAAAATGTTGTTCAGTGCATTCGCAGGCGATGGTTCCACCTTCGGTGCAGCCGTAGGAAGTCTGTACATGACAGCGAAATGCGTCAGACAGGTTTTGCCTTACTTCATCTGCGAGGTATTCTCCGCCGGTCATGATCAGTACCGGCTGTATCTGTAAACGTCCGCTTTTTTGCTCGTCAACCAGCAATTCCAGATTGGAAGGGTAACCACCGAGCATATTGGGTTGAAAAGCATTCAATTCTTTCACGATTTCATCTGTCGGAAGCAGAGCACTGGTAACTGCAATCTGCTTTTTCTTCCATGGCATGGATAAGAGTCTTGCGCGCACGGAACTGTTGCTCAGATAGAAGCCGCCATTTGCAAATACGCCGATTGTCTTTCCCCCTTGCTTGATAAAGGCGGACATATCTTCTTTATGCGCGAAGGAGCGCAGAAGATTGACGGCACTCATGACATTGTTTGTTGTTTTGTCACAGAGAGAGACCAAAGGATTTCCGGTTGAGCCACTGGTGGTAAAAACAAGATATTTTCCGTTGAGTTTGCGCCCGATGTGGTCCAGATCCAGCATAAATTCATTTACATCGGCTAGTTTTACTTCGCGGTCTGTCAGCCATTCATCGAAGTGTGCCATCAGGTCGATTTTATTGACCTGCGGAAGAGCGGACAGAAAGCTGCTTACATCAGAGTCGGCATTCAATACAGGAGTGATGGCGTGGTATAAAGTGTTATAATAAGGACTGTTTTCTTTGGTATAAGTGACTAACGCACTCAGTCGTTTCAGTTGTATGTTTTTTCTCTTTTCTGCATCCGACTTTTGATATGCAGCGCTTGTATAGATAGCTTCTATCATACTGATTTTCTTCATGCGATGTCTCCTTATTTCAAGTGTTTTTAATGGTATCCTATATTGTTTTCAGCTACGGATTTTTCAAGATGCCGTACAACATGAAATCAATATACTGTTTTATTTCTGCCTTAATATGATCGATATCTTTGAAGAAGGCATCAGGATTCAGATTATAAGAAGCCAGATATTTATTCATAATGATACCAATGTATAATTGTAATGCTTCACGCACCTTTTGATTATTCGGCTCTTTTAAAGGCAGCGTCGCAACGGCACGGGTCATCAGCCGGGTGGATTCTGCGGTTGTTTCCACCAGATATTTTTGCAGCAGTGTATTTTTACTTTCAATCACATCACCGGCAGTTTCACGGGAGGCAAGATTGATCAAATGCATTTCATCCGGAAAATCATTGCAAAGTCGGACTTTTTCATCCATGGTTGAGAAGATTATTTCATAAAAGTCATTGCATTCAGGCTCCGGAGTTTTGGCGATCAGCCGATCAAGAGATTTTGCAATACAATAAAGATAGAATTCTTTCTTGGATCCGAAATAATGAAACAGCAGGCCTTTTGAAATCCCGGCATTTCTGGTGATGGAGTCTGTGCTTGCGTCGATGTAGGATTTCTGTGCAAATTCTCTGATTCCGCTTTGCAGGATAGCGGATTGCTTTTCAGATGATAGTTTATCAAATGCAGTGTATTTTGTTTGGTCTGTCATAATAAGCTCCTTTGATTGACTGATTGGTCAATATATGTGTAGTATAGCACGTGTTGACTGGTGAGTCAAGATGATAAAAGCAAGATGGAAATGGACACGAAAATGGAAATGTATTATGATAATATGAAATGAAACAGGCAGGAGGAATACAAGATGAAGGTGGCAGTCATTCATGGACAGGTACACCATGGGAGTACATATCATTTGACACAGTTATTGTTGGAAAAATTACATTGTGAAAAGGAAGATATCACAGAATATACAGTCAACGGAATGGGACAGTGTGTGGGATGTTTCCAATGTATCATGAAAGATGAACATTTGTGTCCGCACAGAACGCAGACAGAGCCGATTATTCAGGCGATAGAGGCGGCAGATGTGATTGTCATGGAATCTCCCAATTATGTCATGGGAATGTCAGGACAACTTAAGAGTTTTTGCGACCATATGGCCTATCGATGGATGTCACATCGCCCAAACGGGGAAATGAGACAAAAGATCGGTGTAGCGATCTCGACGACAGCGGGAAACGGAGCGAAGAGTGTGACGAAAGAGATGGCGACACAGTTTACATGGTGGGCAGTCGGTAAGGTATATCAATTGCCATTTGTGGCAGCAGCTTCCTGTTGGAATGAGGTGAGTGCCGAGGGGAAAGCCAAGGCAGAGAAACAGACAGACCGGATTGCGAATGCCGTCAATACGAAGTTTGGACATGTTAAGCCGGGATGCAAGAGTCGTTTTTTATTTTGGATGATGGGGAAAATGCAGGAAGGCATGAGTTATAATCCTGTAGATGTGGCATGGTGGGAGAAACACGGGTGGATCAAACCGTCGGTCAAGGCATCTGCGGCGAAGGATGATAGATGATTGTATATAGATGAAAATTCAATTGCAAATATTCCCATCATATAGTATTCTATACACACAAGAAATGGTGGGCGTTATATACATATCGTGATTATGAGGAGGATTGACTATGGGATTTTTCGATAAGATCATCAAAAACGGCATCAGTAGTGGTATTACAAACGGAATCAGCAATGGTATCAGTAATGGAATCAACAATGTACTTGAGGGCAAGGTCGGAGAAAAGCTGACAGAGGCTATGACACCTCTCGGAGAGGCGGTCAGCAGAATGGCAGAGAATGCAACGGCACTTGCAGATGCACAGGATGATGCGATACAGTCCGTGAAAAATGCAAATACATATGTTCCTGTAGAGAGCTTGATTGATGGTAATGTCGAAGCGAATTTTTCTGAGGTGCTCAGCACAGAGTTTACGGATTATGAGATCAGAAAGAATGTTTCTCCCATGGAGATCGGTGGCAGTGATGCTGCGAGAACTTATACATTTGGACTATATCAGGGTGGTGTTCCAAAGTTATTCATTACATTGACACCACATAACAGATATCAGAATCGTCCGTTCAGAGAGGCGAAGAGTGCCTGCGAGAACAACGGAATTCCATTCCTGAATTTCTTTACGCATTTCAGTAATGAGAAGACCTATGTGGTAAACAGAATCAGAACTGCATTGCACTAATCAATGAAACGGTTAATCAGAAAGGGGAACGCAATTCATTTGCACCTGTGGTTGGGCGAAGCATAGATCATGATGACATAAAGGTCAGGTTTTACAGGTAACCGGTTTGTGTTCAGTCCCGTGTTCAGCATTGCTGACTTCAAAGCATTTCCCCTTTCTTTTTAATATAACAGGAGCATCTTGATTCAAGGAAAGGTGATTCCATGGGATTGTTGGATGAATTGACAGATGAGCGTAGTTGGTACGCTTTTTATGAATATAAGACGGAGAAGCAGCACTTGTCAAAGAAAGACGAACAGGAGCTGCTTACTTTTATCAAGGAGAAAAAATATCTTCCGCTTGCCAAAAGACTGGCAGCAGGGAATCCTTGTTTTGATTATCCGACAAAAAAACTTGTTAATAAAATGAATTCGACGAAGAAGCGGGTGGTTTATACCTTTGGCGAGGAGGAAACTTGGATTCTCAAACTGATGTCCTATCTTCTATATCGATATGACGGTGTGATGCCGGATAATCTGTATTCGTTCCGCAAACATTACGGAGTAAAACGTGCCATATACAGATTGGTTGATGTGAAAGGCATTAATCGTATGTATTACTACAAGGCGGATATTTCCGATTACTTTAACAGCATTGATATTGCTCAATTGCTGCCGATGCTGGAAGTCATTATGCAGGAAGATGCAGGTCTGTATGCGTTTTTTGAAAGGCTGCTGACGGCGGATCATGCGCATTATGAAGGAAGCCTGATTCATGAAAAACGTGGTATCATGGCGGGATGTCCGATTGCTCCGTTTTTGGCCAATGTCTATTTGATGGAATTGGATCGTCAATTTGAAAAGAGCAGGATTCCCTATGCGAGATATTCGGATGACATTATCTGCTTTGCATATAAGCCGGAGGCGAGAGACGTATATCGCCGCGATATTATCCGCTATATAGAAGCGCATGGGCTATCCATCAATCCTGCAAAGGAGTACACCGGTGCTCCGGGAGAAGTATGGGAATTCCTCGGGATCGCCTACCAGGATGGTAAGATTGATCTGTCAAGTGCAACGATGGAGAAGATGAAGGGCAAGATACGCAGAAAGGCGCATGCAATCTATCGGTGGAAGGAAAAGAAAAATGTGCCGGCACATACGGCAATGAAAACCTTTGTCCGCATCTTTAACTGCAAGTTCTTTGATGACAGGGAAACCAATGATGCCAATGACCTGACTTGGTCTCGCTGGTTCTTTCCGATCATCAATGTAGATACTTCGCTTAAGAAAATAGATGCATATATGCAGCAGTACACCAGATACATAGCAACCGGGAGGCATAATAAAGCCAATTACCGTGTGGATTATGCGCAACTGAAAAAATGCGGCTATCGCAGCTTG
>CAZWXS010000079.1:0-7827 GCA_964638005.1 uncultured Lachnospiraceae bacterium
TCGTCAATATCGACAATGGTTTCGGTGCCGGATATCAAGCAAGCATGATCAATCATATGGAGGGTAGAAAATGAAAACATTATATTTAGATTGTGGTATGGGTGCTGCCGGTGACATGCTGACAGCCGCATTATTAGAATTGCTCCCGGATCAGGAAGCCTTTATAAAAGAGTTGAATGCGTTGCAAATTCCTGGCGTGAAGATTGATCGGGAAAATGCGTCCAAATGCGGGATTACCGGTACACATATGATTGTTTCCATACATGGAGAAGAAGAATCCGAAGATATGCACCATCACCATGAGCACTTCCATGAACACCATCATCACAGTAGCATGCATGACATTGAACATTTCATTGAACACTTGAATCTGTCAGACAAGGTTAAGAATGACATTCTCGCAGTCTACAAACTGATTGCCGAGGCAGAAAGCCATGTTCACGGAGTTCCGGTGACCGAAATTCATTTTCATGAGGTCGGTACTATGGATGCGCTTGCTGATATCACAGCCGTCTGTCTTTTGATGGATCGAATTGCTCCTGAACAGGTCATTGTCTCTCCGATCCATGTCGGTAGCGGACAGGTTCACTGCGCCCATGGTATTCTTCCGGTTCCTGCTCCGGCAACTGCATTTATATTACGAGACATTCCGATTTACAGCCGCGATATTATGGGAGAACTCTGCACCCCGACTGGTGCCGCTTTGCTCCGTTATTTTGCTGATCAATTCTCTTCCATGCCGATTATGACGGTAAGTTCCATTGGCTATGGTATGGGTAAAAAGGACTTTCCCGCCGCAAATTGTGTGCGTGCACTTTTAGGCGAAACCCAAAGCCAAACATCCTTCATCACAGAATTAAGCTGTAATGTCGATGACATGACTCCGGAAGCCATCGGCTTTGCTATGGAACGCCTCTTTGAAGCCGGTGCAGTGGAAGTCTATACTGTTCCAATCGGCATGAAGAAATCACGTCCCGGCACTCTTCTCTGTGTCATGTGCAAAGAAGTCGAACGTGAACAGATGGTTTCATTGATGTTGAAACACACCACCACTCTCGGTGTCCGTGAAAACACCAGTCGTCGCCACACTCTGGAGCGCAAGATTATTACCACCGAAACTCCCTTCGGACCGGTTCGTCAGAAACAGTCTCAAGGATATGGTGTCACAAAGACAAAATATGAATTTGAAGATCTTGCTCGCATTGCAAAAGAAAAACACCTCAGTCTCGCCGAGGTGCTGGAACAAATAAACACTCATAAATAAATTTTATTTAGTTTATTAAAAAAGTTCTTTTGTTTTTGATGCCAGATATAACGGCAAATTTGTAATTGCCTCATTCTGCATATAACCTCGTTTTGAAAAACGGAGTGCATATTGGGGCTGCTTTTCTTGTATATATCTCTTAAAGGAGGGCGCTGACTTGTCTTCCCCTGCCTTTACCTCTATCGGAATAATATCAGTACCATATTGCAGTACAAAATCTATTTCTTTCGTTTTATCCGCATAATAGTGTGGCTCGACCTCAAATTGACCGCGCAACTGCTGCAACACAAAGTTTTCAGTTAGCGGACCTTTAAACTGATAACTACTCTTTAATAAAATTGCACTATTATCAATTCCTGCCATATGCTTTAGTAGTCCGGTATCAAAAACAAAAAGTTTGAAGCAATCCAATCTGTCAAAAGCAGTAAGCGGATGTTCCGTTTTAGAAACATTGTATACTCGTATCAACATCCCCGCTGAAACAAGCCATTCTATAGCTTCTTCAAAATCTCTTGCTCTGGCTCCTTCTCTAACAGCTCCATACATGAATTTTTCATTTTCTTTGGCGAGTTGGGAAGGTATACTTCTAAACACCATTAAAAGACGTCCGCTGTTAACCCTTCCATTATGTTTTGAAAAATCATTTTCATATATCTCTATCAGTTCCCTCTGAATCTTGGATATCCTAACCGGGTCTTTATATTTAATCCATGATGCAACACACTCCGGCATTCCACCAATAATCAAATAGTGATTGTATGCATCAATCAGCCGATTATGAAATATTTCTTCTATATTTTGTCCCTTTCCAATATTAATATAAAAATCATACAAATATTCATCCATCGCACTTAAAAATTCGTCAAAAGTCAGTGGATAGACGTCCAGAAGATTAATCATCCCAACCGGATACGATTTGGGTTGTGCAAGCAATGTCCCTAATAAACTTCCTGCAGCAATTACATGATATTCTCCGGCTTTTTCTTTGAAATACTTTAATGCATTCAACGCTTCCGGACACTCTTGTATCTCATCAAACACAATCAATGTTTCTTTCGGCTCAATCTTTGTTTCTGCAATTAGACTCAATAATTCAATAATTCTCTCCGGATTTTTGTTCATTTGAAAAATTGATTTGAGTTCTTCTTCCTCATCAAAATTGAAGTAAGCATAATTTTTATAGTAATTCTTACCGAACTCCTTCATAAGCCACGTTTTACCAACCTGTCGTGCCCCCTTCAGAACCATAGGTTTTCTTTCTTCACTATTTTTCCACTTTATTAAATTATCAATTGCATTTCGCTTCATGTAAATCACCTCTATTCAATCCATCTAATTAGTATATATCACATTTTTCCTTGTTATGCAATTCGTTTTTTCACATTTTTCCTTCTTTTTCGAAATAAAAAATCACATTTTTCCTATTTCATCAAGTTTCCATGCAAAGATTTATTGCATTTTATTTTCATTTGTGCTAGTGTATGTATACACTAGTTTATTGTTATACCAATATATATGTAAATGATAAGAGTTGTAAACCAATGCCACAAAATATAGGAGGGCTAAATTGACACAGTATACAGACACACAGGTAGAAGAAATGTTATCACTCATGCGAAGCATTACAAACAATCCCGAGCAAGGGAAGGAATATTTTGAATCTATTTACGAATGCATAGACTCTGACTCTCTAAAGTTACAGGCAAAAGCCATCTGTACTGTTGGAGAAATGGGGTTTCATTATTCCGAATTAATTGATCAGACAATTTTATCAAAAATCCTTGCACTGCTCCACCATGAACAACCTCTCATACGACAGCGTGCCTTATGTGCGCTCGGAAGAATCGGAAGAAGTAATGGCTGCATCATAGAACCTCATTTAGAAAAATTACTGTCATTATTAAATGATATTGACGGAGAAGTTCGCATGAACGTCATTTGGGCAAGTGAAAATATTGCTACAACACATCCAGAATACTTTGCTGCATATATGGATTTGTTTTCACATTGTCTGGAAGATACTCACGAAAAAACTCGTATGGAAGCCCCTGAAATTTTCCGAGTTCTCGGAAAAAGAAGACCTGATTATGTGCTTCCGTATATCAGCAAGCTACAGGAGTTCTCCCAAAACGATACCAACCGCGTTGTCCGCATCCATGCAGCAGGTGCAGTTCGAGTCGTCACCTCGGCCATGGCAAACCAACAAACACTCATACGAAAGGACAAAACCAACCATGAAAAAACTATTTCATCTTAATTTCACAAAAGACACCACTATAGGACTTACCGGAGGTATCATTGTCATCCTGTTAAGTCTATGTATGAATTTCTTCCCCGGAACAGGGCTCATTGATACCGCTATGAGCATTCTCCTGCGGGATGTTCTCATGATTTTAGTCATAGGCTTTTGGGGCGTATTTCACTACGTGCTTGTCATTAAGAAAGAATCACTGGCCTGCCTCGGTTTTCATAAGAAAAAACTATGGCTCAGCCTGATATTGAACCTAATCTTTGCTGTCTGCCTGCTATTTGGTTTCATGCGTGGCGGCGAGAAAATTCATTTTACTTACTCTACAATGTGTGCTGTCAGTTATATTCTTGTGGCAGGTATCTTTGAGATGGTATTTATCTACGGATTCTTAAGATATATATTTGAAAAAGCATTTGGTATCATTCCTGCAATTTTTCTGACCTCAATCTTCTACAGTTTGCATCATGCAGGCTTTCAGCCTGAATTTACAAAACTGTTTTTTGTTGGTATGATGTATGTGGCAGTTTATTACATCACCCAGAATCTCTTTATTATCTTTCCGTTCTTTTGGGGAGTCGGAGCAATCTGGGATGTATTGGCAAATTCCACTGCCGGAGAATCCATTGCAAATACAACCTCATTTATAGTTGCCATCTGTGTGGCAGTCGGGATGTTATGTATCTGGATTTATTATCACCATTTATCAAAACACTATCCGAAACGGAGTTGAAAGTATGATTGCCAAATCAGCACTGCTCATCCTTGGAATGATTAATGAAAGTCCCAAAGGAGCCTATGAAATCAATAAATTGCTTGGACAAATGAATCTAAAGTGGTGGCTGACCGTCTCAAATTCATCCATCTATGTAACCATACGCAATCTGGAAACCAAAGATTATGTGGCCGGACATGCCGAACGAAACGGAAACATGCCGGAACGAACTGTCTATACAATCACGGAAAAAGGAAATGCTGTCTTGAAAGACGCACTCCGAGAGGCTTTTTGTACCATGGATTTCGATACGACCACATTTTCCGTTGCTATGATCTATATGCATGCATTGGAAGAGACTGAATTAAAAGAATTGATTGAACGCCGGCGAGCACTACTACTGGAATACCTTACAGGCATTGATGTAAATATAAACAATATGAGGCCCTATGTAGAGCCTCATATCGTGATCGATGTAGAACGAATGAAACGAATCATTGAGGTAGAACTTGAGACCCTCGATTCACTTGCTTGAAACAGTCTAATACAAAGTTCCTGTCATTCCATATTTGTATGCATTTTCAATTTCTGAAATCCATCCTCACTCATTGCATGCATCAATTTATAGGATTCTTCCTTTGCCTGTTTTTCTTCCAGCCCACTGTTTACCAACAAAGAATAGAAAAAAGCAAACCGTTCGCAAAGCTGTAATGCACACTTTCTTCCTTCTTCTGTTAATGCAAGACTTTTCCGTATTCCTCTTTCTACCAGTCCCATCTGCTCCAATTTTTTCAAAGCACAACTTACGCTAGCCTTTGAGTAATTAAGATAATTTGCAACATCCACTGCCAATACATTGTTGCTGTAATTAGTCAATGAATAAATTGCCTCTACATATTTTTCTTTAGATTCACTGATTTGCATAAGAATGTTTCTCCTGTTTAAAGTCATTTTCTTCCCCAATGAGCAAACTGACATTTTCAAAAAAGCTCTTTAATCCATCTATTCCGATTAACAACGATAACACGAAACCAACAACAGCATCCACCGGTAATGTCGTCAAAGGTTGCACAACTGCTGTGACAGCCACAAAACAGATTCCCTTTAAGTCCGCAAGCGTATTTTTATAATATACTTTAAGAGAAGCGGATTCATATTTCTGGTTTTTATTTTTTATATACTTTGCAATTAGGATTTTCCCAACTGCACCAACACATGACACGCTGAAAAGCAAAAGTGAAAATGATGTCATAACCGGTTGATGAAAACTTCCAACAGAATGCTTTGCAAGCGAAAATGCTGCCATTAAAATCAACTCTGAAATCAGAAGACCAACGATATATTCAATTCGCTTGTGTCCATTTGGATGTCTGCTGTCAGGTTTTCGTGCAGATACCTTGAACCCAAACAGCAACAGTAGAGAACTTCCTGCATCTGTCAAACTATCCACTCCCTCTGACAGTGCAGCAGCACTGTGTCCCCAAAAACCCGCAAACAAATATATCATAGAGATCAGCAAATTCCCCAACATAATACGTATGGTTACATTGCTGCATTCTTTTGTTTTTTCTGTCACGTCTATCATCTCCCTTTTAGAAATTCCGATCAGTCCTGCTATATATGCCACCCTGTCTGTGTCTGCGCCTTCCGGAAAAGTCATCCGGCATTTTCTCTTGGGCATTTTTTATGATTTTCTTTAAATATTTTTTTAGGTTACTTTGTTCCTCTTCACTCAAGCAGGAAAATACGGTATCTGTACCACTTTCTTTCTGTTCCATTTCTTCTGCAGCCACTCTACCCTTTTCTGTTAGTTGAATCATCATAACTCTTCCGTCCTCAGTTGAAGGTTTTCTGATAATATAACCTGCCATTTCCAACTTCCCCAATAACTCTGCCAATCCTTGCTTGCTCATATCCAAAAGATAGCTCAACTCTTTC
Source organism: uncultured Lachnospiraceae bacterium (assembly GCA_964638005.1). GTDB lineage: Bacteria > Bacillota > Clostridia > Lachnospirales > Lachnospiraceae > JAAYYM01. Next base: position 6,166 of record CAZWXS010000079.1, read on the forward strand.
TGACTGATCTCCGGTTGCAGCTTTAGCAACGACATAATTCTTCCCTGACCTCGGTGCGGATTCATTTGTATGCGACTGCTGTGAAACCTTCCCATCATTTCTCTTCTTATGATCATTTCTATCTGAATCATCAGTTCCATTAGTTCCTGTTCTCTATCATTCATAATCATCTTCTCCTTCCGATTATCCTTTTGGTTTTTAATTATATCAAGTACTTGACTAAAATAATAAAGTACTTGACCATATTTGTCAAGTACTTTATTATTTTGTTTAATCTATTTTACTATTTTTACCACTTCGTCCCAATGCTTGAGCACATGTTCTGCAATGATTGGATCATACATAGTTCCCATATTACGCTTAATTTCGTCATAACAATATTGAAAATCATGTGCCTTTCGATAACTTCTGGTCGAAGTCATTGCATCAATCGAATCGCAGATTGCAACGACACGGGCACCCAATGGAATCTCTTCCCCTTTCAAGCCTGACGGATAGCCCTTGCCGTCAAATCGTTCATAATGGTTGCTCCTCATAGTTTACATCTTCCAATTTGCTGCCTTCATCTGCATCTCCATCATATGCTTGTATATACCATCTTTCTCTGTAAGTTCTGCAGGGCTTCCCTGCTCTGCGGCAATACCATCTTTTAACACTACAATTTTGTCTGCATCTGCTACTGTCCTCATGCGATGTGCAATGATCAGAACTGTCTTATTTTGAATCAGCTTGGACAGAGATTTCTGAATCAAAGTTTCATTATCTACATCCAAAGATGCTGTTGCTTTGTCAAGCAATATGATTGGTGCATCTTTTAGAAATGCTCTTGCAATGGAGATTCTCTGCCGTTCACCACCAGACAATTCTGAACCATTTTCACCAATCATCGTGTGCCATCCGTCTGCCAGTTTCTCTGCAAATTCATCACAGTGTGCCAATTTTGCAGCAGCAATCACCTCTTCGTCTGTTGCATCTTTTCTTCCGATTCGAATATTTTCCATAATCGTATTGTTAAATAACGTAACATCCTGAAACACAATCGCATATAAGGACATGAGTGTCTCCGGGTCAATCTTTGACACATCCATTCCACCCACTGTAATCTTTCCTGTAGAAATATCCCAAAACCTCGCAGCTAATCGGGATACTGTGGTCTTTCCACCACCGGAAGGTCCGATCAGAGCGGTTACCTCACCCTGCTTTGCTGTAAAGGAAACATCTTTTAATACAACTTCTTTTTCATGATACCGGAAACCCACATGTTCAAATACAATATCATTTCCCTGATTACTTAAAGCAGTGGTTCCATTCTGTGTCTCATGGGACAAAATTTTATCCATTCTTTCACACTGCACATTTGCTGCAATAATAGCTGCCAGGTTTTGCAACGCCATCTGCATTGGGTCATACAATCTGGATACCAGAAGCAGAAACATGAAAAATGTCAAAATATCCAATGAACCATTTGCTAAAAGCACTCCTCCTACAAGTGCAACAGAAGCAATTCCTAACTTCAATAACATTTGTGCAGAAGATACAAAAGCTGCTGTCGTAAGTTCATTGAAAATTGCATGCTTTTCCACTGCTTTGATTTTCCCATCCAAACCTTTCATATATTCTTTGCCGGCATTATTGGCATGCAAGTCGCGGATTGTCTCTAAG
>CAZWXS010000080.1:0-7789 GCA_964638005.1 uncultured Lachnospiraceae bacterium
GCAGTTGTTGATGTTCAGGGTGATGTTGCTAACCTGAAGGTTGCAGGAAAGTCTATTCCTCTTCCTCCCGCAAAATCCAAGAAGTTGATCGAAGGCGGTTACAACGGAAAGACAGTTACTTTTGGTGTTCGTCCTGAGGATGTATATGATTCAGAGATGTTTATTGAAACATCACCTCAGAGTGTATTTGAATCAACTATTAAGGTATATGAATTGCTCGGTGCAGAAGTTTACTTATACTTTGATCTGGAAGAGTTCCCGATTACAGCAAGAGTAGATGCTCGTACAACAGCAAGACCCGGCGATGCATGCAAGTTCGCTCTTGATGTTGAAAAGATTCATGTATTTGACAAAGAGACAGAGCAGACAATTACGAACTAGTTTATTATCGACAGATAAAAGAATAGAAATGATATGGGAGATGCAACAGCATCTCCCATTTTGTAAAAAGGAAGTGAAGCAGAATGATTACGAATCAAGTGATACAGACTAGTATTTCAGAATTAAATGCGATTTCCAAAATAGAAATATGTGTATCGGATCTACAGGGAAATATTGTAGCGCAGACTTATACGGAAGGAATCATCGGCAAAGATGTAATCATGAGTTTTGCGGCGTCTCCGGCGGATAGTCAGGTAATACAGGATCAGCATTTATTTAAGGTATATGATGATGATACTTTGCTTTATGTATTAGCGGCAAAGGGTGGAGAAGATACCTATCTGATTGGAAAGATAGCAGTCAGTCAGCTGCAGAATCTGATTATTGCCTATAAAGAAAAGGTAGACCGTAACAGTTTCTTTCAAAACTTAATATTGGACAATCTGTTATTAGTCGATATTTATAATCGAGCTAAGAAATTACATATTGTAACAGAACAGACAAGAGCGGTATTTGTTATTGAGACAAAGACAGAAAAGGATCTGAACGCCAGAGAAATGGTGACGGAATTATTCTCTTCGCAGAATGGGGATTATATTACTGCAGTAGATGAAAAGCACATTATTCTGATTAAGTCATTGGACCGCGGAGAGTCTTATGAGACATTAAATGAAGTGGCCAGGATACTTGTAGATATGCTTAATTCAGAAGCAATGACGACTGTTAGGGTGGCATATGGTACAATTGTACATGAGATAAAAGATATATCCAAATCATATAAAGAAGCCAAAATGGCCTTGGATGTCGGCAAGATCTTCTATGTCGAAAAGGTAATCATCGCTTATAATACATTGGGTATCGGACGATTGATTTATCAGCTGCCGGTGAATCTGTGTCAGATCTTTATCGATGAAATATTCGGAGACAATCCACCGAGTGAGATAGATGATGAGATTCTGATGACGGCAAATAAGTTTTTTGAGAACAGCTTGAACGTATCTGAGACATCAAGACAGCTCTACATCCACAGAAACACACTTGTATATAGAATAGAAAAGCTGCAGAAAAGTACCGGTCTTGATATCAGAATCTTTGATGATGCCCTGACACTTAAAATAGCGCTGATGGTAGTTAATTACATGAATTATATGGATTTGCTGGAATATTAGCATAAATACAGACATCCCCCAATACACTATTAAGAGAAATCATGTGAGGGGGATGTTTTTTTGTCTGAATTTGAAAGAAATACAGTATATTTGTATCTGTATGAAAAGGGGCAGCCTGTCAGAAATATTGGTTTTCTTCGGAGAAACAGGCGATTTGATGAGGATAAGCTGTTGATACATATCAGAGGCTTTTACACGACCGGAACTGAAACTGGAAGGATATATGCAATTACAGAAAAGGATGACCATTATACAGCCGTCCCAATAGGAGAGATGGAAATTAAAAGCAGCAGTGGAGAGCATAGATTGGTATTACCGCCTAAGATGCAGTATCACAAAGGAATTGTCATTAAGATTCAGGATAAAGTATGCATCGGATGGTATGACGGAACCACGGACTATCCATATATATCTTATTCTGACGAAGAGAAGAAGCAAATTTTAAAAGAAGCGTCTATAAGCGAGGAAAGAGAAACGAAACAGGAAAAGAAATTCGAAGAAGTAACCAAAGAGAAGCAGCCGGAGGATAAGCAAACAACATGGAATCGTCTGGAACGGATATTTCCTTTGGTATATCCTTTTGAATATCCGATAGAGGCAGATTATCTGTCGATTACACCAAATGAAATACAGTTCTTTGATCGTTCAGAGCACGTATTGATGAATAATAGCTTTTTGCAGCACGCCTACTATAATTATAAATATATCATTTTGGGGAAGAAGCATACGGATGTTCAACAAGAAAAGAAAGAAACAACCTATACTATCGGTGTACCGGGCATTTATCATGACCGAGAGATTACAATGGCCAAGATGTTTGGTTTTGAAAATTTTTTGAATGCAAAAAAAGAGCAACCCAGCCAGGGCTGCTTTGGATATTATATGAAACAGGTGAAGTTAGATTAGTCAATCCCGCGTAGAGAAACATTTTTGACCATAGGAGCAAGCAGCTCCTGATAATGAAGAAGTTCCTCTTTGGAACATGCATGTAGAGAATGATCGGATACCTGATCGGAATCCTTAAAAGATTGCAGAAAATATGCATCAGCACCTTGAATCAGTTGTCCGATATCCTGCATAACGGATGCATCATGATATTCTCTGACAACGGTAGTACGAAATTCATAAGGAACACCTGACTGTATGATGAAATGGATTGATTTTTCAATCATACTCATATCAATGGTATCAAGACCGGTAACTTTGGCATAATGAGCAGGTGAAGATTTGATATCCATGGCAATATAGTCAAGAAGCTTCATATGAACCATATCCTTGATGACATTCGGAAGATAGCCGTTAGTATCCAGTTTGATCAAAAAACCAAGAGACTTAACCTGCTGCATGAAGGGAATGAGACCGAGAGATAATGTCGGTTCACCGCCCGTAATACAGATACCGTCCAGGATGCCTCTGCGTGATTCGAGAAAACTGATGACATCATGTTCCAAAATCTGCGGAAAAGAGGTTGGATTTGAAGCAAGATCCATATTATGACAGAATGGACAACGAAAATTACAGCCTCCTAAGAAAATGGTAGAGGCAACGTAACCGGGAAAATCTAATAGGGTTGTTTTTTGTAATCCTCGTATTTGCATAGCCATGATTCCTTTGTATTGTCATAGAACAGCACTCTGTGATAAACTACTTGATAAGGAACAGCGCTAATTTAATTATATGCTGTATTCATAAAAAAGACAATATTTAACTGAACAAAAAGAGAGAAATGAACATGACAACGAACGAGAAATATATGAGAGCCGCAATCAGGCAGGCAAAAAAAGCATATGAAATCGGAGAGGTACCCATCGGCTGTGTGATCGTATACCAGGACAAAATCATAGCGCGAGGCTATAACCGCCGAAATACAGATAAAAATACATTATCGCATGCCGAGATGACAGCAATCAACAAAGCAAGTAAGAAGATGGGTGATTGGCGACTTGAAGGCTGTACGATGTATGTAACACTGGAACCATGTCAGATGTGTGCAGGCGCTACGGTTCAGTCCAGAATGGACAAGGTGGTTATAGGAAGTATGAGTCCTAAGGCAGGATGTGCCGGATCCGTGCTCAATATACTGCAAATGGAAGAATTCAATCATCAGGTGGAGATTGTTACGGGAGTTCTGGAGCAGGAGTGCAGTCAGCTTCTTTCAGGTTTTTTTGTCGACTTGCGTATTCGGAACAAGGAGGAAAAAGAGCAGAAAAATCAGATGTCCCTTATTTGACAAATGTATGAAAACACAGTATAATGATGTTTCCGTGCAGCCGGGGAATCAGCGGCTCCCTGTACCTACAATCCGCTATAGTAGGGGTGATGTCTTGCCTCGGGTCATGCTTTATGCAGCAGCCCTTTGTAAGTGGCGTTGATACGCGGGTCTTACGCAACAGAAATCTATGAATCGTGTCAGGTCGGGAACGAAGCAGCACTAAATGGAATCTTCTGTGTGCCGTGAGGGAACCTGCGTTGAGTTAACTGCAGAGGTAACGTGTATAGAGGGTGATTCAAAGCAAAGCGCACGGTTTAAAAATAGTAACAGGAAACAGAATTTGCACCTGAATTAAGGATAAAAGCCTTAATTCAGGTTTTTTAGTTGCATAAGAAAAGGCAGTGTCTCATGGGAATAATAGAGCGCATCAAAAAAGAAGTTGACAAAAGAAAATGTCTCATGTATATTAAGCGTATTAAATGTGTTAGTACACTTGAAAACAGAAAAAGTATTATTACATAACATCAGGGTAAGGAGGAAGACTATGATAAGAATTGATTATCAGGACAAACGCCCGATTTACGAGCAGGTCATTGAGCGGCTGCAAAATCTGATCGTACGGGGAATACTGAAGGCTGATGAGAAGCTGCCGTCGGTTCGTAATCTTGCAATTGAATTGTCTATCAATCCTAATACGATTCAAAGAGCTTATGTGGAACTTGAGCGAATGGGATTGATTTATACGGTCAAAGGAAAAGGCAATTATGTTGCGGAAAATCAAATCTGGATGATAAATGAGAAAGCAAATGCGCTCAAAGATTTGGAAAAAGCGTTGGAACAGATTAAGACGCTTGGAGTATCAGAGGAGGAGATGATGGATTTCGTTAAAAAGACATACAGAAAGGGGAGAGAAGAATGATAGAAGTAAAGGGTCTATATAAAAATTATGATGATATACAGGCTGTAGATGATATTACGGCCACAATTCAGGAAGGCAGCGTATTTGGATTAGTAGGAACCAACGGTGCCGGAAAGAGTACATTTCTTCGTATGCTGTGCGGTGTGTTAAAGCCTGCGAAGGGTACGATACTTATAGATGGGGAGGACATCTATGAAAATGAGGAAGCAAAAAAGAAGGTTTTCTATATTTCCGATGATCAGTATTTCTTTGCAAACGGAACACCTTATGATATGAAAAAGTATTATGCGAAGGTATATGAGAACTTTGACAATGATCAATTTTTTACACTGATGACAAAGTTTGGACTGCAAGGCGGCAGAAAAATCAATACATTTTCCAAAGGAATGAAAAAACAGCTGGCGGTCATATTGGGAATCTGCGCTAAGACAAAGTACTTATTATGTGACGAAACATTTGACGGACTGGATCCGGTTATGCGTCAGGCAGTGAAAAGCATTTTTATTGCGGAGATGGAAGACAGAGGAATGACACCGATCATTGCATCACATAACCTGAGAGAATTAGAAGATATATGTGATCATGTAGGACTGCTGCATAAGGGAGGAATCCTTCTTTCTAAGGATTTGGAAGAAATGAAGCTTTCACTTCACAAATTACAATGTGTGTTTGAAGAGGAATCAGACAAAGACACATTTGTTGAAGCAACAAAGCCTATCAAAGTCGAGCAGAGAGGTTCTCTGTATACATTAACGATACGAGGGAATAAAGAAGACATAGAAAACGAGTTGGCGACAATCAATACGATTTTCTCGGAAATCATACCTTTGTCCTTGGAAGAAATATTCATCAGTGAAACGGAGGTGGTCGGCTATGACATCAAGAGCCTTATTCTTTAATTTAATGAAGGAAGATTTTAAGAAAAAAGTATGGATTGTAGTTGTGGCATTGATTGCATTTATCTTTGTCAATCCCGTACACACACTTATGGTAATAGAAGCCTCTTACAGTGACACATACTTAAAGATAGAGACTTTTATCAATTCTATGCAATACTATCTGGGAATGAGCTATTTCGGAAACACCGTATTGCCGGCAATTCTGGCAGTGGTACTCGGAATCGCAGGATTTTCATTCCTGTTTTCCAAGAAAAAGGTAGATCTGTATCACAGCATTCCGGTGAAAAGAGAAAAATTGTTCTTTGTTTCTTATATAAACGGAATACTGATATACATCGGCGTATATCTGATTACTCAGATACTGACGATTATGACAATGGCAATGCAGGGACTTATGACAGTTGATTCATGGGCGACAGTTGCCGGAACATTTGTCGGGGTTACGCTACATTTTCTGTTTTTCTATCACGTTGCAATCATAGCAGTTATGCTGACAGGCAATATGCTTGTATGCACGGCGGCAACGATGACATTATTGTTCTATGGTCCTATGGTCGGCCAGATGTTGGACGGATTTTTAAGCAACTATTTTGTAACCTATTATGCAAATTACGTGAATGGTTCTTCCTGGCTGATCATGCCACTGGTATCACCGGTATCATCTTTAATCTATTATATTTCTCTTGTAGACGGTGGAATCAAGGGCAGCGTTGGTTTGGCGCAGTTGACGACGTTTTTGATTTCGGCGGCACTGCTGGCAGCGGCAGTATGGCTATATAAGAAACGTCCGTCAGAAGTTGCAGGAAAAGCACTCAGCTATAGAGCGGCAGAGCCGGTTATCAGAATATTGGTTGTGATACCGATTGCACTGATGGGAGGCTTGTATATTCAGAATATGTCTAACGGACTGAGTGGAATATGGTTCTGGTTCGGACTGCTGTTTACAGGTATCTTGTGTCATGCCCTTATGGAAGTGATTTATCGTTTTGATTTTAGGGCGGCACTCAATCATAAGATCCAACTTGCGGCAAGTATGCTTGTGGCAGCACTCATTGCTCTTTGCTTCCAATATGACTGGGTAGGGTATGATACTTATATTCCGAGTGAAGATCAGGTGGAGAGCGCAGCGGTCGTGTTTGAAAGTATTGATCGGGATATGAATTCTTATGAAATGATTGTAGGGGCAAACGGAAATAATACATTGACTTATAAGGATAAAACGGCAGACTATTTGGAAAATATGTATTTGACAGATGTAACAGATGTTCTTGCTCTTGCAGGTACAGGTATTGAACAATTAGATTACAGTACGATTAACGGTGCGATACCGAGAGCAGCAGCAAGACTTTTTGGAACAGCCAAAGCAACCAGAGTAATGGGAGGCGGAGTTGATACAGGCGAGCAGGAAGAAAAAAATATATATACCATCAAGTACCGTCTGAAGAACGGCAGAGAAGTCATCAGACATTATTCAGCAACCATCGGCACAACCATAGATGCCATGGCAGCCGTATACAGCCAGCCTGAATATAAACAGGCAGCATATAAGCTGACAGAGTTCAAGGATCAGAATATCATATCAGCAGTTAATGGCAATAATGGTTGGGATGAGAAGGTCTTATCGGTGACCGGAGAGGATATGCAGGAATTGCTGGATATCTATACAGAAGAACTGAACAGTCTCACAATAGAGACGATGCAGCAGGAACTGCCGATATTACGACTGGACAGCATCTATTCAACAGACGAAATCTACGGATACGAGGATAGTATATACGGGTATTATGTATATCCTTCATTTAAAAAGACAATCAGCAAACTCAAAGAGCTGGGAGTCAATGAAGAAGAAATGGTATCTGAGATCAAAGCGGAAGATGTGATGAGTATCAATGTGAATGATTATGGGTATCTGGCATCCTTAGAGGGAGAAGAGAACTATAATTACAGTGCGTCCGTATACTACGAAGCTGAGAACAGCAGTGATGAGGAAGCAAAGATCAAAGACATGTGTGATCATCTGGTATTGGGTAATTTCCTATGGACGAACAGTGTCCTGCATCCGGTAGAGAATAACCTTGATTTTTCAGTACAGCTCAAAAGGAATTCCGGAAAAGATAAGTTTGGGTATGCACAACTCAAGAGGGGTGAAGTACCAGCCTTTATAATAGAAGATTTAAGAGCAAACACAGAATACTATTAAAATAATCTT
>CAZWXS010000081.1:0-7597 GCA_964638005.1 uncultured Lachnospiraceae bacterium
TCAACAAGAACCGCCCTTCAAGTTCATCCTGATGAAGGGCGGTTCCCGTATAAATGTATTGGTAGGTGTGATGGTATGTAAATAACCGTTTTTTCTCTTTTAAAAATCCTGCTTTACTCGTCCTCTTCAGGCACGAATTCAGGCCTGTACAAATGATCTCTCAACATCTTCAAGTATTTTCCGAACTCCAGATTCATCTCATCCAAATCCGGTTCTCCCATGAACTTCTCTTTCATAAATCCCGTCAATGCCCACTGGATCATATTGATGACCTTCTTGATATCGACTTTATCCTGGAACTTTGTCATATCAGCCTGTCGATAGATGCCATTGTAGATCTGTTCCATTGCATCCTTCTTATCTGCGATTGCTTCCAGTGCATCCGGATGCTGTTCAAAGCGAATGCTCTCCAAAAACTGCTGCATATAGGGATAGTTTTTCATTACACGTGTCTTTGACTGTTCCATCTGCTTTAATAATTCAAAGAAGTCGTCCTCGTCCTTCTTGACCATCTGGGTCAACTCCAACGACATGAAGCGGACACTATAGTCATAGATAAAAGAATAGAGCCCCTGCTTACTGATAAAATAGTGGAATAGCAATCCCTTGGAAATGCCTGCCTGACGCACGATTACGTCCGTGCTGGCTCTTTTGTATCCGTTCTCGCCAAATGCCTGCAGTGAGGCATTGATGATGGCGTCCTGCTTTTCTTTCTTTACATCAAAGAATTTTTCATTCATAGATGAGGTTCCTTTCAACAAAGTAAAATGACCCTATCGGTCAAGAATAATGTTAACATAAGTTCATTTGTTATGTCAAGTCAATTTGGATATTTTTTCAAGTGTTTTTCATAAAAGACAAAGAGAAAGAACGAGTTATCTAATCTCAGAATCTCGTTCTTTCTTTTCATCATTTGTACATTCACAAAACCTACACTCAGACTATCTTTCCGCAATATCTCTCTTCAAACTGACTGCGTTTCATCGGCCGATCAAAATAAAATCCCTGTACCAGACGAACATTCATATTCTCAAGCACCTTGAACTGCTCATGAGTCTCGATACCCTCGACACAGATCTTCACTCCGATTGCAGTTGCCAGCTCGCCGACCATCTTGATAAAGGACTGTGAATACTGATCCTCTGCCAGATCCTCGACAAAACTCTGGTCTACCTTGATGACATCCAACGGTATCTCTCTGATATGATTCAAGGAAGAATATCCGGTTCCGAAATCATCCAGCGCAATACGAACGCCCAACTTCTTGATGTTGCTCAGAATTTCCTTCATACGTGCCATATCGTTGATTGCCAGACTCTCTGTAACTTCTAATGTCAGATTTCTCGGATTGATACCCGTCTGCTTGATGGTCTCCTCAATCGTCTCTACGATATCATTCTGCAGCAGCTGCACTACCGAAAGATTGACATTGACCTTAAAGTAGGGATGTCCCGTTTCATTCCACATCTTGCAGGCCTTGCAGGCCTCACGCAATACATAGTTTCCAATCGGATTGATCAGTCCGAGATACTCTGCCAATGGAATGAAGTCAGAAGGATTTACAAATCCAAGTTCCGAAGAGTTCCAGCGAATCAGAGCCTCTGCGCCCGTGCAGGGTGTTCCTTCCTTACGGATATCTATGATCGGCTGGTAATAGACCTCAAATTCCTTATAATCATCCGCCGTCGCCTCACGCATGTTCTTTTCCATATCAAGACGCTGATTGGACAGTGAATCTGCATTCTCTGCATAATATGCTGTTCTGTTCTTACCGCTCTTCTTCGCCTCATACATGGCGATATCGGCCTTTTTAATCAGATCCTGTACCGTCTCTCCCTCATCCGGGAATGTCACGATACCCATACTCGTCGTACAATAATAATCCGCACCCTTTAAGAACCACGGCTTATTAAATACAATCCTGATTTCCTCTATGATACTCTCAAACTTCGCATAACTGGTCGCGGGAATGATAATGACAAACTCATCTCCACCCATTCTGTAACAGGTATTTTCGATTCCCTCTATCCTCTGCAGGCTGTGAGAAATCGCCTTCAACAGCACATCTCCGTATTGATGTCCCAGACCGTCGTTTATATGCTTGAAATCATCCAAATCCAGATACAACAATGCACCCTGACCGTCCGTCTGCTTCGCTTCATCTATATAATGCACCAGATCACGTTCACAGCACATACGGTTATACAAGCCCGTCAGGAAGTCATTATTGGCCTGCAATTCAATCTTCTGCTGGTACAGCTTTTTATCTGTAATATCAAAAATCGCACATAACGATACTTTTCTTCCGTCCACCCAGTGGATATAGGTATAATGCAAATCATACCAGCGATCTCTCGTCGGATGATGCAGCTCCAGATAGGTGGCATTGGCTCTGGAACGCTTGCCGCCATCCAGAATATCATTAATCGTACCCTCTTTGATTTCCTTGTCAAATGTATTGCGGAAAATGCGATTCGCAAAAAGCACTTCCTTTGTCTCCATATCCCGCACATAAATACCGCTTCCGACATTATCCAGAATCGCCTCCAGTGAAGCATACGAGCTTGCAAGTGAATTCTTCTGGATACGCCTCGCAAGGATACTCTGCAGGATTTTGGTCACGTCACCAAGAAACTTCACTTCATCCAGTTCCCAGTTGCGCTCTTTCCTTCCCTCTGCAAAAAATGTATACATCGCTATCTTTCCGTTAATGAAAATCGGCATGGTAATCAATGCATTCACATTGTGTGCACTCATGGAAGAACGATATTTCTCCGAAATCTTGCTCTTCGCCGAAATGATCGTGGTCTTTTCAGACAGCACCATAAAGTCCTCATAGTTCATTGACTTGACACCGTCCAGCAATGAATTGACCCCTGTATTCTCCCACATGCCCAGTACATCGACCGACTGGCCTGTCTGACCCATCCTGATAACATATGCATGGCTCAGATCAATAAAACCACCTGCCAGTGTCAGTATATCATTGGATATCTTCTCATAACTGGCATCACTGTCCAACAGCTGGACAACCTCTGTCATGACCTCGCTGCGCCGCAGAGAATAGCTCATCTCCTGCTCGGAAGACTTGCTCCTGACAGACTCCGTCTTGGCCATAAGCGCTTTGTATTTATCTCTATATATTTTCTGAGAGGCATAACGCAGTAACTTTAAGCTCTCATAAAAGTCTCTTTCCGTTGTGGTATGTGTGAAATTCAGAGCTGCACTTTCCTGCTCCTCCAAAGTATCTCCGTAATGATTCAGAACAGCACAAATAAACCAGTTGATAACCGGTTCCTCTTCCACGCGAATGGACATGCTTGCAATTTTAATGTTTGAGAATTCTGTATCCTCGACGACCTGTTCCTCAATAGAGTTTCCGGTCACACGACTGATGACACCCACCAAATGCTTTTCATTCAATATCTTCAGAATCCTGCTCACTTCATCGGATGGTCCGGACATTTCCGTGATCCTTCGTCCCTGTGCATCTACGCAAAACAGAAACAATCTCGCAACCGAAGCAAAAGAATCCTGCAATTTCTGAATGTCAGGTACATCAACCAGTCCCGTAGGCATAATAGAATTACGACCCTGCTCATCTACCGCAGTCATAAAAACTCCCTCTGAAAGTATTCATACTGAATTTCTTCCTGCTTTTTTCCCCACTTACTAATGATACACGAAAACATCACATTTTTCAATAACAATTCACAAAAAAGAACTTAATCGAAAAAGACACTTAAAAAAGAACTCCCGAAAGAGTTCTTAAAATTTCTTCTTATTAAATGCAATCACTCCTACCACATTCGCAACAATCGAATAGACGATTCCGATTCCGATAATCAACGGCACGCTGCGGTTCGGATCTGCCGGATAGGGCAGCAAACTAAAATTCTGGGAAATCAGAAATATGCGTAAATTGCGGAAAATCCCCCACTCAAAAGGCTCAGCTGCAAAAAACATGATCACCCGTGGCACTGCAAGCGTGATGACTATGAAAGTGGCATATGCCTTCACTTTATGTTTTGTGATGAAAAGACACATATTAGCAATGGAAACCCCTGCAATCCACAACGGCAGTGCAAGCCACATCTTATCCAGGAACTCCTGTACCACCCACAGATGCATCGTTCCGTCCCCAAGCTGAAACAGGGTCGTCGTTCCCATCAGGAATGCAAAGGCAATGATGAGAAAGACCATTGCAAGAAGCACAGAAGCAATGAACTTGGAAAAGTAGATCTGTGTCCTGCTCATATTCTTCGTAACCTTGTCCTTGATGCGCGGATTGGGATATAACTTGCCAAACACGATATCCGCAATGCATATACAGCTGTAATAGGGCAATATAAAGCACCATGTTGCATATTCGATCAGATTATATGCAAAGGTTCCGTCATTGGTGCCGTAAATCATTCTGAATCCAACGACCGCTATATTGGCTATGAGGCACAGCGCAACAATGCCTATGACATAGGCAAGGGTGTATCGTCTGCGTATGACCGTTTTTAGGTCGCGGGAGATGTATTGTAACATTGAGGTATAGTCCTTTCGTGTTGTATCTGTTGTATCTGTAGTTGGCTGAGATTTTGCTGCGCTGAGTAAAACTTCCTGCGGACAGTTTTACTCTTGCGACGTGTTTGCAGAGCAAACGCGCCGCTTATTCATCAGTACTATAATTTGGTGCTTCTTTTGTAATATGAATGTCGTGTGGATGACTCTCTTTTAGGGATGCGGCGGAGATTTTTACGAATTTGCCGTTTACTTTGAGATCCTCAATCGTCTTGGTGCCGCAATAGCCCATTCCTGAGCGGAGACCACCCATCAACTGGAAAATCGTGTCCTCGACGGTTCCCTTGTAGGCTACGCGACCTTCCACGCCTTCCGGTACCAGTTTCTTGGCATCCGTCTGGAAGTATCTGTCCTTGCTGCCGTTCTCCATAGCTGAGATAGACCCCATTCCACGATATACCTTGTATTTTCTGCCTTGATATAATTCAAATGTTCCCGGGCTTTCATCGCATCCTGCGAAGATGGAACCCAGCATACATACATTGCCGCCTGCGGCAATTGCTTTTGTCATATCTCCGGAATACTTGATACCGCCATCTGCTATGATCGGGATACCGTAATCCTTTGCCACCTCATATGCATTCATGATCGCAGAAATCTGCGGCACACCGATACCCGCTACGATACGCGTTGTACAGATGGAACCCGGTCCTATGCCGACCTTGACCGCATCCACACCGGCTTCGATCAGAGCCTTCGTGCCTTCGCCTGTAGCCACATTACCACCGATCAACTGCAATGACGGATATGCATCCTTGATCATTTGAACACAACGCAGCACATTTTCAGAATGTCCGTGTGCAGAATCCAATACAACGATATCCACCTTGGCATTGACCAGTGCTTCTACTCTCTCAAGCACATTTGCCGTAATTCCGACTGCAGCACCGCATAACAGTCTGCCCTGCTCGTCCTTTGCGGAATTCGGATATTTGATCTGCTTCTCAATATCCTTGATGGTAATCAAGCCCTTTAAGTTGAAGTCTTTATCTACAATAGGAAGCTTCTCTTTTCTCGCTTTGGCAAGAATCTTCTTGGCCTCCTCAAGTGTAATGCCCTCTTGTGCTGTAATCAAGCCCTCGGATGTCATGGACTCTCTTATTTTCTTGGTAAAATCCGTTTCGAATTTGAGATCACGATTTGTGATGATACCGACTAATTTCTTGCCCTCCGTAACCGGAACGCCCGATATGCGGAACTTTGCCATCAGATTATCGGCATCTGCAAGTGTATGATCGGGTGATAATGAAAAAGGATCGGTGATGACACCGTTTTCTGAACGCTTTACTTTATCGACCTCTTCGGCCTGTGCCTCAGCGGTCATGTTCTTGTGAATGATACCGATGCCACCTTGTCTTGCCATGGCGATTGCCATCCGGTGTTCCGTAACAGTGTCCATTCCGGCGCTCATCATCGGAATATTCAGTTTGATGCTCTTTGTCAGATATGTCGTCACGTCTACCTGATTACCGATTACCTGTGAGTACGACGGTATCAGAAGCACATCATCAAACGTAATTCCTTCGCCAACTATTTGACCCATTTCCAAATCCCCCTTTTGTTTTATAGTTTTTTATATTTTTAGTTTATTTTTCTAATCTATCAAATCTGACACGGCATGTCAATTGTATAAGACGAAAACTTATCCCTAAAAAGGGATAAGTTTTCGTTAAAATTCACGAACTTTTCTTGGAAATACCGTCTTAATGCATTTGAGCAGTTCACCATTCGGCTCTATGCAGATCAATTCCGAACCCGCATCTCCGTTGTATACAAGTATATGTTTCTTGACCTCCGGATCCTTTGAAGAAAAATCCTTAATCTTCGGGTTACGACTCTTAAAGGAATCCAGTTCATGAGAATTCTCCGGCGCGATAAACTCCATCTTGTTCAGATCCAGAACAATTACACGTTTTCTCTTCTGCTTATTCATTACTTTATCGATGCTGATTTCCTTATCGAGATACAGATATTCAAATTCCAGATCCAGATTCGGCATCCAGAAATAAATCAACAACCCAAGTCCAATGACCGGTATGAACATCAAGGTAACTCCCGCCAGTGCCACAAGCGCACATGTTGCCGTCGCGGCATAAATCACACCTTTGATCAACACATTGAACGGACTTGACTTTCTCTTGACCAGACATTCTACATATGAATCATTCATGATATTCCCTCCCTGATTTGAAGACTATCTCGATTGTACCAAACTTTGCGTTTTCTCACAACCACTTTTCAGCCCGGAAGTGACAATTTAACAAAGTTTTCATAAACTTTTCAGCCTCATGCAATTGACATCGTTTCCGACAAAATGTATGATTGTTATACGTCTGCCGAGCAGACCAGACAATACATTTCCGTTCGAAAGGTGGATTTCCATGCCCGTTATTGACGATATCAAACAAGAAACCAAGAAATTCAAAAATATGAACTTCAAAGAAAAATCTCAATATATATGGGATTATTACAAAATCCCCATTATATCCAGCATCGTACTCATATTGTTTGCAGTATTCATCATCCGCGATATCCGCGACAACAGCCGCGAAACGTATCTGTCTGCATGCATGCTGAATTCCAACCATATCTATGATGACGACACGACGCTCATCACCGAATATACCAACTACGCTGGCATCGACACCGAGGCCGTACAGTTAAATATCGATTTTTCCATGCGCATTGATTTGGATAATGCCGATCAGATGAGCATGGCATACCAGCAGAAAATCATGGCACTCTTCGCCGCAGAGGAACTGGATGTCATGGTCGGGGACGAAGCCATCATCAGCACCTATGCCGACGCATACGCCTTTGCTGATTTGAATGAGGTGCTTCCTGCGGACGTACAAGCTGAATTAGAAGAAAAAGGATATACTTATTATATGTCCAAGCTGGAGGACGGCACCACCGCTCCTGTCGGCATCTATATGGAACAATGCAAGCGCTTCAAGGACGATGGTGCAAACGGTACTTATGCCGCAGATGCTAATCCGATCTATACGATTGCCTACAGCGCACC
>CAZWXS010000082.1:0-7382 GCA_964638005.1 uncultured Lachnospiraceae bacterium
AAGGGATGCAGTTTTAACAAAAAGCTGAGCAACTCCACTCAGCCCAATTTTCTGTTTGAGCTGTCTTAATGTAACCGGCTGCAGCCCCTCGTCCTGAAAACGGCGAAGACTCTGTGAATTATCGCCACGAACCAGTGCAAAGACAACCTGACATTTCTGCTGATAAAAAGCTTCTACAGCACCATGGTACAGCATCTTTGCAACACCACTGCCCCTGAACTTTGGAAGTACAAACATAATATCAATGCAACCGGTCTTATGTATGCCTGCTTCAGCAATGACCAGGAAAGCACCTCCTGCGATTTCTCCTTCTTCAGTGACTGCAATCACTCCCAATTTAGGTTTTGACATAAAACACTGTTCCACGACAGAAAAATTAGGACGTGCTAATTTGCGGAGAGTTGCAGCTTCTTCAGAATGCATTTCTCTTATTGTAAAGTTCATCATCTTGACCTCCAATACTATTTCCTATGGCTATCGTATCGTAATGTAAAGGTTGATGCAAGGGGATACAGGTAAGTTGCAGATTTTGTGGATAAGATGTAACTGTATCTTGACAAAAGCATAAGGAAGAAGTAATATAAGTTATACAAGTAATACTTATCATACTTCGAACAACAAACTGGAGGACAATGATGAAAGCAAGTGGAAATAAAAACAAACCGGACAATAAATATATGAGTTCCGTCAAAGTAGGACCTAAGGGACAGATCGTAATTCCAAAGGAAGTCAGGGATATGTTTGATATTAACCCGGGTGACACTTTATTACTTCTGGCAGACTCGGAAAAAGGGATTGCGATTGAACGCTATGGTGTGTTTTCAAAGATCGCAGATGCGATATTTGCAGGAAAAGCAAAGGAAGTCTGTCCGGAAAATGATGAAGAAGATTCAATGAATTTTGCCAAGGCAATTAAGTCAGTCAAGGAGAGCGATGAGAAATGAGAAAGACATACTTAGATAACATTCGATGGGCAACAGTGCTTCTTGTATTAGTTTATCATGTGTTTTATCTGTTTAATCATGTAGGCGTTCTTGGAGGTGTTGCAAGTCCGGGGAACGGCAGCATTCAGGATTCCATATTGTATTTTGTATACCCATGGTTCATGGTGCTCTTATTCTTAATTGCAGGAATCAGCAGCAGATATTCCCTCGAAAAGCGTTCAGATAAGGAATTTCTGAAGAGCAGAGTCGTGAAACTGTTGGTACCTTCTACATTAGGACTCTTTGTATATCAATGGATCGGTGGATATTTCAATGTGTTGAATGGTGGAGGATTAGAGTATATTCCTTCTTTTATCAGATATCCTGTGTTTGCACTCAGCGGAACGGGACCATTGTGGTTCATCCAGATGTTATTTCTTTTTTCAGTATTATTGGTATTGATCCGTAAGATCAAGGCATCAGAAAAGCTGTGGGTAATAGGCGGAAAATGTAATCTGGCTGTTTTACTACTCTTGGTCATTCCTATTTGGGGTGCGGCTCAAATTCTGAATATGCCGGTGATTACGACATATCGGTTTGGTATTTATTTTGTAACATTTTTAATAGGATATTTTGTGTTTTCTCACGATGAAGTACAGAATATCATAGAACGTGTACATATTCCGATAGTGGTCATTGCAGTGGCAATGGGAGTTGGATATATAATCTACTATTTTGGACAGAATTATACAGAGGCAGCCTGCCTACAGAGTATTTTCACCAATGTATATCTATGGATTGCAATTCTTGCAATCATTGGTTGCGGCAAGGCATGGTGTAATGGATCTTCTCGTTTTACGGAATATATGACGAAGGCAAGCTTTGGACTATATATTGTCCATTATCCGATTGTTCTAATTACATGTCATATATTGGTGAATTACTGTAAGCTGCCGGCATTTGTCATGTATGTACTTGCACTTGTTCTGGAACTTGTACTGACTCCGGCAATCTATGAGTTATTCAAGAGGATTCCGGTGGTTCGTTATCTTGTGTTAGGAATCAAAAAACAGAAATCGTCAGTTATGCAATGATCATTTAACTGCAAGATATACCTCCGGTTTTATAGCCGGAGGCTTTTTTTAATGCAGCCGGTTGACAAAATAATGATTTCTAGTATGATGATATCGATTGCATAAAATAATTGACAGGAGTCACATATATTTGGAAAAGAAAATAGTTAAGAGAAATATCAATTATATCTGCGGAGGCATCATTATTTATAATCTGATCATGATAGTGATCATACTGATCGATTTTATAATACAGACGCTTTTGTTCTATATACAGCATCTTGAAGAACTTGTGTAAGAGGAAATGTCAAATGAACTGATGGATCAGTTTGGTCAATCAGGCACCTCATCTATTGTTGCGATTGCTGTAGGTATTTTGTTTTTATTGCTTTACTTTTACAAGAGCAAAGTCAAGGATCGACTCTTTTACGTGAACAAACCTATGCAGCTCCGTATTTTTCTGCTTTGTACAGTGATGTTAATGTCTACACAGCAGGTATTTTCATGGATGTCCATCGGATATGAAGCGGCGCTGAACCTGATTGGTTATACATCCATGGATGCCATAGAGTCAGCATCGGAAATCAGTTATACGGTATCCATGTTTTTATATGCATCGATATTTGGTCCGATTGCAGAAGAGGTGGTTTATCGAGGTTTTGTCATGCGAAACATGCTGAAATGCGGCAGAGTTTTTGCAATTGTTGTTTCATCGGTGCTGTTTGGTGCAATGCACGGAAATATGATGCAGTCAATCTATGCGTTTACCGCAGGATTGGTATTTGCGTACGTTGCAGTCGAATATTCCATTAAGTGGTCCATTTTGCTACATATCATCAATAACATGATCTTTGGAGATCTGTTGGGATATTTGCTCGCCTTTTTTTCAGAGTCTACACAGAACATGGTCTATTTCATAATCAACATGGGCTTCTTCATAGGAGGAATCATTATTTTATTTTTATATCGAAATAAGATCAAAGAGTATCTACATACCTATAAGGCACCAACGAAATCGTACCGATATGCGTTTACCGCTATACTATGCATTGTTTTCCTGGTAATGGAGTTTGTTGCGTGTTTGTCAGGGGTGGAGAAACTGTGTGTGTAAAAAATAGTCATGTGAAAAATAGTGTTGCTTCTTAGCAGGTGGCATGGTAAAATTCTCTTACGTTCTGCAATTGTGTATCAACACACAATCGGATATATCAGATTGCACATAAGTGCATCCGGCGTTCGCCACGATTCTGGACTTGAATCTTTTACAGGAATTTCTATATGTTCCGCTTGACATCTATCGAAAAAGCAGGCACACTATAGATACAGAAGCAGATGCGTGGCTGTCCTTTCTGACCACGGATGATCCAAAAGTCATTATGGAGATTATTACGAAGTTCCCGTCATTTGCGCCACTGTATAACGATATATTCAGGTTCCGTAAGGATATCAGGGAGGTGCTGCATATGTTCTCGGAAGCATTGAGGGAAATGGATCGAAACACCGTACAGTATATGATTGAGCAACAACAGGAAGTGATGGAGAAACAGCAGAAGGCGATAGAAGAACAACAGGAAGAGATGAAGCGGCAGCAGGATGAGATCGTAAAGCAACAAGGTGCATTGATGGAAAAAGATGCAGAAATTGCAAAGTTACGCAAACAATTAGAAGTTCAGAAGTAAAAAATGCAGAGAGATACCTCCAGTCAACAGCGAAATGTGACTAGGAGGTATTCTTTAGTTTTGTAGGAGTTACACAGAAATTAGTAAAAAAGTAACAAAAGTTTGTTGTATTACCAATATGCTAAATGGTATAATACTTCTGGGTGAAAAATGCAGGAGATGGAAATAGCGTAGGTTGTCGATGATAGGAACAATCTGCGTTTTTTGATATATGTGAGTTAGAATATGTTTGCGTAGGGAACAGGAAGAAGATACCATGGCAAAAACAATTAAGGTAGTAGCAGCGATCATCAAAGGCGTTGGTGAAAATGAAAACAAAATACTTGCAACGCAAAGAGGATATGGAGATTTTAAGGATAGGTGGGAGTTTCCCGGTGGTAAGGTGGAATCGGGAGAGACTCCGGAGCAGGCATTGGTGCGAGAGATACAGGAAGAGTTGGACACAGAGGTTTCTGTAGATGAGTATTTATATAATATAGAGTATGATTATCCTGAGTTCCATTTGTCCATGAAATGTTATTTATGTACAGTAGTAAATGGAATGTTAATTCTAAAAGAGCATGAAGCGGCCAAATGGTTGAGTAAAGATGAACTTTACAGTGTTGACTGGTTGCCGGCAGATTATGATCTTATACCGATGATTGAGAAGAAGTTGGAAGAGGCATAACAAGGAGAACAAAAGATGAATTCAAAATTATTTTACAAGGCAATGGCACATTTCTACGACCTGGTAGATGTAATCTATTTTAGAAAGTATAAGACCGGTCCGAGGCGCGTGGTATTCGAGACAATCAATGATGGTGATCGAGTGCTTGATCTATGTACCGGTACGGCCACGAATGGAATCAATATTGCAAAAGCAAATTTGTTGGTAAAAGTAGCAGGGGTTGATCAGTCCAAGGCTATGCTGAATGTGGCGCAGGATAAGGTAAGAAAGGCGTGTGTCTCCAATCTGCGACTTTATTGTATGGACGCTACAAATATGAGTTTTAAGAATGCCTGTTTTGATAAAGTTCTGATTTCTTTGGTGCTGCATGAGATGGAATCGGAACAGGCAATGACTCTTCTTTCGGAGGCGAAACGTGTGCTGAAGGATGAAGGAGAGCTGATTGTAACAGAGTGGGAGCGAAGTCGAAATGTTTTTAAAAGGATACTGTTTTTCCCGATAGAAGTATTGGAACCAAAGTCGTTTAAAACCTTTATGATGCAGGACATGAAACAGTATTTTGAACGAAACGGGTTTGAAATCTTGAAGTATGAGCATTGTGATTATTCGAGAGTCTTGATATTAAAGAAAATCAAGAAGAGTAACCGAGAGCTGTTTGAACGGCAGAAGAAGATGTTGGAGGATTTTGCAGAGCGTGGGGCAATTTCCAAAGAATACTGTGAGCAGGAAATTAAAATTTTAGCCGAGAAGATGCAATTATAAAAATCATAGTGATGCGCATATTCAGAAGCATATAAGGAGGAAACATATGTATTACGTACCGGACGGCACGCAGATGTGCGGCTTTTTTGAATGTGAGGAGTGTGGCAATCGATTTTTGTCTATACAGATTGCACCGAAGATGGTCTGTCCCTATTGCGGAGAAGAGCCCAATATGGAGATCGGACCGGATGAAGAAATGCCGGAAGTTGTGGAAAAAGCAAAACTCTTACAAGTCATAGAGGGCACAGAGGAAGTCGAGAAAATGGATGGACTGCTCAGTTTGGCGATGACGGGCGGAGATTATGAATGGATATGAAAAGGAGACTGTGACAAATGAAGAAACGTCTATGGATTGTGGTACTGGCGATGCTGTGTGCCATATTTGCGATATCTTGTAAGGAAAAAGCAGGAGTTGAAACATCGAAACCTGTAGCGGAAGCGTTTGCACCATCTGATCTGCACGAGGAGATGTTCTTGGCGACGATGTCTTGCTGGGGTGAGGTATATGCATTGGACGATTATATTGCAGATACCAATTGGAAGGTATACTATGACGGGACCGTTGAGAAGTATTCATTTTATCATATCAGTGGGTATACGGAAAAGTCGGTTTGGAAATTGGATGAAGAAGCTTTTTTGGAATTGACCAAGCTTCTAAATGGCAAATTCCAAGATGAACAACCGGAGGTAGATGCAAGTGACGGTGAAGGCTGGAGTATGACTTATTTTGATGGGTCAGGAAATGTGATTCATACTTATGACGGCTATACGTATGGTCTGAAGACAATGGAGAGGATTCAGGAGATTATCGACGATTCTGAGGGGAAAGAGGTAACACAGGAGAAGTATGTTTTTGAGTCACAGGAGCCGATGTTGTGCATGAGTTTAATGCGTTCGGGCGAGAATCTGAGCGAAGAAGACATTATGAGCGGGGAGTGGACTCTGTATCATGACGGAAGACTGGAGAGTGGTATCCGTTATTTATCTGCGGATGCTTATGAGATGAAGGAATATCAGGTGAGTGAAGCAGATATGCAACGAATTCAGGAACTATTGAAGGAAAATTTTATGGAATCCATACAGGGAGAAGAAGCTGGTGATATGTGGTGTTTTGAGTCCTTCAACATACGGGGAGATGACATCAATTTCTTCTATGGAGATATTGAAGGAATTGGTTTCTTGAAAGAAATCAGAGAGATTCTTCTGCGTTATTGTGACCTTGATCCTTATGAAATATGAGAAATGATAAAAAAGATTTAAAGTGACGACAGAAGTGCCATCAGCCATATTTATGAAGAAAGATCATGACACAGAAAGGATAAACATACATGTTTGAACGAATTGATTATATGGTAAAGCGAATAGATGGAGACTATGCTTATTTGATGCAGATTGAGCATCCGGAGATTGAACTCAAGTGTGTGGCGAGGGCTTTGCTTCCTGAATCAATTGAAGAAGGGACAAAACTGGCATATGAAATGATGCAGTATCAGATTATTTCTTTACAAAGCAAATAACAGGATATTAGGAAATATATTCAAAAAAAGTTCTTGACAAAAGAGACACGTGTGTCGCATAATGCTTTTATAGCATAAGCGACGCGAGTGTCTCTTTTTGCTTGAACTATATAAAGAGATAAAAAGGAGAAACTATGGGGGAAAAAGGTGAGCTGACCAAGAAGATGATTCGTGAACAGGCAAAACATTTATTTGCAGAGCAGGGTTTTTCCAGAATTACCATGAAGGATATCTGTGAGGCGGCAGGATTAAGCAGAGGTGGGCTGTATCGTCATTATGAGAGCACAGCAGAAATCTTCGAGGAAATCTTTCGAGAGTTGTCTGAAGAGAATAAAAGTCTGATTGATACAAGAATTGAAGAAGGGGCATCTGCACTTAGTATCCTCAAAGAGGAAATGGAATTCTTAAAGGCAGAAATGTTAAGTCCGGAGGATTCTTTGAGCCTCCCAATTTATGAGTATGCCAGCACGATAAATTCTCAGTTGTTTGAGGAACTCAACGAACAGGGAATCCGGAAGTGGAAAAGACTGATTGAGTATGGTGTCAAAAGAAGAGAATTTGTAGAGGAACATACGGAAGAGGTGATTACCATGATTCTTTATGCATATCAGGGTATTCGAATGTGGAGCCGTGTGATTTCGCTGCCTTTACAGGTGGCAGAGGATTACGAACATTGTATTATACGTTTACTATGTACAGAATCAGAGAGCTGATTCAATATAAAACAAAATTAAGAAGAATTATGAAATTATAGCATAAAT
>CAZWXS010000083.1:0-7378 GCA_964638005.1 uncultured Lachnospiraceae bacterium
GACGGACAGCAGTCGAGAGCACCCTATTCCACACAGCAGATCGTAACGTTGTATGATTATATGCATGATCTTGGCGGCCCGAACGGGATGATCCGGGCGTGTGAGTTCTTTTTGTACTCCAAGAAGGACAGAGATGCTGTTTATAAATGTATGGAAAGAGGCTATCGTTTTCCGGAGATCACAAGTTGGATCCGTGCGAGCAAGGAAGACTTTAAACTCGTCAAGGAAATCGGTATGAAGGAGACCGGCATTTTGGTCAGCTGTTCCGATTATCATATCTTCTATAAACTCAAGATGAACCGCAGACAGGCAATGGAGCATTATCTGAGCATCATTAAGGACTGTCTGGAGGAAGGAATCAGCCCGAGATGTCATTTGGAGGATATTACAAGAGCGGATATATACGGATATGTCATTCCGTTCTGCCTGGAACTCATGAGACTGATGGATGAATATAAGATTCCAATCAAGGTACGTGCCTGTGATACGATGGGATACGGTGTCAACTATCCGGGGGCGGTGATTCCGCGTTCGGTACAGGGCATCATCTACGGCTTACATAAGCATGCGGGTGTTCCGGCACATCTGATGGAGTGGCACGGACACAATGATTTCTACAAGGCGGTTGCCAATTCCACGACTGCATGGCTCTATGGCTGCGCAGGCGTCAATACTTCTTTGTTCGGTATCGGTGAGAGAACCGGTAATACACCGTTGGAGGCAATGGTATTCGAATATGCCCAGTTAAAGGGTGACTTAAATGGCATGAATACGAGAGTCATTACGGAAATGGCAGAATATTATGAGAAGGAGATCGGCTATAAGGTGCCTTCAAGGACACCGTTTGTCGGTGAAAACTTCAATGTAACGAGAGCCGGGATCCATGCAGACGGATTGTTGAAGAATGAAGAGATCTACAATATCTTTGATACAGATAAATTCCTGAACAGACCCGTACTGTGTGCTGTGTCGAATACATCGGGACTTGCGGGTATCGCGCACTGGATCAACACATATTATAAGCTGCCGGAGGAGAGAATGGTAGATAAGAATTCCAAGCTGGTCAAGCGCATCAAGGAAGAGGTAGATGCAGAGTATGAGAGCGGCAGAGTGACGGTCATGACCAATGATGAGCTGGTCAGCATGATTACACAGACCTGTATGGATTTAAAGATTACCTTGTAGATTGCGGGAAATTAAAATATAGAGATTTTGCGTGCCTGCAGCTGGCAGGGAAATAAAAACAATAGGGGAGACAACATGGACAAGATAACGATGACAACTCCACTCGTAGAGATGGACGGAGACGAAATGACAAGGATTCTGTGGAAGATGATCAAGGAGGAATTGCTGTTGCCTTACATTGATTTGAAGACAGAATATTATGATCTGGGACTGGAATACCGCAATGAGACGAATGACCAGGTAACGGTCGACTCTGCAGAGGCAACCAAGAAGTACGGTGTTGCCGTAAAGTGTGCGACGATCACACCGAATGCCGCAAGAGTTGAGGAATACCATCTGAAGGAAATGTGGAAGAGCCCGAACGGTACGATTCGTGCCATCCTGGACGGAACCGTATTTCGTGCGCCGATTACAGTCAAGGGCATCGAGCCTTGTGTGAAGAACTGGAAGAAGCCAATCACGCTTGCCAGACATGCATATGGTGATGTCTATAAGAACAGTGAGATCAAGGTACCGGGTCCCGGTAAGGCAGAACTGGTATTTACGGCAGCTGACGGAACCGAGACGAGGGAACTGGTCCACAACTTTAAGGGTGCGGGCATCCTGCAGGGTATGCATAATACAGATGATTCCATCACGAATTTTGCAAAGTGCTGCTTTAACTATGCGCTGGATACGAAGCAGGATCTGTGGTTTGCGACAAAGGACACGATTTCCAAGAAGTATGACCACAATTTCAAGGATATCTTCCAGGAGATCTATGATCGTGACTATGCGGAGAAATTTAAGGAAGCAGGCATCGAGTATTTCTATACCCTCATTGATGATGCAGTGGCAAGAGTCATGAAAGCAGAGGGTGGATTCATCTGGGCATGCAAGAATTATGACGGAGATGTCATGAGTGATATGGTATCCTCTGCATTCGGTTCACTTGCCATGATGACTTCCGTATTGGTATCCCCGACAGGTGTCTATGAATATGAAGCAGCGCACGGTACGGTACAGCGCCATTACTATAAGCATCTAAAGGGAGAAGAGACTTCTACGAATTCGGTAGCTACCATTTTTGCATGGACAGGTGCTCTGAAGAAGCGCGGAGAGCTGGACGGCAATGAAGCACTGGTGAAGTTTGCAAACAAGCTGGAGCGTTCTACACTACAAACGATAGAAGAGGGCAAGATGACCAAGGATCTGGCATTGATCACTTCCATGGATGATATCGTCACTCTGAATTCTCATGATTTCATCAAGGCAGTCCGCAAGACGCTTGACACATATATCTGAAAGTAGAGTTTGCATATGGAATTGTTGTTTTATATCGGAATTATCTTTGCCGGAATACTGGTGGTCTTTGTGAATGGCGCTGTCTCTGAAAGAAAGCGCTATCGCATTTTTCTGCGTTCTTTGGATGAGGATTACGGGAAATATCCAAAGCGCGAATACGAAGAAGGCGACATGACAAGAGCTTCTCAGTACTACAGAAGCCTTGAGGCAGGGGACTGTGACATTGATGATATCACATGGAATGATCTTGATATGGACAGAGTCTATCAGAAAATCAATGCAACACTGACCTCAGCAGGTGAAGAATATCTGTATTACCTGCTCAGAACACCTTTGATGGATCAGGAAGCCATCAAGGAGCGTGACCGTCTGATTGATTTTACGATGGAGAATGCCGAAGAGAGAAAGTCTATGCAGAAGATATTGCATGAAGTCGGCAGGATCAGAAGGGCTTCGTTGACCGATTATCTGCAGCTGTTAAGTAATGTCGAGCGGGAAGGTAATTTCAAGCACTATTTATTGGATATAGTTATCATTGCGGCGTTTTGTATGATCTTTGTATCAGCGGGTCTGGGAGTACTCTTGTTTCTAGCTTTGCTGGCATACTCCATCATATGGTATTACAGACGCAAGGGTACGATTGCTCCGTATATTATTACGTTCAATCATATCATCAAGATGTTGGATGCGGCTGAGAAGATCGAGCGGTTACAATGTGAGGAATTGAAACTGTATGTCGATCAGACTGCAGAGGTACGAAGCGTTTTTAAGAATTTTAAGAAAAATACCTATATTTTATCAACCGGTTCACATACCTCCGCTAACATTCTGGATTTGCTTTTGGACTATGTCCGCATGATCTTTCATTTGGATATTACCAAGTTCAACTCGATGTTAAGGCAGCTGCAGGAGCATTATGACTTAATTTATACAATGCGGGATATGATCGGATTATTGGACAGTGCGATTTCAATCGGTTCCTATCGTCGAGCACTGGCATACTATGCTAAGCCTGAATTCGCGGAATGGAAGGAAGACGGGGACGATTGTGTGACATTGTCTGCAAGTGATGTCTATCATCCGCTGATCAACGAACCGGTGGTGAATTCCATTGCGGAGGACAGAGGCGTACTGCTGACCGGCTCGAATGCTTCCGGCAAATCGACTTTCCTTAAAACAATCGCAATCAATGCAATCCTGTCCCAGACAATTTATACCTCGCTGGCGCGAAGCTACAAGGCGGATATGTTTTATATCTATTCCTCGATGGCACTCAGGGATGATCTGCTCAGCAGCGAAAGCTATTTCATTGTGGAGATTAAATCGTTGAAGCGTATTATGGATGCGGGGAAAGAAAAGCGACCGATTCTTTGCTTTATCGATGAGGTACTGCGCGGAACGAATACGGTAGAGCGTATCGCAGCATCTGCGGAGATCATGAAAAGTCTTGCGAAGGATCATATCATGTGCTTTGCGGCAACACATGACATTGAACTGACACAGCTGCTGGAGCAGGAATACAGCAATTATCATTTCCAGGAAGAAATCGAAGAGAATGATATTCATTTCAACTATCAGCTGTACCAGGGCAGGGCGAAGACGCGAAATGCCATTAAACTATTGCGTGTCATCGGATATGAAAATGAGATTATAGATGAGGCAGAGCAGATAGCGGCACGTTTTGTCGAGACAGGCAACTGGAAGATGTAAGAACAGGATGCGCATGAGGGTATGATATGAATGTAAAATTATTTACAGACGGTTCTGCACGAAGCAATCCCGAGGGACCGGGCGGATACGGAGCGATATTGCAGTATGTGGATGCAAAGAATCAACTGCATGAACGTGAATATTCGGCAGGATACAAGAAAACAACGAACAACAGGATGGAACTTATGGCAGTCATTGTCGGACTGGAGGCACTGACGAAGCCTTGTACGGTGGAGGTCATCTCTGATTCCAAGTACGTCACGGATGCATTTAACCAGCACTGGATTGATAACTGGATCATGAAGGGATGGAAGACTGCAGGCAAGAAGCCTGTATTGAATGTGGATCTGTGGAAGCGTCTGCTGTCGGCAAAGGAGCCTCACAGGGTGCATTTTACATGGGTCAGGGGACATGACGGACACCCTGAAAATGAGCGTTGCGATACGCTGGCGACAACGGCGGCGGACGGCGACAACTTACTTGACGATGTCATATCTGAAATGATATGATATTGCCTAGGATAAGCGAGGAGGAACGATATGATACTATTTATGAACCAATTTATCAGTTATTTGATTATTGCGCTGGTGAGCATGGGGTTGATCGTGCTTGCGGTCTTTCTTGGAAAGAAATGGAGAGATGCCAAGGACGCTAAGGATGCACGTAAGGAAGCAGACGTTCAGGAAACGGCGGAGTCGGAGGAAGCGTAATGGATATCATGTATAGAAGTACCAGAGGAGACAAGCAGTATGTAACTGCTTCACAGGCGATTATCAAGGGACTTGCGGATGATGGGGGACTGTATGTTCCACTCAGCCTGCCTAAGCTGTCGGTTGAGCCGGAGAGATTGGTTGGTCTGCCGTATCAGCAGGTTGCTTATCTCGTGATGAAGGAGTTTTTGACGGATTTCACAGAGAATGAGCTGAAGAGCTGTATCAATCGTGCCTATGATGACAAGTTTGATACGGATGAGATCGCGCCTTTGGTGAAGAGGGACGATAAGTATTTTTTGGAATTATTCCACGGTGCCACGATTGCATTTAAGGATATGGCACTTTCCATATTGCCGCATCTGCTCACAACCTCATTGAAAAAGAATCATGTAGAGAAGGAAATCGTCATTTTGACGGCGACTTCAGGAGATACCGGTAAGGCAGCATTGGCTGGATTTGCAGATGTACCGGGAACGAGGATCATCGTATTTTATCCAAAGGGCGGTGTCAGTCCGATCCAGGAGAAGCAGATGCTGACGCAGAAGGGCGCGAATACTACGGTTGTCGGTGTTGAGGGCAATTTCGACGATTGCCAGACCGGTGTCAAGAAGATGTTCGCAGATGTAAAGCTCAAGGAAGATCTCGATGCGAAGGGATATCAGTTCTCATCGGCCAATTCCATCAATGTAGGAAGACTGGTTCCGCAGGTGGCTTATTATGCATATGCATATGCACGTATGAGAGCGCAGGGTGAGATTGCAGAAAATGAAAAGATCAACGTTGTTGTACCGACCGGAAATTTTGGCAATATTCTCGCTGCATATTATGCAAAGCAGATGGGCATTCCGATTGATAAGCTGATCTGTGCTTCCAATGAAAATAAAGTACTGTTTGATTTCTTTGAAAGCGGCTGTTATGACAGAAACAGAGAATTTATCCTGACCAGTTCTCCGTCTATGGACATTCTGATTTCAAGTAATCTGGAACGTTTGATCTATCTGATCGCCGGTGAGAGTACCGATGTCAATGCGGGATTTATGAACGACCTGCAGACAAAAGGTGTTTATACGATTACAGAAGAGATGAAGAACAGACTGAACGACTTTTATGGCATATATGCAGAAGAAGCAGAAGTATTTGCTGCAATCAAAAAAATGTATGAGGATAGCGGTTATGTGATGGATACTCATACGGCTGTGGCTGCTGCGGCGCTTCAGAAATATCAGACACAGGCATCGGATGGTCGTAAGTGTGTGATTATCTCAACGGCAAGTCCATATAAATTTGCGCGCAGCGTCATGAATGCGATTGATCGTAAGTACGATACGATGGAAGACTTTGCACTGATTGATGAACTCAGTCGTCTGTCGGGTGTCAAGGTTCCGCGGGCAATAGAAGACATCAGAACGGCACCGATACTGCACAAGACATTATGTACGAAGGATACGATGGAAGCAACCGTCAGAAGTATCTTATAAGGGAAATATAGGTGCAACATTGTGTATATCAAAAATGCTCTCATGCCAGTACAGGCAGAGAGCATTTTATTGTTTTGATAGGTAAGGAATCAGTCCAATTCAATCAGAAAGAATACCAGTTCTCCGAAGGTGAACTTTACAGGAATGGTAGCAACATGTCCGAGTGCCAGTTCAAAATCCACATCCTCGTGTATCGGCGGATCCAGACTCAATTCAATTGCATCCTCTTTGGACAGATCTACAACGAACAGTCCGTTGTGCAGGTTCATAAAGTCAATGATGGCATCCTTTGCCATGATATCATATGTATTGATCGGAGTATGCGAATACTTCTCGGCAAATTGAACCAACACATTCGCATCACCATCGATGCCGGTGAAAGCAGAGGGAATACCGATGATCTTCTGCATGAGTTCATGTCCTGCCGCATAGGAATGAGCAAGCTGAATCTCACCAATCGTTACATCCAGTTCCACAAAGAGTGAGAGATCATGCAATAACTTAATGATGTATTTCAGGATAAAATCAGAAGGCTCCAGTTCTGCGAGCTTCGGATTGTTTGGTATCTTGCTTAAATATTCTTCTTTTGCCATATTATTCATCCTCCTATGCAGTGGTTGAGGATCTGGATCAATTGTTCGGGATCAACGGGCTTTTGGATGAAGTCTCTGGCACCTGATTTGATAGCTTCCTTTAAGTGGGTCTGTGTGCCGACGGAAGAGACCATGACAATGCAGGCATTTTTATCAAATTCGATGATTTCTTTGACGGCTGTGATTCCGTCCTTGACAGGCATGACGATGTCTAAAAAGACAATATCCGGATGCAGTACTTTGTATGTATCAATCACGGTCTGGCCGTCTGCTACTTCAACGATATCAGTATAATTGAAATTGCTCAATATTTCTTTTAAACTCTTACGAGCCAATATTGAATCGTCACAAAGCAGTATCTTGATATCTTTTTTATCCATCTAATCCCACCTCTCCGAAATGTTTATATATATTT
>CAZWXS010000084.1:0-7059 GCA_964638005.1 uncultured Lachnospiraceae bacterium
GGAAAAAGTTATGAAAAAGTTTTTAGTAGCAGCATTGGCAGTCGTATGTGCAATGGGTCTTATTGCATGCGGCAGTAAGGGAAGCGGAGATTCGACTCTGGTTATGGCAACAAATGCAGAGTTTCCGCCGTATGAGTACCATGAAGGAGACCAGATTGTCGGCATCGATGCAGAGATTGCGGCAGCAATCGCAGAAGAACTAGGCATGGAACTCAAGATTGAGGATATGGCATTTGATTCCATCATCGCAGCGGTACAGTCAGGCAAGGCAGACATCGGTGTTGCGGGTATGACAGTGAATGAGGATCGTCTGAAGAACGTTAACTTCTCAACGCCTTATACACAGGCGGCACAGGTAATCATCGTTAAGGAAGGCAGTACGGTTGCGACGCCTGATGACCTGACAGGCAAAAAGATCGGTGTTCAGCTCGGTACGACAGGCGATATCTATGCAGGTGACATCGAAGAAGCAACGATCGAGCGTTACAATAAGGGCTTTGAAGCAGTGCAGGCACTTCTGCAGGATAAGATAGATGCTGTCATCATCGACAGAGAACCGGCAAAGGTATTTGTATCGCAGAATGAAGGTCTGGTTTTGGTGGATGAGGAATTTACCGTAGAAGATTATGCAATTGCGATTGCAAAGGATAATGAAGAACTGCTGACCAAGATCAACGATGCACTTGCAAAGCTTGAAGAGTCAGGAAAATTACAGGAAATCAAGGATAAATACATCACAGCAGAATAGGAACAAACATGGGAAAGCTAGCAGACGACTTTTATCAAAATTTCATACAGGAAAACAGATATGAGTATATCTTGGATGGATTGGGTGTGACTCTGATTATAACCTTTTTCTCGGTTTTGATCGGTATCCTGCTTGGTTTTATCGTGGCGATGATCCGCTCAACCTATGATAAGACAGGAAAAGGATTTATTTTAAATGTCATATGCAATATCTATCTGACAGTCATCAGAGGAACACCTGTTGTTCTGCAGCTTTTGATTACTTATTTCGTCATTTTTGCATCGGTGGATGTGAATAAAGTGTTCGTGGCAGTCATAGCGTTCGGCATCAATTCGGGCGCCTATGTGGCCGAAATCATACGAAGCGGTATCATGTCTGTCGATAACGGACAGTTTGAGGCGGGAAGAAGCCTTGGCTTCAGTTACGTACAGACGATGATCTATTTTATCCTGCCGCAGGCATTTAAGAATATCCTGCCGGCACTCGGCAATGAGTTCATCGTACTCTTGAAGGAAACCTCGGTTGCAGGCTATATTGCGCTGCAGGATCTGACCAAGGGTGCAGATATTATCAGGAGCCGTACCTACAACGCACTGATGCCTTTGCTGATGGTAGCAGCAATTTATCTGGTGCTTGTCATGATCTTCGACAAGCTTGTCAAGAACTTGGAAAGGAGGCTTCGTAACAGTGACCACTGATCAGATGTGTACAAAACCTCTTATTGAAGTTCGCGATTTAAAGAAGAACTTTGGCGATTTAGAAGCGCTGAACGGAATTACGGTTGATTTCTATGAAGGAGATGTTGCCTTTATTGTAGGACCTTCCGGCTCCGGCAAAAGTACTTTTTTGCGTTGCCTGAACCGACTTGAAGAACCGACAGGAGGCAGTATCCTGTTCGAGGGGATTGATATTTGTAATCCCAAAAGCAATATTGATGCGCAGCGTCAAAAGATGGGGATGGTATTCCAGCAGTTCAATCTGTTTCCGCATATGACGGTTATGAAAAACCTGACCATCGCCCCAATCAAATTACAACATAAGACTAAGGAAGAGGCAGAACGACAGGCAATGACATTTTTGGAACGTGTCGGACTGGCTGACCGTTATGATGCCTATCCCAATCAGTTATCGGGCGGACAGAAGCAGAGAATCGCCATCGTACGTTCTCTGTGCATGACTCCGGATGTCATGCTGTTTGATGAACCGACCTCGGCACTGGATCCGGAGATGGTCGGCGAAGTATTGAATGTCATGCGTGATCTGGCAGAAGAAAAAATGACGATGATCGTTGTTACGCATGAGATGAGCTTTGCAAGAGAAGTGGCGAACAGGGTCATGTTCATGGCAGACGGTCTAATCATAGAAGAAAATAATCCGAAGGATTTCTTTGAGCATCCACAGAGTGAACGGCTGCAGAGTTTTCTCGGTAAGGTATTATAAAGTATGGCAAAAACAGTTTTTATCGCAGAAAAGCCAAGCGTTGCAAGGGAATTTGCCAATGCGCTGAAGCTGAATACGAAGAAATACGATGGTTATCTGGAATCCGAGAATACCATCGTTACATGGTGTGTCGGACATCTGGTGACGATGAGTTATCCGGATGTTTATGACCCAAAATATAAGAAGTGGAGCTTTGCAACACTTCCTTTTTTGCCTGAAAAGTATATGTATGAGGTCATTCCTTCTGCATCCAAGCAGTACCAGATCGTAAGCGGACTGCTCAATCGTGCGGATGTTGATACCATCTATGTCTGCACAGACTCCGGGCGTGAGGGAGAATATATCTACAGGCTTGTGGAGATGCAGGCGAATGTAACAGGAAAGACTCGAAAGAGAGTGTGGATCGATTCACAGACGGAAGAAGAAATCAGGCGCGGTATCAAGGAAGCCAAAGATCTGTCGGAATATGATGACTTGGCTGAGTCCGCTTATCTGCGTGCCAAGGAAGACTATCTGATGGGCATCAATTTTTCCAGAGCATTGACGTTAAAGTACGGAGATGCCATATCGAATTTCCTGCAGATGAAATATGCAGTCGTATCTGTCGGACGTGTCATGACCTGTGTACTGGGGATGGTAGTGAAGCGTGAACGGGAGATTCGGGAATTTGTCAAGACACCATTTTACAGGGTGCTTGCCAACTTGCAGTTGAAAGCAGGAAGTAACGGATTCGAAGCAGAGTGGAAGGCGATAGAGGGCTCTGCATATTATCAATCACCGTTATTGTATAAGGAAAACGGACTTAAGACCAGAGAGGATGCCGATGCATTGATTGCAGGTTTGCAGGCAGTACAGCCCTTTGAGGCGGTGGTAGCATCTCTGGAGAAGAAGAAAGAAAATAAGAATGCACCGCTTCTTTATAATCTGGCAGAATTACAAAATGACTGCTCCAAGTATTTTAAGATCAGTCCGGATGAGACGCTTCGCATCGTGCAGGAACTCTATGAGAAGAAGGCTGTCACCTATCCGAGAACAGATGCCAGAGTATTGTCAACGGCGGTTGCAAAGGAAATACATAAAAATATTCAGGGGCTCAAGAATTACGGACATGTTGCAGAATATGCATCCAAGGTATTGGAGGAGGGTTCTTATAAAGGTATCGCCAAGACCCGCTACGTCAACGACAAGCAGATCACAGACCATTATGCAATCATTCCGACAGGACAGGGAATGGATGCACTCAGGAGCGTATCTGAGCTTGCAGGCAAGGTATATGAAATCATAGCACGCAGATTTCTGAGCATCTTTTATCCGGCAGCAGTTTATCAAAAAACCGGAATTACGGCAAAGATCGGTATAGAAGTATTTCAGGCGAATTTCAAGGTTCTTTTGGATGAGGGCTATATGCAGGTGACACATTTTTCGTTTGCCAAGAAGAAAGCAGAGCAGGAAAGTCCGGAAGGCGCGAGCATCGAAGATGTCGGCGAAGAGGAAGATATGTGTGACGCAGATTTTCTTGCGGCGCTGCAGTCTTTGAAAAAAGGAGATTCTCTGCATGTTGACCAGTTATCCGTCAAAGAGGGCGAGACATCTCCGCCGAAACGCTATACATCGGGTTCCATGATCCTTGCAATGGAAAATGCGGGGCAGTTGATCGAGGACGAGGAACTGCGGGCACAGATCAAGGGAAGCGGCATCGGAACATCTGCGACCAGAGCAGAGATATTGAAGAAACTGGTCGGAAATAAGTATCTGAGCCTGAATAAGAAGACGCAGGTCATCACACCGGCACTTATGGGAGAGATGATTTATGATGTGGTGGATGCGTCCATACGTCCTCTGCTGGATCCGAAACTGACGGCAAGCTGGGAAAAGGGACTGACTGGTGTTGCAGAAGGTGAGATTACCGCAGATGAATACATGAAGAAGCTGAATGATTATGTGGCAAGAAGAACAGAGGCGGTGCGTGGACTGAACAACCAGACGATGTTACGCAGCCAGTTCATGAAAGCGAAGCAATATTATAAAAAATAGATGGGAGATACGAAAAATGGAAGGATTTAAGATTAAGAACCTGTACAACCTGGAAGAGACGATTGCAGCAGATTTGTTTGACGGATTGACCTATCCCTGGGAGGCATTGCCCAAAATCAGTGCATTTATCATGGAACTGGGAGCGGGGCTGTCAAAGGAAGAGTATGATCAGATAGGGGACAACATATGGATTGCCAAGAGTGCTAAGGTTGCACCGACAGCCAATATCAACGGCCCGGCAATCATCGGAAAGAATGCAGAAGTACGTCATTGTGCATTTATCAGAGGAAATGCAATTGTAGGAGAAGGTGCTGTTGTCGGCAATTCGACAGAACTTAAGAATGTGGTTCTCTTTAATAAAGTGCAGGTGCCGCATTACAACTATGTGGGAGATTCAATATTGGGATATAAGTCGCATATGGGTGCCGGCTCCATCACATCAAATGTGAAGTCAGATAAGACGCTGGTCGTTGTGAACGGCGGAGAAGAGAAAATAGAAACAGGATTGAAGAAGTTCGGTGCCATGCTGGGAGACGAAGTTGAGGTTGGTTGTAATTCCGTTTTGAATCCGGGAACTGTCATCGGCAGACATACCAATGTATATCCGACTTCCATGGTACGCGGTTATATACCGGAGAACAGTATTTACAAGAAGCAGGGTGAAATCGCCGGAAAGAGGTAGGAGAGAAGAGTCTATGGGGAAAGATGTGGCGCAGAATGGTTTCGGAACGATAGAGACGGTTGTTGATAATATCATCGGGGGGATCCTGGTTCTGGAGATCAAGGGTAAAAATTACGAGATTAAGCCTTTGTTTGTAAATGAAGGTTTTTACAGAATGCTCGGATACAATCGAAAAGAAGCTGAGATCATTTTCAAGAATCTGAAAGAGAATATCGTAGTGGAAGACAGAAGCATTGTCGATCAGGCAATCGTCGATACATTAAAGGATGATGGTTGGGTCGAGGTGGAGTTCCGCACGGTTACCAACGATGGCGGAATCAGATGGCTACAGGTACGTTCCAATCTGTATTCCAGAGACAGCGAGAGGAGCATCTGTACGGCAATCATACTGGATGCAACCGAACGTAAAAATATGGATGAGGAATGGACAAAACAGGCAGAGCGTATGAATCTCCTGTCTGAAGTGGAAAGAGAGCATATTCTGGACTACAATGCGAAGACAGATTCCTTAATCTTCAAGACCGCACAGGATTCCGGATATGCGCACGATATCGTATTCCGCAATTACATGGAGCGCGGTGAGTTTGAGGGAGTAGCTCCGGAGGATATGGAAAAGATTCGGGATATTATGCAGGATGCACTGAAATCACCGAAAAGAGATTCTGTGGATGTGCGCATGAAGCTGATCCACGATGAATATAGATGGCATCGGGTCGTTGTATCAAGTATCCTCGGAAATGAGGGGTATGTGACCCGAATCGTCGGAAGAATCACGGACATTCATACGGCCAAGCTCAAGGAACTGGAACTGGAGGTCAGGGCAGAAATTGATCTGCTGACAGGCGTATTCAATCGAGGTGCGACGGAGCATCTGATCACACAGCTGCTGCAGGAAGAAGAAAAGGAAGAATCAAAAAAGATCCATGCATTTATGGAACTGGATATTGATAATTTCAAATCCGTCAATGATTATCTCGGACACGCTTACGGAGACCTTGTATTGAGTGAGGTGGCGGAAAATCTCAAGAATATGTTCAAGGGACATGATATTGTCGGTCGCTTTGGCGGAGATGAGTTTATTATATTCATGTATGATATCGAGGATGAAAGAAATGCAGAAATCATCGCCAAAAAATTGTGCCACATGATACAAAAGACGTATCCGTGTGTTCATGGTGACATTGACGTGACAGCAAGTATTGGTATCGTGATATGTGAAGTGCCGTTCCTGAGTTATAAGGAACTCTTTGAACGTGCAGATAAGGCAATGTATGCTGCGAAGAACAGTGGGAAGAATGGGTGTGCTGTTTACAGTGACGCCTTGTAGGTGGATTGCAATAAATATCTGATTTGCAATAAATACAAAAAACGACTGGATTTTTCGACAGGTTTATGAGACAATAACAGATGGTGAAAAAATGTTTTATTTATATTAAAAAATACAAGTTGTTGAAAGGAGTATTCACATGATTTATTCACACGAAGTAGAAATGATGTGTCCGGTAGCGCAGGGCGTTAACCACGGCGCAGCGCCTATTCCGGAAGAAGCGAAATGGGTAAAAGCAAAAGAAATTAAGGATATCTCAGGCCTGACACACGGTATTGGCTGGTGTGCACCTCAGCAGGGCGCATGTAAGCTGACACTGAACGTTAAGGAAGGTATCATCCAGGAGGCACTCGTTGAGACGATCGGATGTTCAGGTATGACACATTCAGCTGCTATGGCATCTGAGATCTTACCGGGCAGAACATTGCTCGAGGCACTGAATACAGACCTTGTATGTGATGCCATCAATACAGCCATGAGAGAATTATTCTTACAGATCGTATATGGCAGAACACAGTCAGCATTTTCAGAAGACGGTCTTGCAATCGGCGCAGGTCTTGAAGACCTTGGTAAGGGACTTCGTTCACAGGTTGGTACAATGTACGGTACTTTAGCTAAGGGCCCTAGATACTTAGAGATGGCTGAAGGATATGTTACAGGTATCGCTCTTGACAAGGATAACCAGATTATCGGATATAAGTTCGTATCACTTGGTAAGATGACAGACTTCATTAAGAAGGGTGACGATCCTACAACAGCTTATGAGAAGGCTTGCGGACAGTACGGACGTGTGGCATCCTTTGCCATGCCCCTGCGCAACATCGCACG
>CAZWXS010000084.1:7069-7323 GCA_964638005.1 uncultured Lachnospiraceae bacterium
TATGTAACAGGTATCGCTCTTGATGCAGAAGATAACATTATCGGTTATAAGTTTG
Organism: uncultured Lachnospiraceae bacterium; assembly: GCA_964638005.1. GTDB lineage: Bacteria > Bacillota > Clostridia > Lachnospirales > Lachnospiraceae > JAAYYM01. The sequence continues at coordinate 7,125 of CAZWXS010000084.1, forward strand.
TCAGCCTTGGCAAGATGACTGATTTCATGAAAAAAGGTGACGATGCAAATACTGCATACGAGAAGGCTTGCGGTCAGTATGGTCGTGTAGACGATGCAGTTAAGATCATCGATCCGAGAAAAGAATAAGAAGAGGAGGAAATGAAAAATGGCTTTATTTGAATCATATGAAAGACGTATCAAACAAATTAACGAAGCAT
>CAZWXS010000085.1:0-7302 GCA_964638005.1 uncultured Lachnospiraceae bacterium
TACGCGCCGGGTTTATCGGCTCCTGACTGTCCCAAAAATCAGCTACCTCGTCTGCGATCGTACCCAGATTGCAGACCCGGTAGTTTTTCCATTCTCTCGGAAACATCTTCTGATAGGAAGCAGACAGAAAACGATCATCCAACAATACCACAATGCCGACATCCTCTGCTGTCCTGATTACACGCCCTGCCGCCTGCAGCACCTTGTTCATGCCCGGATAGCGATAGGCGTAATCAAAGCCCTGCAGCCCTTCTTCATCATAACTGTCCTTCAGGAGCTCTCTTTCATTACATACCATAGGCAGACCTGTCCCGACTATAATCGTTCCAATCAGCCTGTCATTTTTCAAGTCAATTCCTTCACTGAATATCCCACCCATAACACAAAATCCGAGCAATGTCTTCTCATCTTCGTATTCAATGTCCATTTGAATCAATGCTTCAAACTCACATGCCTCATTTCCCTCAAAACGGTTCAAAAATTCTTCCCGCTCCTCCTCACGCATGCTGGACTTCTGTACAATACACTCTGCACTTTCATCCGCAAAATACTCCTCGTATGCATGCAGCACCTGATGCAGAAATGCATGAGAGGGGAAAAAGATAAAATAATTCCCCTGTTTCTCTCCCGTGATGAGTTTTATATACTTTGCTATATTATAATATTCCATATCGCTTCGTCTTGAATATTTGCTGGTAACATCATTACACAGGAAGAGGCCTCTCTTCTTCTCATCAAACACAGATTTTGCATAGACTGCATAATCTTCATCATTTCCGCTGAGCAGATTGCGGTAATAGTCTATCGGAAGCAGAGTTGCCGAAAAAAAGGCTGCACTTCTCCCCTTATCCAGACACTGCGTGATATTATAGGAAGGATTGACACACAAGAGCTTTACCATAAACTTGTTCGTATGTTCCACCGCATCCTCTGTATGCTCGCAATATGCCACATAATTCTTATGATCCGAATTGATGTTCTCATACATATTGATAAAATGCCTTACCTGCAGATACAGATCCAATACCGGCTTTCGGATATCACTGCGTTCCTCATCCTCCATGAATTTCTCCATCTGCGCCATCAACCGCGTCAAGGTCACTAAAAACGGAGACAAGCTGCTGCTCTCTCCTGAACCGTATACATCCAGAACCTGCATGGTATCGCATTCCCGTTTCAGTGAAAGCATGTACTTATTTGCCGCCTCCAGAGTCTTCTCGAGTTTCTTGCTGTACGGCTTGATATGACGCCTCAACTCCATAAAATCTTCCTTATACAGAATCGCACTGTACATATCCATAGCCCGATCCACCAGATTATGCGCCTCATCGATCAAGAACAGATAATTCCCATCCATGCCCTCGGAAAAGAAGCGCCTCAGATATACATTCGGATCAAACACATAATTATAATCGCAAATCACTGCATCCGAAAATAAAGACATATCCAGACACATCTCAAACGGACATACCATGTGCTTTTCGGCATACTCCTCAATCATCTCGCGTGTAAAGGAATCCGCATGGGTCAGAAGATCATAAATCGCATCGTTAATCCTGTCATAATGTCCGTCTGCTCTTGGACATGCCTCCGGATTGCAGTCCGGCTCCTCGCACGGGCATACCTTATCCTTTGCCGTCAGGATGACCGTCTTATATTGCAGTCCGCCGGCACGCAGGATATCAAAGCACTCCTTTGCCACTGTTCTGGTAATCGTCTTGGCTGTCAGGTAGAATATCTTGTCTCCCCGATCCTCTCCAACAGCCTTTACTGCCGGAAACACCGTCGAAACCGTCTTGCCGACGCCCGTCGGTGCCTCTATAAATATCTTCTTCTCATGATAAATCGTGCGGTAGACCTGTGACACCAGTTCCTTCTGTCCGTCACGATATGCAAACGGAAATTCCAACGCCTTGATTGAATTCTTACGTGTCTTCTTCCACTCAAACTCAAATCTGGCCCATTTTGCATACTCCTCCAACAAATTCATGAACCAGTTGCGAATCTCAATATATGTATACGCCTCGTGAAAATATTTGATTTCCTCTGTCTCTATATTGCAATAGGTCATGCGCACTCTGATGTCAGGCAGCATATTCTGTTCCGCATAAAAGAATGCATAACACTTTGCCTGTGCCAGATGTACATCTGCCGGTTTTCCGATGTATTCCAGTTCCTTGTAGACGCTCTTGATCTCATCAATCGTCACATTGTCTCCATCCGTAATGACACCGTCAGCCCTGCCCTCGATTACAATTTCAAAATCTCCCATGTCAACTGTATGACGCATGAAATATTCCGCATGATAATCAGAACCCATCCTTCTCTGAATCATACGATGGATCCGGCTGCCCTCAAGCATAGATTGATCGCTTGATGCCTTATGACGGTTGTCAATGCTGCCGGAACGCATGATGAATTCCACCAGATTGCGTACTGATATTCTGACACTAGCCTTTTCAAGTAAGTCCATCTTTTATGTATCCTTTCACATCCCACAGACTGTACTGGCATACCTGTTTTTTTTATTATACACGCACAAAACTCCCTGTGTCTATCTGTCACAGAGAGTTTTTGCTGATAAATCATTCCCATATCAAATGGTTGTCTAGCCATATATGGCATATCTATGAATCAATCTTTCAAAAGCATCGTTCTCACCGGCATACTGAACAGTCAATGTCTGATTGAAATCCAAGCCAAGCACGCCCAATATCGATTTGGCATCAATAATGACCCGATTATAAAATACATTGATGTCAAAATCACATTTGGAGGCAGTATTTACAAATTCTCTTGCTTCGTCAACCGGCAACTTGATTTTCTTTTCCCGCATCCTTATACACCCCTTTCAAAACAATCAACAATATATGGTCTTATTTCCAGTCTTCCCATATTGACCAGCCTTATTCTTAAAACATTTAAGAAATAACTTAATCTTAAGTTAACGCTTGTTACATTATACCTAATCTGATGGTAAAGTCAATCGTTTCTTCCATGCTTTTCCTATTGAGATTGCACTTAAAAAAGCACAAGATATTTGTGTGTTTGTTTGTTAATCATCAATATATTGTGTTTGTTTTGTGCAAATGTCACAAACCGATTTTTCAGACATCCTCAAGCCAATGACTTTTTATCATCAAATTGCTCAAATTCAACCATATATTTTCGGAATTTCAGCGGAAGCATCTGTTGCTGCAGCTTCACATTCGTACGAGCTTCTATCGCGATGGAGTGGCAGAATGAAGTAAACAGTTCCTGATAATACTCCTCTCTGTCAGAGTAATCCGTAACTGCCTCCTCATCCGGCTTCTCACCTTGCACAATCGCCCATGTATTCTCCACAGGTACCGGATGTTCCGGATCTCCTGCTCTGTGGATGACAAATAATCCCCTCCGTTCATCATAAATCATAAAGTTCTCCAAAGGAAGTCTGTCTGCAAAATGCGGTGCCATCATGGCCAATATATGATTCTCCGGTGCAATGCGTGCAAACATAACCCCATTTTTCAACTCATGAAAACGCATAAACTCTATCCAATGCAAATATTCATTTCCTACACGCCTGGTCAGTTCAAATACACGTGCAACATACGGATTACTCAGATTCGTCAATACCTCTTCGCCATGTTCCATCGCAAGTCCTGCAACAATCGTACGATAGACAGCATCTCCCTTATCGTAATCCGCATCCTTTCCTCCATACAGCAGATCAGCAGCCTCCGCCGCGATTGCCCTGCACAGTTCCTTATATACCGGATATCCCAATCTCCTGCAGACCGTTCCGGTCACCTTCCTCACCTTTTCCTCATCGGTTCTGACCGTAATGTATTCTGAAAACAATTCATAATTTCTACAGTCCTCCCGAACAGAATCTATACGCCCTATACTGCCATACTCATAATCAGGCGGCAAAGTCTCTATTTTGCAATGGCTGTGTCCGATCTCACGTGCTGCTGCCCATGCATCATAAATCCCTGTAAAAATACCCTCTATTGAATTCTCGCATACAAATATTTTGTGATTCATACCCTTATCCTCTGCTTGTCCTTTATCCATTCATCATTTATCTTCTGCCTATCCTCTATCCGATTCCGACGATCTGGTCCTGAAATCCAAATCTCACATCATCAAACAATGACAACTGCTTATACGTCATACCATCCCTGCTGATTCCCGCCGGAAGCCTCTCCTTGATATCCAGCAGATTGCGGGAAATATAATCCTCCTCAATCTTGGTCTTATACATCATCCTACCGCCGCAGGTGATAAAATACAGCGCCCTCTTCAATACGACACCCATTCTCTTCAGATCCTCAAATGTAAGATTTGCATGCCGTCTTGCCATCACGATACGCTCTGCGGATTTGACCCCGATTCCCGGAACACGCAGCAGCACCTGCTTGTCCGCACGATTGATTTCCACCGGAAAGCACTCCAGATGCTTAAGTGCCCAATCACACTTCGGATCAAACAATGTATTAAAATTAGGGCGTTCCTCACTCAGCAGTTCATTTGCCTTGAATCCGTAAAACCGCAGCAGCCAATCTGCCTGATACAGCCTGTGTTCCCGCAGAAGCGGCGGCCCTTCCAGCGTTGCCGGCAGACTCTTATCATGGTTGACATTCACAAATGCAGAATAAAACACCCTCTTCAGATCAAACTTCTGATACAGATTCTCCGCCACCGATACAATCTGATAATCATTCTCCGGTGTGGCTCCGATGACCATCTGTGTACTCTGTCCCGCAGGTACGAACTTGGGAGCATGTCTGTACAATGTCAATTCGTTTTTGTTCGCAGCTATGCCCGTCTGTATCTGACGCATCGGCTTCAGAATCGTCTGCCGCGTCTTATTTGGAGCAATCTCCTTCAGTCCCTCTGCCGTCGGCAGTTCCAGATTGATACTCATACGATCAACGATCAGTCCCAGTTTCTCAATGATCCTCTCGTCCGCTCCCGGTATCGCCTTCACATGGATGTAACCCTGGAAATGATATTCATTCCTAAGCTTATAAATCGCCTGATGAATCAGCTCCATCGTATACGTCGGATTCTGTATGATTCCCGAACTCAGAAACAAGCCTTCGATATAATTGCGCTTGTAGAAATTCATCGTCAATTCACATATCTCATCAGGAGTAAAGGAAGCCCTCGGAACATCATTTGTCACACGGTTGATACAATACTTGCAATTATAGATACACTCATTTGTAAAGAGGATTTTCAGTAGGGAAATACATCTGCCGTCTGCCGCAAAGCTATGGCAGATACCTCCCGCAAGCGTATTGCCCATACCACGGCCATCACCCTTACGCTCCACTCCGCTGCTCGTACAGGCAACATCATATTTGGCAGCATCTGAAAGAATATTCAATTTATCCATGACCGACATATCCTGCATCAAATACTCCATACTGCACCCCATCTTTCCGAAAATATGTTCGAGAACGTTTGTTCTTATATTATCATGCACTCCTTCGCTTGTCAACCCATAAATGACTGCTTTATACCCTACGCTACTTTATGCCCCTCGCCGCTTCATGCCCTATATGCAGCCTGCTGCGTTCATAAAATGCGCGCAAAAAGGGAGGATGCTTCCTATAAAAGCTCCTCCCTGATCCTAACCTCTTTCATTCTAACTGACTTATCACTAAACTATTTTGCTCTGTCTATTACTTCCGGCTCATTTAACTCTGACACATTCTGCCCTGTATGGCACCTACAGTTCAAGATTTGCCGCCTGATCTCCCTTCGGATTCTTTCCGAACTCGTAATCCTTACCCGGCAGGACCGCATTCAGAATGATGCCCACAATGGCGGCCACCGCAAGTCCCGACAGGGAAATGGTGATGCTTCCGAATGTCAGATTGATTCCTGAAGCCATGACTTCCTCGCCCGCCGTATTATAAAGTGTCGTGAATTTGATACCGATGGAAAGTACCAGAATCAATGCGGCAATGATAACATTGCGGTTCTTTGTGAAATCCACCTGATTCTCAACGACATTTCTGACACCGACAGCAGAAATCATACCGTACAGCACCAGTGAAACACCTCCGACCGTTGCAGTCGGCATAGAGCCTACCAATGCTTCGAACTTCGGTGAGAATGAGAACAGGATTGCAAAGTATGCTGCGATTCTGATGACTGCCGGATCATATACCTTGGTCAACGAAAGGACACCTGTATTTTCTCCGTAAGTCGTGTTCGCCGGAGCACCAAACAATGATGCGATAATCGTTGCAAAGCCATCTCCGCAAAGTGTTCTGTGCAGACCCGGGCTCTCGATGAAATTCTTGCCGACTGTAGAAGAAATCGCTGAAATATCACCGATATGCTCCACCATGGTAGCAATTGCGATCGGCATAATCGTAATGATTGCCGTAATGATAAGAGATACATTCGGAGAAGAGAATATCGAAAATACCGTTTCTTCATAATGTACAGGGAATCCTATCCAAGCTGCTTCTTTGACTGCCGTAAAGTCCACCTTGCCCATGCAGGCAGCAACCACATAAGAAGAAATGACGCCCAGGATGATAGGAATAATTTTAATCATTCCCTTACCCCATATATTGCATACAATCACGACCACAATCGCAATGACTGCAATCAGCCAGTCAGCTTTGCAATTATTGATTGCAGAAGAAGACAACGTTAAACCGATTGCTATAATGATCGGTCCCGTTACGATCGGCGGGAAGAAACGCATAACCTTCTTAGCACCGAATGCTCTGATAAATGCCGCAAGAATCAGATATAATAATCCCGAGCACGCAACTCCGAGACACGCATAAGGAAGCAGTTCCTTTTCACCGCCCGGTGCGATTGCCCAATAACCTGCCAGAAAAGCAAAAGAAGATCCCAAAAACGCCGGCACCTTCCCTTTGGCAAATAAATGAAACAGTATTGTTCCAAGTCCTGCAAATAACAATGTTGATGATATACTCAATCCCGTCAATGCCGGTACGAGTACGGTAGCCCCAAACATTGCAAACATGTGCTGAAGTCCAAGCACCAACATCTTCGGAGCTCCAAGCTGTCTTGCATCATAGATGCCTTCACTGTCAATCTTGTTGTTTTGATTGCCCATTATCCCCATCCTCCTGTATGAAAAGTATTCCTCAAAAAAGACTGCTTCATGTGATGATCACAGAAACAGCCTCTTCTTTGAGTTATTTCCAAAACTAATTCTAGTATATAATGAGCAAAATATCAAGCACAAAATACAACATTTAGTATAAATCAATCAATTCGTTCTTCTTTCCAGATCAAGGAGTACCAATGCTCCAACTCCTC
>CAZWXS010000086.1:0-6852 GCA_964638005.1 uncultured Lachnospiraceae bacterium
TGAGATTGCTAACTTCCACGATTTTTACGCCTGAATAGTTTTTGAATAAAAAAAGTCTAATAAATCCTTTAAATAAGCAGTTTTGCTTGCTTATTTGAAGGATTTTTGTTATACTTCTGTTAAGGCGTAATTACATCTTAAAAGGAGGCGGCTATGTATCTTGATTTTTTAGTAAAAATACCTATTTCAAGCGGGAAAATTACATATCGAAAAAAGGGAGAAACAGACTACGTTTACTACGAATACACAAGAATTTATCAAAAGGGAACGAATATTACAAACCCCAAAAGAGCAACAATCGGCAAGCGCGACACAGAAGATCCAACGATGATGATTCCCAATGAAAACTACTTGAAACATTTTCCTGATGAGGACATCCCAGAGATTAATGAACGTTCAAAGAGAAGCAGCTGTCTTCGTATTGGAGCTTGGTTGGTCATCCGTAAGATTATTGAAGAGTATAGGTTCACAGAGATGCTTGAAAAATATATCAGTAAGAAAAACCTTGGTCTTGTACTCGACCTCGCTGCCTATAGTATCATTTCAGAAGATAATGCAAGCCAGTATTATCCAGACTTTGCATATAATCATCCTCTATTTTCAAATAGTATGAGGATATACAGTGATTCCAAAGTCTCAGACCTGCTTCAGTCTATGACAACAGAAATGAGTGCGGGATTTTTAAATGACTGGAATTCGACAAGAGATCACAGAGAGAAAATTTATATTTCTTATGATTCGACAAATAAAAATTGTCAGGCCGGAGAGATCGAGATCATCGAGTACGGACATGCCAACGTAGATGTAGGCGCACCGATATTCAACTATGCTATTGCTTACGATACAACGAACAGGGAACCATTATTTTACGAAGAGTATTCGGGAAGTATTAATGACATGTCCCAGCTTGAATTTATGCTGGATAAAGCAGCTGGCTATGGTTATAAAAAGGTTGGTTTCATTTTAGACCGAGGATATTTCAGTCGAAATAATATTAAGAGTTTGGATGAACACGGATATTCATTTATCATCATGGTGAAAGGTATGAGTTCAATCGTGAACGCTCTAATTCTTGAAAGGAAAGGAACCTTCGAAAATAAATGGGCACAACATATCGATGAGTTCGACGTTTACGCAACAACAATAAAAAGAAAGATGTATGAAAGTGATGAGAAGGAACGTTACTTCCATCTCTATCACAGTAGCACAAAAGAAGGAAATGAACGGGCACTTTTAGCTAGAAAATTGCACCAGATGACAGTGCATATGAAGAAACACCGGAACGAAGTGATTCAGTTCGGAGCAGGCTTTGAGCATTATTACAATCTTCATTACAATGAAGAAAATGGCGTATTTCAATTCCCGGAAGACAGAACGGATGTGATTGAACGTGAAAACAATCTTAGTGGATATTTCTGTATTATAACTTCTGAAAACATAACAGCAAAAGAAGCCTTACTTTTATATAAGAACAGAGATGCATCAGAGAAACTGTTCCGTGGTGATAAATCATATCTCGGAAATAAATCGCTCAGAATATATGGGGATTCGGCTGCTGAATCCAAAATATTTATTGAATTTATTGCATTGATAATTCGAAATCGAATCTATAACTGTTTGAAGGATGAATGGATGAAGCTAGAGAAACGTCCAAACTATATGACAGTACCAGAAGCAATGAAAGAGCTAGAAAAGATAGAAATGGTCAGATTAACAGATAACAAGTACCGTCTTGATCATGCAGTAACAGCAACTCAAAAGACAATACTGAAGGCATTTGGAATGGACGCAAGTATAATTAAATATTATGCGACTGAAATAGGAAAAATTCTGAAGGAGGCAAAATAAAAATGGCAAGAGGAAGAAAATCTACTACAGAGACATTGGAACAGCAAATAGAAAAAACGCAGGAAAAAGTAATTCGGACAAAAGCAGTTTACAATGATGCCGTGGCATCCTTACAGAAACTCCTAGATAAGAGAGATGCAAAACGAAAAGATGATCTTTGGAATGCGTTCATTAAGAGCAATAAATCGTATGAAGAAATCCTTCAAATGCTGGCTAAAACAACTGTGGAAGAAAACTGAAACAAAATTTAGAAAATCCCGTTTTTGTGAAATATACACAAAACGGGATTTTTAAGGTGTAAAAAATGCGGAAGTTAAGATTGAAATAGCAGAATAAAAAAAGACTTCTTAAACAAACGCGAACTGACCCCCATATGTTAGACCTATGATTCTAACATATAGGAGTCAGTTCAAATTGCTCAGTTAACATGATAAAGTCTTTTTACTTTTCTATTTATTAATCAATCCACTGTTATGAAGTAATATCTCCACATCTGTTCCTTTGATTGCCTTTAATACATTTTTTAACAGGACTCTTTCTTTTAAAGATAAGGGCAGTTCCTGCACGGATTTTTTGTCTACTGCATAGTAGCATGCACGTAGTAATTCTCTGACATCATATTGCGACCCCCATACCTCAGGAACCCCACGGTCGACATTGAGCAGTGTATAGACTGCTTCCATACCTGTTCTGATCGAGTATTCGGTTGTGAAAATAGTATCCCTTGGTGTCTCTGCAAACTGACCAAGAAATGCAAAATTCACTGCATGCTCAGGCACGACCAGAGGTCTGTCACTTTCTTTTCTCGGTTGGAAAAATGCATTGATGTATGGCATAAAACATGTTGTTGTGTTACAGCGATTCTTAGCCCAGTCTCCAATTTTATCAGTAGGTGCTCCAATGTGATATAACCACTCCTGGCACACTTCTTCCCCTGTACAGTCTCGAATTGCCTTCTTAACAAAATTACCCTGTCGATCTGTATTAAGCGCATAAACCCAGATCAGTACGGAATCTTTGCTTTGTGATTTGAACTGTGGCTGACGATTGATCGTCCATGACAGATACCACTGCTCCATACTGTCTTTGACAGTAATAATTCCACCTGTTGTTACTTTCCCTTCACGGGGATCTCTTTTACATATATCGATAATTTTCTGGATAATTTCTTCATCTGATGTTTCAACAGTTGCACTCATCCAGTTGGTCGCATCTACATCACCGCAGAACTTTTCAGGATTTCCATATTCCCCGTGTTTTGCCTGCTTTGCAATGTTTTTCCAAAGATCCCAGGATTCGCCGCTTCCATTGATCACCTGGCTTAAATCTGGAACTGTAGTCTGATCCCCATAACAGGAAGTGTCTGTGCAACATCCATTGGTGATAAAAACAAGATCATCTTCAATCAGATCAATGGTCTGCTCCATTCCATTTTGTTTATAGATGATTTGCTTTGCAACTTTTTTACCGTTATCATCCTCAATAATTACATTTTTAACATCCATGCCATATTCAAAGACCACACCGTGATTTTCAAGATACTTTGTTAAAGGTAGAATCATACTCTCGTACTGATTATACTTGGTAAAACGAAGGGCTGAAAAATCAGGCAATCCATCGATATGATGACAGAATCTGCAAAGATATCTCTTCATCTCAAGGGCTGAAGACCATTTTTGAAATGCAAACATAGTCTGCCAGTATAACCAGAAATTTGTCTTCCAAAATGATTCTGGTAATACTTCTGAAATCTTTTTGTCTTCTAAATCCTGTTCCGGTGTCATGAACAGTTTCGACAACGCAGTTGCAGATTCCTTATCCAATGTAAACTTTTTATCCGTATGTGCATCCTGGCCACGTTTTTCAGAAGCACGGCATAATGAATAATTTGGATCATGTTTGTTTAACCAGTAGTATTCATCTAACACAGATACCCCTGGCGTTTCAATAGATTCCACATCACGAAACAAATCCCACATGCACTCAAAGTGATTGTCCATCTCACGACCACCTCGCATATAAAATCCTTTTCTGAAATCTTTTCTACCATCACAACTGCCACCAGCCAGGTCTAGTTTTTCTAATAAATGAATCCTCTCACCCTTTACCTGCCCATCTCTTACAAGATAAAATGCTGCCGACAGACCGGCAAGCCCGGTTCCAATAACATACGCTGACTTCTTATCCACACCTTCCGGTTTTTCTGGATGTGCAAATGATTCATAAGTTCCTGATGAATAATACATAACTACCACACTCCTTAAATTTATTTGATAGTTTGAGTATATTCAGTTGGCATAAAAATGAAATAAACAAAATAAAGCACTTGTCTCTTTTTACGACAAGTGCTTTATTTTGTCTAAATTTTCTTATCCATCCTCACATTTGATAATGCATGTTCAAAAGAACCCTGAATGACCAAATTCAATCGGTTAATGATTTCGTTAGGTTCTTCTTTCATATCTTTATCAATCCAGTCTATGACCAGTCCAACAAAACCATATTTATAAAAACTTACTATAAATCTTTTATCTTCTTCCCTGATGATCGTTCCCTGTGCTTTTTCTTCTAGGACATTATATAAGAGCTGGTATGTCACTTGATAAAGATAATGATATAGCAGTTCCTTTGGGGTATGGCGATAAATATTAATGATAAATGGCTTATCCTTTTTCATAATTTCAAAGATAGCCAGAAAACCTTCCTGCCAGGTATCATATGTTTTGTTTTCTTTCAAAGCCTTCTCAGCATCTACTTCACAGATCCATTCCGTTAATTCGATCACATCATGAAAATGGTAATAGAATGTCTGCCTGTTGATCTCACACTTCTCGGCAATATCATTGATCGTGATTTTGTTGATTGGCTTTTCCAGCAATAGTTCTTTAAATGCGTATGCAATCGCATTCTTCGTTGTCACCTTGCTCATTTTAATTGCTCCGTTCCCATCAGATTCCATACCATATATATTTAATTTTTAGGATAAATTGAAGGATCAGAATAAAAAGCTGTTACATTCATCTGATACTCATCAGCTGAATAGCCTCCTTCAACCTGAAAATGATAGGGAACAGTCTTCTGCACATTTCCAGTTTCATCAGGTATAAATGCACTAAAATCGTACATCTCATCAAACTGGACATTCCCTTCAAAATAACCACCATTATATATGGTATTGCCTTCCACACGAATATCCGGATAAGATGCCCGGTAATAATCATAAAAATAATTCAGCCTGCTTTCTGCAGTCTCAAACGTCATATCCTTCTCTTTCTCAGAGGATCCTTTATCCCCACGATAGCTACTTAATAAATCTTCCTGTGTTGGAAATATTGTTCGTGTTTCATGATTTATGACATTACCTGTCTCATCATATGTTGTGATTTGGTATTCTGTAATTGAGCTTTCTTTTTCACCACGAGAAGTAAAATTCCAAGTATCCCAGGATTCTGAATAAAACCAACCATCATCAAAAACAAACACCTTTGGTACTTCAAATTTATAGATGGTATAATATTTGCTGTCTACAGAAAATTTCTGGTCATCGAATGTAATTTCATTTGAAGTGTTTTCAGATTCCTTAACAGCATATTCTGGATTGGGATAATCATTCAGACTATAATCCGTCATGACTATACTTCTCGCATATTCCTTATATACAGTAGTTGTTTCATCATATCCAAAGCGAATTTTAGTTGCATACCACTCAAATGTATCAAAATCGAAACTACTGTTTTCAGAAGCTTTGATTCTTACAATCAGTGTATTCCCCTGGATTTCTTTTGTAATCTCACATTCAGCAGTATCCTTACTGTTTGCAACAAGCTGCGCATTATCAAGCAATTGTTTTAAATTCGGGCTAAGATTATTATCATTTTGATTAGAAAAATAATCATAATCCAAAGCAACATTATTTGTAGAATCTTTCTCCAATCCTCCTGCTACAGTCAGTGTGATCTGAGGATTATATTCATCATTTTGTTGTTCTTTGTCCAGAACAGTTGCGTCAAATAATACACCTTCTGCAAATGTCCATTGAAATTCCATGTAGTTACCATCAACTAAAAATACCTTTAAATCTGTATCATACATATTTTGTGATTTTTCTGATTCTACTGCAACATTTTTCATGTCTGCCTGTTCATTCTCTACTTCTACTGTTTTTTTACTATCCTGATTCTGATCAATTGATGAATTTTTTCCACAACCTGTAATGCTCAGACATAAAATTAATATTGCCAAAATAAAAAAAGTTCTTTTCATACTTCCCCACCCTCGTACTTCTAACGTTGTTTGTTTGGCTGTTTCATTTTCTGTAGAATTTTCTTTATCAAATTAATAAATAATAACAGGGACTCCAACTGTCACAATATGATATAACTGTGCAATCTTATCAACCGGCATATTCACACATCCGTGACTGCCATTTTGTTGGAAATCAGTGGTCCCAAACTCATTTCTCCAAGTCGCATCATGAAAGCCTTCTGCATCGCTATTGAATCTAATCCAATAGTTGACAGGCAGTGCATAATCTGGTCCTCTTAAAATCCTATTTGTCTGCATCAATTCAATTTTGTGAACACCAATATTGGTTTCAGATCCGAATTTTCCTGTTGTTACGGGAGAATCAAGAATCAAAACACCATCTTTATATAGCCACATATGTTGCGATTGGATGCTTACTTCAGCATAAAGTGAAGGTAAATAATACAGCGATTCGCTGGTATCAGCTTTCACAATGGAGGCTGTGACAATTCCTCTTTTTTCGTGCAAAGCTTCTTTGACTTCATTGATTGTTCCCACCACATCTGTAGCCCAAGGCATGGAAGCTGGAATTATCATAGATGTTTTAAGAGTTGTTTTAAATAACAGATTATTATTGCCAGATAGATGCCTGCTGCAAATTTCTGAAATCTTACTACGAATCTGCTCCTCATTCCATAAGACATCTCCATTTTCTGATACCATACCCTCTTGTAAAAATGTCTTAAGTACAGTCTGATC
>CAZWXS010000087.1:0-6824 GCA_964638005.1 uncultured Lachnospiraceae bacterium
AATGATATCAAACATTATATTAGCGTATGTTTTGGTATGCATAGGAGAGTGGTGCGATATGTATAAGGTGGTAATTATAGATGATGAGCCGATTATTGTAGAAGGTCTTTCCAAGAGCATTCCATGGAGCCGTTGGGATTGTGAAGTGGCAGGCAGTGCATTGAACGGGATAGAGGGCCTTGCATTGATTGAACAGCTGCGTCCGGACATTGTCATAACCGATATCAGTATGCCGCAGATGGACGGACTCCAGATGATCGCGAGTCTGAAGTCCCAGTATGACAATATAGAAATCACGATACTGACGGGGTATCGTGATTTTGAATATGCACAACAGGCGATACGTCTCGGCGTTACCAGACTGCTGCTCAAGCCGTCTAAAATGGATGAACTGCAGGAAGCCATTGAGCATATGACAGATAATCTGAAATACAATCAAATGAGACGACAGGGAAACGGCGGAGAGGTGAGCCGTGATACAGATTCGACTTTGGAGGCTCAAACAGAGCAGGATGAAGAACATGCGGGCACAGTAAAGTCAGAAGCAGGCAGTTTCATCGTAAAGAATGCCATGACTTATATCAGAGAGCATTATAAGGAAAAATTAACATTGTCAGAGGTGGCAGAGAAGACCTATGTCAGTCAATGGCATCTGAGCAAGCTCTTAAATGGGCATATGGAGCAGAGCTTTTCTGAAATCCTCAATACGGTCAGGATAGAAGAGGCTAAGATACTCCTTGAGAACCCGGCACTTCGTATCGGAGATATTGCCGATGAAGTCGGTTTTCTCGATATGGCGCATTTCTCGCGCGTCTTTAAGAAAATCTGCGGGATTTCCGCAAATGAGTATCGGAACCAGATATAGGACTTCTGCGGAAGCCGAATCAGACAATCTTTCGACCTCTCAGATATACGGAATGCAGTGATAAATCAGGATTCAACAATAATAGGTCAGCGGACTTGCCGGGAGCGATGCTTCCGGTTTTTTCGTAGATACCGATTGCCTTGGCAGGGTTCATGGTGGCACATTTGACAGCACTGGCAAGAGGGATTCCCATGTTGACCGCAGTGGTCATGCAGGAGAACAGATTGGTGACAGAGCCTGCAATTGTGCCGTCTGCAAGTGTTGCAAGATTTCCGCGGACATTTACAGCCTGTCCGCCGAGCGAATAGGAACCGTCAGACAGACCGGCAGCCATCATCGTATCGCTGATGAGAACGATCCTGTCATCGCCGAAGAGCGCAAAGGTCATGCGGACTGCTGCGGGTGTTATGTGCACACCGTCACAGATGAGTTCAACTCTGCAGTCAGGTGTATCAAAGGCAGCTCCGATCAATCCCGGTGCCCGATGAGAAAACGGCATCATGGCATTGTAGAGGTGTGTGACATGAGACATGCCACTTTGGAATGCTTTCATGGAGGTTGCATAGTCTGCTGTGGTATGAGCGGCAGATATGACAAACTCATCCTTTAATTCACTGGTAAATTCAATGGCCCCGGGTAGTTCGGGAGCAAGTGAGACAAGCTTGACGATTCCACCGGAAGCTTCATTGAGCTGCCGTACCAGAGCAGTATCGGGAGCAATCAGATATTTGGGATTCTGTGCTCCGCGCTTTTCATATGAAAGGAAAGGGCCTTCCAGATTGATACCGCAGAGTGCGGCCTCATCCGAACCGGCAGAGAAGCCGGCAGCCACTTTACAGATATTCTCTAACTTCGAAGCACTCAGGGTCATAGTGGCAGGGCAGATCGAGGTGATGCCGTTCTTGGCTTCATAGTGTGCAATCGTCGATAATGCCTCGGTGGTTCCGTCACAGAAATCCTTGCCGTCACAGGCATGAAAATGAATGTCGCACAGGCCGGGAATCGCATATAATCCGGTGGCATCAACAACATCATCGGTCAAATTATCGATAGGTGCACACCCTGAAGAAATACAGACTAATTTAAAGTGTTCATTCTCTGTTTCTATCGTTCCTTGTTCAAATCTGCAATCCTCTGTAAAAATGACAGCATTCTTGATTATCATACAAATCCCTCCTGATTGATATGAAAGGCTGCCTTTAATGAAAAGCAGCCTTTGTGCCAAAATATAAAAGTGAACTAGATCAGTGACAGTGCATCTGTGTCACCAACCAATATGAAATCCTGATGAAGCTGTAGTGCCGATGCAGGAACCTGCGGAGTAATCGGTCCGAAGAAGGCTTTTTTGACGATTTCCGCTTTGTCTTTGCCGCTTACGATTACGAGTACCTTTTTGGCATTCATGATTGTCTGGATACCCATAGTATAGGCTTGCTTGGGAACAGCATCCTTATTATCGAAGAAACGTGCGTTGGCTTCGATGGTACGCTCTGACAGATCCACACAGTGTGTTTCCTTGTCAAAGGCATCAGATGGCTCATTAAAACCGATGTGTCCGTTGTGTCCGAGACCGAGCAGTTGCAGGTCTACGCCACCGCCATGGTTGTGAATGATGGCGTTGTAATCACGGCATGCCTTGTCTGCATCCGGTTCAAGACCGTTTGGAACATAGGTCTGTTCTTTATTGATATTAACATGGTCAAACAAATTGGTATTCATAAAATAGCGGTAGCTTTGGTCATTGTCGCCCGGAAGTCCCTTGTACTCATCCAAATTGATGCTGGTGATGGCGGAAAAATCAAGATCGCCGTTTTCATAGCGCTTTACAAGTTCGGCATATGTACCGATGGGGGTGGATCCGGTTGCCAGACCTAAGACACTGTCAGGCTTCAGCGTGATCTGCGCTGAGATGATATTTGCCGCGATGCGGCTCATGTGTTCGTAGTTCTTTGCTTTGTAGATTTGCATATGTTACCTCCTGGTATTTGGTTTGCCCCGTATAAACCAAGAACAGAGTCTGTTCCTGTATGTACAATCATAGCAACATTTGTAATGGAAAACAATCCTATTTTTTTAAGTTGACAAGATTGAGAAAAAAAACGCAAGTTGTCGGTAGACATAATATATGGTATGATGTAAGTGATAAAATAGGTTGGAGAAATGATGTTGGAGCTAAAAAGGATGAAGATAAAGTTACCGAGGATACAGAATAAAAAAGGTCTGATTTTGGCATTGGGTTTCACTCTGATCATGATCAGTCTGATTTGTATATTATATCAATATATCGGAAATAAAGTTCCCTATCAGGATGCAATCAGGATGAATGATGGCTGGGATGTGAGTATCAACGATGAGGAGTATGAGAATATCAGCTTATCGGATTTTTCATTTCATGCTGTGGGAAACGGTGATGTTGTTACGATGGAAAATGTCCTGCCTGATAAGCTGGTCACTGAACCGACACTGCGTATCCTTGTGTATCATTCTGCGGTGGATGTAGCGATTGACGGACGGAGTATTTATCAGTATGGCGCGGATCATATGGCAGAGGGACGGATGGTAGGCAGTGGATTTCATTATGTAATACTGCCGGAGGACGCAGCTGGTTCCAACTTGCAGATACAGTTTCATGCAACAGAGGCGGATGCATTCACGACATTCGAGAGTATTTTGATTGAGACAAACGGCAAGATCATTACGGATTTCATCTACGAAAACAGGATGGCATTGTGCATTAGTATATTCCTGATCGTGTTTGGATGTATTCTGGTTCTGATTGCTGCTTTTGCACAGTTCTATCATCGGGAATTTCAATGGCTTTTCTGGGTATCCCTGTTTTCCATTGCCATCGGGGTATGGATTTCCTGTAATTATAATCTGATACAGTTGTTTTCACAGGATTATTGTGTGAATAATCTGATCGAGTATACGGCACTGTATCTGGCGCCGTTTCCGATTATGATTTTTTTCTTTGAAATCAGCAAAGAGCTAAGATTTGAAAGAACGATATTCTGTGTTTTGAGTATATGCAGCGGACTGTTTCTGGCAATCTCGCTGATGCTGCATGCATTGAATGTGCTGCATATGCCGACGCTTTTACCTGTCTTTCAGGGACTGCTTGTTGCATATATTCCGTTTACGCTTATTGCGGCGGCGAGACACATCAAGGATACGAACCGTATGCTTCGCATCATATCAATAGGTGTGGCGGCGCTTGCGCTGTTCTCACTGACTGATTTGCTGCGCTTCAATGTGCAGAAGTATATCGATCGGGATTTCATGGAAGGCATCGTCAGTTTCCTGCCAATCGGAACGTTGATTTTTGTCACGTCATTGATTATCAGCTATTGTGTTTCCCTGGTTGATCATATGTATGTCAAGGCAGAGCGTGAGCTGCTGCTTAAGATGGCATATTCAGATGAATTGACCCATATACATAACAGGGCAAAATGTGAGGAAGTATTGCAGGAACTGGAGTATGGCGGTGACGGCTATGCTATCTTGAGTTTGGACCTGAATAACCTAAAACAGATCAACGATTCTCTCGGACATGCCTGCGGAGACCGGCTGCTCAAGGACTTTGCGGCGATACTGGTCAAGGTGTTTGCAGTAGACGGAACGGTTGGCAGAATGGGCGGGGATGAGTTTATTGTAGTCCTTCCGCGGATTTCCAAGGTTCGCTTGCAGGGACGGGTTGAGTTTATGGAGCAGATGATGGACAAGCAGAATATCAGGGAAAAGGATATTCGCTTAAGCGTTGCGTGGGGCTATGCATTCAGTACGGAATGTGCCGGAGGAGATTCGGAAGCAGTCTATGAGCTTGCTGATAAGCGGATGTACAAGATGAAGCGCAGGATGAAAGAAGAAGGATTGATTACAGACAGATAAGATTAGGAGAGAACTGATGAAAATCGAAAAAATGAGGAGAAAAGGTCAGGGGAGCTTGTACAGATCCTTTATGCGGATGACACTATTTCCGCTCATTGCTCTGGGAATGATCATTATCATATATACGACGATTGTATTTACAAAGGGGATGCAGTCACAGGTACAGCAGGATCTGGAGGATGTTGGTGCAGCTGCGCTGATTGCGTATGATGTTGCCTATCCGGGCGATTATGATGTGATTGTCGAGGGCGAAGACAAGATGGCACTGACCAAAGGCGGAGAGGTTATCAGCGGTCAATACCATATCATGGATCGATTCAAACAGGATACGGGAGTCGATATCACAATTTTTTTCTATGATGTCAGAATGCTGACTACGATCGTGGATGAGAATCTGAACCGATATATCGGTACTGCGGCACCCTTGCTGATATCCAAGAAGATGTGGGAGTCGCCGGAAGCATGCTTCTATGACAATGTTCAGATTGGATCAAATGATTACTTTGCATATTATGGACCTATCTATAATGATGACGGTGAGTGTATCGGCATGATTGCAACAGCAACACCGGCAGCAGAGGTAAAGTCTCTGATTTACGGAACCGTATTCAGGAATATTGCGCTCACATTGCTTGCATTGCTTATCACGGCCTATATCATTGTGCGCTTCAGCACGCAGACGGTTATGGTCATTAAAAAGATTATGGAATTGCTGCGAGAGATGGACAGGGAGAATCTGTCTACCGAGATAGACCCCATCGTACTGCAGAGAGATGATGAACTGGGCGATATCGGAAGATTTACGATGCATGTGCAGAACTCGCTGCGTAAGGTCATTGAAAGAGATCCTCTGACAGGACTGTATAACAGACGTGCCGGTTCCAAGAAGATCAGTGCGGCAAGGGAAAAGGCAGAGAAGAACGGAAAGCCCTATACGATTGCAATGGGCGATATTGATTTCTTTAAGAAGGTAAACGATACATACGGACATGAAGCCGGAGATATTGTGCTTAAGACGGTAGCGAAGCTTTTGACCGAAGGAATGACAGGACGTGGTTTTGTTATCCGCTGGGGAGGCGAGGAATTCCTCTTTGTATTTGAACGTAAGGATGCGCCTACGGCTGCAGTTATTCTGGAGGACATCTTAAATAAAGTACGTGATACGGTTGTAGAATATAATGAGCAGGAGATACGCTTTACCATGTCCTTTGGCGTGGCTGTATGTGACGTGAAGGGAATCGTGGGAGAGCAGATCAATGAAGCAGACGAAAAACTCTACTATGCGAAGGAGCACGGCAGAAATCAGGTCGTACTAAGCAAGGGAGAGCAGAAGGAAGATGTATAGATATCGCACGGGGTGGCGATCAGGATATGTCTTTCTTTCCGTATAGGAGCGGTTGTGCCACTTTCCTATTGAAGAAATCGATGAGCGGCCCCATGAAAAACGCCGTGATCAATGTACCGACGCCAACGATACCGCCGAGCAGAAAGCCGACAACGACGCAGAACAGATCGGTGCCGATGCGCAAGTATTTGAACTTGCCAAGCTTTTTATCCGTCATAATCAGGGAAACGGCATCATATGTAGACACACCCAAATCGGCTGTGAAGTACATGGCAGAAGCAAAGCACAGAATCACGACTCCGGCAATCAGAAGGATGATCCGGGTTGCCATGCTCGGAGTGTCGCCGACGATCATGCCGACTATATCGTCGGAAAACTGAACGACATAACCAAGCAAAAAGATATTGATGAAGGTGGCAATTCCGATATAATGCTTATCAAGAAAGAAGATGGCAACTAACATCAACAGATTGCTGATCATATATACAGTTCCAAATCCAATCCATGTCATCTGACGGCTGATTCCATTAATCAGCACCTGAAACGGGTCTGTGCCAAAGGCGGAACGTCTGAACAAACCGACAGAGATGCCGGCGACCAGAACTCCTGCAAGTGCCATGATAAGTCTCTTTTTGAACAACGGATCTTTCATATGTGTGTCTCCTTTATACTTCACCTATTCCTGCAAACTGTAGTCATTGTACAGCAAAACGATACAAACGGCAA
>CAZWXS010000088.1:0-6816 GCA_964638005.1 uncultured Lachnospiraceae bacterium
TTTAAATAATAGTAACTGCGAAATATTTCACCATTTAATTTCGTACTTAAATCTGGTCTTTGATTCATTTCATATCCTTCCTGCAAGTCACCTTTTCTTAATGCTACCGGAATGACTTCTGAAAATATAATTTCATCATTTCACTCTTTTACTCAGTGAATTCTCCATACTCGCATCCTATGTTGAATGCATCAATATCATCGATCAGAATCCTATGTTTCCCCTTCTTCTGATACAGCCTGATGCGTCCGACTGCGTTGCCGCCATTCCACAAACGGTTATGTTTCTTCGTTCCATCGGGTGCTTCATAATTGATGAGCAGCATATCTGCTTTCTTACACCGCACCTCCGTATGCATGACTGCATTGCTGTTTTCCTGAATGACATTCCACTGAATTTCTGTTTCCGTTTCTCTGGCGGAAAACTTTGTCTTTGGCATTGTCCAGAACTTTGAAAAATTAAACTCATATTCCTTTCCTTCATACCAAAATGCACCCAACAATTTTCGTTCCAGAGACAAGAAATAAATCTTTGGTCTTCCGCCTCCGATATCAAACACGCTATTGCGAAGTTGTTGTCCTGTCTTTCTGCTGACCAGATGATTCGACGACAGCCACACCCATGGCGATGTAAAGTTGCTTCCCCAGTTCTTATCTGCATATCCATAAGAAGTTTCCGGATGTACCACGTATATTTCCCCATTTAGAATAACCGTACCTGACACCTGCGTCTTCATTCCTTCCGCATGCCAGTACATCTTAAATGCCTTGAGTACACGGAACAATCCACTTGCTCCATAGCCCACATTGAATGCGATCTGTTTATCCAACTTTAAGTCCCAACTGATCGAACCTGCGTCACACATATATTCAGGATGTGCTGTAACTTCCTCCGGTGATACCTCTACACGCCCCTTCAGCATCTGATCCGAAGCATAACAATCCCCTGCCTCGATTAAATAGGGAACGCCCTTTGAGACTCTCACTTCATTCCATGCGAAGAACCGGTGCACTTGTCTATGCTCCGGTCCCCAACATCCTGCCTTTACCATAAGATAGGATGGTCTGTTTCCACATTTCTGATTTTCCGGCAATTGCCCTAATACAGGATTCTCCTGTCCCAATGCCGGATTGCACAGGTAATATTCAATAAAGAAAGGTTTCTCCTCGCCTGTTTTCTCGTTGACTGCGGTAAAGGAATGCCACCACCAGTCATAGCCTTTCTTGCTGAAACTACCCGTCAGCATAAATTGATTTCTTGCCAAATCATGATGATTGAACAATCGAATCCCTCCTATCCCTTCCTACTGCTAAATTAATCTCACCCCAAAGAATAAACCAATGCTCTTGCCCATACTTCGGCTTCATTAATTTACGCTGTCAATTCACGCTCCACAAATTCTCTGATAAATTCATTATTTTCATCATTGATCGGAATCATAAATACACTATAGCGACACTTCTTCTGTTCTTCTCCGTCAAACTGAAACGTATATCCCATCTTGCACCTTGAATTACAATCATCAGGATTCAAAAGACGTTTGCATGGCGGTGCTTTTTTGATTGCACTTTTTAATTTGTCAGGAAACGCATCCAAAATTTCTTCATATTGTCCCACATGATCCGCATAAAGTCGAATCAAAGTGCCTGATTTTCGCATCACAAAATTTGCAACTGTGCGTTTCTCATCCGTCAACACATAGGAAACCACATGTCCATTCTTCGCCAGCTTGATATCACACCGACATCCATTTTCAAGAAAAAAATCATTGAGTTCTTTCACAAATAATCTGAAACGACTGTCCACTGTGTCTAAAAACTCGAAAAAAAGTTCATTCTGTTCGATCATCTTTCTGCCCTCCTGATTTCCGAGAAGATTGCCCATGTATAAGAAGGGACTGTATAGGTCTCGAACCCTTCACCGGCATCCTTTTTCTGTATCATACCTCTCAGAAGTCGCTCTGTCCTCTCTTTTGATGCACGAAAAAGAGAGATGTTCTCCGGTATCATTCTATTTCTGACAATGTTCACAATAATAGATTGTCCCACCCATATATGCCTCTTTGTGGATTTCATACCCACATTTCGGGCAAGGCGTATGTAAGGTATTCTTGCTTAAATAAGAGATATAGCCGCCCTGATTTCCAAACAAATCCTTCTCCGTATCTCTGCCACCGCCGTCTGTCATTTCTTTTAATACATCTTTAATCACATGAAACAGTTCCATGTATTCATCTTCTGAGATGGTCTCCATCTTTCTCTTGGGAAACAACTTTGCCTGGTATAAAATATCCTGCAGTACACCATTTCCCAAACCCGGAATTCTTTGATTGGTTGCAAGAAATGCCTTCACCGAAAGGTTCCCGCTCTTGCTGTCTCGCAAGGACATGAAATACTGTTCATCGAACTTGTCTGAAAGTGGAGATGGTTTTGCCACTGCTCCCAGATAATACTCATTTTCTGTCTGTCCTTTTGGAAATGCAAACATTCCGCCATACATTGCAATGGTTGTCACAAGTGCTGTCTCATCGTCAAATTCTATGTACAGCTGATGCTTCTTCGGCACTTCCTTTAAATCGGTCAGATATCGCAGGTTCGCTCCATCCGACAAGGTCAGCACACAGTCCTCGATCTCGATTTCCAATATCCCGCCACGAGCAACGGCTCCGGTAATATTCTTTCCGCTCAACAGATCATCGTAAGTATTCGGATCACCTTCGTACCATGCAAATTTGTGCGGAGAATGATTAGCCTCCACATAACTGATACATTTTCCTTTGATTATCTCATTAATCTGTCTTGCCATCACATTACTTTCCGGTATTTCAAGCATCTTGAATCTCCTTTACCAACGCTTTCGTCAGATCTGCAATATAAGCTGCCTGCTGTTTTTTCAGATACATCCCGACAAATGGTTTCATGATCAATTTCTTCGCTGTCACATCTTCCGTAAAGTCAATCGTCGTAATTTTGTTTTGATAAGAAAATAAACCAATCCAGTGTCCTTTCATATTGTCATTTTCCATATCAAATTCCCAACGTTTCAATTCTTCTCGGGCAGTTACCGTAAAATTGGTCGTATAACCATCCTTTGTATATTCAACAAACTGATTCTCTCCGGTCACTTCTATCTTGCTGAGATCACTTCTCCACGCATACTCCTCAAGCGAAGTCACGACCTTCCATACTTTTTCCACATCGCACTTAAAAAATGCTGACGTTTTTGCAATTGCCATAAGCCCATTTCCTCCGATTCATTTCAAGTCATAACTGATTATAAATATTTCTCAAGAACTACCTTTTTCATCTGTCGTACTCTTCCCAAATCGCATCGGGCACACCGTTCTGCAACGATTACACTCCATTGTCACATATCCTCTTGCCGTTTTGCCAAATAAGTTGGGACGGCATCGTTTTTGATCCACACGTTTATCTTTGATTGCATGTACCGGACAAATCTCCTCGCACAATTTGCAGGATGAAATACAGATATCCTCACATAGTTCATCTGACGATAATTTCAAATCCGTTAAGATTGCACCGATTGTCAACCGGTTTCCGTATATTGAATTCAACAGCAAAGAGCTCTTGCCGACTTGTCCGATTCCGCATTGGACTGCAACATGTTTCATCGAAAGCATTCCCTTGGCCGTCATCGTCTCCGGTTCCCAATACTCACTTGGTGTATCACAGGGAACCGGAACCGCCTTGCAATTGTATTTCTCCTCAAGCACTTTGGCTGCCTTCATCGAAACATGATCTACCTCATCACAAATAATCGTTCCGTTAAAATGTGTATAGACCAGTCTCGGATCAACCTCCAGCAATCCTTTCGGCAAAGCGATTCCGATTGCAATCACAGTCTTGCACTCTGCATATAGATCTGTCGGAGCAAATCCTATCGGTGCTTCTCCAAACCGTTCTACGGAAGCAATTCCACAGACATCTGCTCCCAGTTCTGTTATGATTTTCTTAATTTCATTTTCCATCCCACATGTACCCCATTCGCTCCAATCCTGCACACACCTGTTCTATGCACCGGCTACGCTCAAAAAGTTCTGTTTCAGTCATCTTGATCACATTATATTGTCTTATTAAAAATGACCGTCTGCCCCTTCAACGAAATTTTTCCAACCTCATATCCATACTGTAACAATTCCTTTTTATAGTTTAAAAAAGAATGATCAATTGCGATTCCGGCAATTTCATGTATCTCATCAAACGTCAGCTGAAATGACGCTTCTGTCCTGTTCCGAATATAGTTCCATAATGGTTCATACTTGCTCATCTTTCCCTGTCCTCCCCATATTTATCTTCCGTCATAAAGTCCTGTTTTTAATTTCATTCCCAAATGACAATTTTCCGTTATCATATAAATTTAATATACGATAATCTACGGCTGAAATCAATTTACATCTGTCACATTCTTGAGTTCTTTGTCTCTTTGGCTTCATTTTCTGGCATGCTTCACCTTCCTGGCACTTCACTTTCCGGGGACATCATTTTCCGGAATCATCTATATTGACATTTTTAGTTCTATATAGTACCATTCTATACGGAAGGAGATTGCAATGATTAAAACAAACGGAGGATTTTTAATTACCCAGATCAAGCAGGTGCAAGGACGTGTGTTTGAACGGATGCTGACGGAATCCGGCATTGATGAATTCAACGGAGCACAGGGTCGCATCCTGTATGTATTATGGCAGGAAGATAATCTGCCGATTGCGGAACTCTCCAAACGAACCGGGCTCGCCAAGAACACATTGACGGCAATGCTGGATCGCATGGAAAATGCCGGACATATCAGCCGGACACCGGATGTAAATGACCGCCGCCAGATACGGATCACCCTGACCGCATCAGCTCGTGCACTCGAACAAAGATATCATCAGGTATCTGATCAGATGACAGCACTATTTTACAATGGATTTTCTGATGATGAAATCGTTGCATTTGAAAACACTTTGAAACGAATCTTAGACAATTTAGATTAAGGAGACAAACACTATGATGAGAGATGTTGAAAAAACAATCGGTAATTTAATCACAAAACGTAAAACAGCCTATATCAGCTCTATTGATGAAGATGGATTTCCAAACACAAAAGCGATGTTTCAAGCCCGTAAAATGGTTGGCATCAAAGAATTCTACTTTTCTACAAATACTTCTTCTGTGCGTGTTGCACAATATCGTGCAAACCCGAAAGCATGTATATACTATGCTGACACCCGGTTCTTCCGCGGCGTTATGCTAAAGGGAACGATGGAAGTCCTGGAAGACGCCGCCATCAAAAAAGAATGTTGGAAAACCGGCGACACCATGTACTATCAGCAGGGTATTACCGATCCTGATTACTGCATCCTAAAATTCACTGCCGAAAGCGGACGGTATTATGCAAATCTTAAGAAGGAAAACTTTATAATCCCGTAACTCGATTTCAGCAAATCGAGTTACGATTCATAACCAGATTCGGTCTAAATCGGAGTTCTGCCGACTCTCAACCAACAATTATATCCGATCTAAATAGTCCTGCAGACTCTCGACCAACTTTCCGACATGCAGTCCGTCTACGAAGGAATGATGTGCCTGTATGGAAAACGGCAGCAGCATCCTGCCATCCCGTTCAAAGTATTTGCCCCAGTCAAACAACGGCGTCGCATTGTCTTTTTTGCCGGAATTGGTGTGAGAAATATGTGTATAGGACACCCAAGGCATCGGAGAAAACTGAAACACATCATTTCCGAGAGGGCCTGTAAAATACTCCTTCTGCTCCCTTGCCATTTTGGACGCAAGTGATACATAGGCTTCCATGGTGTCCTGCATCGACACGTTCACCACTTTGAATAGTTCCGTCTCCTGCTCCAGATGGGTAAAGGCCGTATCAATCCTGTCGTATAGCACAACATTTCCATCCGCAAAACGATACCTGAATTCTTCGATTTCATTTGCACATTTGGATACCGCATAGACCATTGCCATCGTAAAGGAATACTTCTGCTCCTTGATTTTCCTTAGAAAATGGGTGATATCCAATTCAACTGTCACGCAGAAGGCAGGCTCGACACTGTTTCTAAATACCATGCAGTGCATTGCCCTCTTCCAATTCTTTTCATCAATAATCCGATAATTATTTCCCATGGTCATTCTCTCACTTTCCTATAAAATAGGGCTGGTTTTCGCTTGATTTCATACCCGGTTAAAGATTCATGACTCAGCAGTCCCAGTATCACACAATCCATTTTCTTTGTCTTTGCCATTATTGCTTCTTCCTTGATATAGTGTAGTTTAACACTTTTTTAGGACATGTATCAACACATTCTACACATTGTATGCATTCTGCGCTGTTCCAGCTCGCCTATTGCTAAAACGACTAACGCCTGGAGGAATATGGTTTTTTGAAGCTTTTTTATCAATAAAGAACAAAAAGTAAATCCGATTTCTTCTGTGTGATGTATATCTTTTTTTCTTGCAGGTACATCACATTTCTCTGCTTTTTTCTAAGAGAAATCGACCTAAATCAAATAAAATGTGATGTATATGATTTTTTCGATGCATTACGTCACGCCTTTTGTTCAAAAGCGGGACGTAGAGGATGATTTATTCTATATACATCCCATAGTCATAATATATAGTACTTTTTCTGATGGGAATTTGTTGAAAATGGGACGTAGGCATGAGAAAAAATCATATACATCCCACAATGCATATTTCACGAGCAAATCAGGATTGAAAAACAAGATTCCAATTTACCCGCTGGCAATGAGCCATGCGAATAGAGACAAAGAAGCATTTGTGTTGTGCTCGCACATAAGCA
>CAZWXS010000089.1:0-6652 GCA_964638005.1 uncultured Lachnospiraceae bacterium
AAGTCAGCTTCCTTACGCATTGTCTGGATCTTGCTGATGACTTCATATACAAAGCCCTCTTCTATGAGTTCTTCTGTCAGGTTCGTATCGAGAACAACTGTCACTGTGTTGTCAGCTTCAGATACATAGCCTTCCTTCTGTGTCATTTCAATCAACAGATCTTCTTCTGCAAGGACTACTTCCGTTCCGTTAATGTCAAATTTCAAAGAACCGGTTGATTTCAGCGTATCCATCGCATCATTTCCGTCGAGAGAAGCAAGTTCCTTCTGAATACCGCCTAACTGCTTTCCGTATTTCGGTCCGACTGTCTTGAGCTGCGGCTTAAATGAATAAGAGGTAAAGTCTCTTACATCATCCGTGAAAATGACCTTCTTGACATTCAATTCTTCCTTGACGATCTGTACATAGAAATCAGACAATGTCGTCGGTGCCTTAATGAACATCTGTGCAATCGGCTGTCTGTTCTTGATATTGGCTGTATTACGGCAGGCACGACCCATTACAACGACTTTCAGTACCTCATCCATATCATTTTCAAGCTGCTTGTCGATCATCTGCTCATCTGCAACAGGGAAGTCACATAAGTGAACGCTCTCCGGTGCTGACTTGTCAATGCTGCATACCAGATTTCTGTAGATATCCTCTGTCATAAACGGAATCATAGGTGCTGCTGCCTTGCTGACTGTTACAAGTGCTGTATACAGAGTCATATAAGCATTGATCTTATCCTGCTCCATACCCTTAGCCCAGAAACGCTCACGGCTTCTGCGAACATACCAGTTACTCATGTCATCCACGAAATCCTGTAATGCTCTGGCTGCTTCCGGAATCCTGTAATTTGCAAGGTTATCATCTACATCCTTGACCAATGTGTTGAGCTTTGACAATAACCATTTATCCATAACCGGAAGTTTGTCATATTCCAATGTGTATTTGGTTGCGTCAAAGTTATCTATATTCGCATAAAGAATGAAAAATGCATAAGTATTCCACAATGTACCCATAAATTTACGCTGGCCTTCAACCACTGCCTTGCCATGGAAGCGGTTCGGCAGCCATGGTGCTGAATTGATATAGAAATACCAGCGAATCGCATCTGCACCATAGGTATCCAGCGCATCAAACGGATCAACTGCATTGCCCTTTGATTTACTCATCTTCTGGCCGTTCTCATCCTGTACATGTCCAAGAACGATAACATTTTCATAAGGTGCCTTGTTGAACAGAAGAGTTGACTCTGCAAGCAGTGAATAGAACCATCCACGTGTCTGGTCTACCGCCTCTGAGATAAACTGTGCAGGGAACTGCTGCTCAAAAAGCTCCTTATTTTCAAATGGATAATGATGCTGTGCGAATGGCATTGCTCCTGAATCGAACCAGCAGTCGATAACCTCCGGTACACGGTGCATCGGCTTGCCACATTTCGGACAGGTAATCGTAAATTCATCAATATATGGTCTGTGTAATTCAACGGTCAGCGCATCCTCGCGTCCGCTCATTTCCTTAAGTTCCTCGCGTGAACCGATGGAATGCATATGTCCGCACTCGCACTCCCATACGTTAAGCGGTGTTCCCCAATAACGGTTACGAGAAATACCCCAGTCCTGAATGTTCTCTAACCAGTCACCGAAACGTCCCTTACCAATGGTTTCAGGAATCCAGTTGATGGTGTTATTATTTCTGATCAGATCGTCTTTCACTGCTGTCATCTTGATGAACCATGACTCACGTGCGTAGTAGATCAGCGGTGTGTCACATCTCCAGCAATGAGGATAACTGTGCTCGAATTTCGGTGCTGAGAATAACAGATTCTTTTCTTCCAAAGCCTTGAGCACCATCGGGTCTGCCTTTTTGCAGAATACACCTGCCCAATCTGTCTCTGCTGTCATTTCGCCTTTGCCGTCAACCAGCTGTACAAACGGAAGATCGTAGCGACGTCCCACGTTGGCATCGTCTTCACCAAATGCCGGAGCAATATGAACGACACCGGTACCGTCTGTCAGTGTTACATAGGTATCACAAGTTACGAAGAATGCCTTCTTATGCTGCTTCTCAGCAATTGGTGTAGCAAAATCAAAGAGTGGAATGTACTCTTTATTTTCAAGATCCTTACCGATGTAAGTCTCTAATACTTCATACGCAGGTGTTCCTTCTTCTCTCTCCAAGGAACCGAGAACGGTATCCAACAGAGCCTCAGCCATATAATAAGCGTAGCCGTCTGCTGCCTTTACCTTGGCATAAGTCTCATTCGGGTTCACACAAAGTGCTACGTTAGAAGGAAGTGTCCATGGTGTGGTTGTCCATGCGAGAATATATGCATCCTCATCCTTTACCTTGAAACGGGCAATAGCTGAACGCTCTTTAATATCCTTGTAGCCCTGAGCTACTTCGTGAGATGAAAGCGGGGTACCGCAGCGAGGGCAGTAAGGTACGATTTTAAAGCCTTTGTATAAGAGGCCTTTGTTCCAGATTTCCTTAAGTGCCCACCACTCAGACTCGATAAAATCATCATGATAAGTTACATAAGGATCATCCATATCAGCCCAGAAACCAACGGTTGCGGAGAAATCTTCCCACATTCCTTTGTACTTCCAGACACTTTCCTTACATTTTGTAATGAAAGGATCCAGACCATATTCTTCAATCTGCTCTTTGCCATCTAAACCAAGCAGTTTCTCTACTTCCAATTCAACCGGAAGTCCGTGGGTATCCCAGCCTGCTTTTCTCGGAACCATCTTGCCCTTCATGGTCTGGTATCTCGGAATCATATCCTTGATAACACGAGTCAGAACATGACCGATATGCGGCTTGCCGTTTGCTGTCGGCGGTCCGTCATAGAAGGTATAAGTCTCACCTTCTTTTCTATTTTCCATACTCTTTCTGAAGATATCATTTTCACTCCAGAACTTCTCTACTGCTTTTTCTCTGTCTACGAAATTCAGGTCTGTCGATACTTTTTCGTACATATTCGTCTTCCTTTCTTTGATTGGAATAAATGGAATTAAAAAAACCCGTCCTGTATTAGGACGAGGTCATAGGTTCTCTATTACTCGGTGCACCACCTGATACATCATACTCCGCTTCCTGTATATTTCCTGGTTGGAATACAATCTGCTTTTATATGGTTTCCGGTAACGGTGGATACCGTCGGTACTTACTAAATTCCGCAATAGATTCTGATACGGTCAATCGTTCAGTCCGAAGCTCAGAAGTGATTTTCAATTATATCCTACTCGTATCGGGCTCTCACCATCCCCGACTCTCTGAAACTTTCAAAGATAATCTACTGTCTTCGTCAACGCCTACTATTTATCTATTGCGATTATACGTTCAAAGCAGCGGATTTGTCAAGAGAGATTCTATTGTACGAGAAGAAAAATCGAAAAAGTGTATTTCATAAGAGAAGCCGCTGCATATCCTCCGGAAGCGGAACCTTGACCCGTATCTCTGCCCCTGTAAAAGGTTGCCGACATATGACTTCACTCGAATGCAGCGCTGCCCTTGCAATTTTCATATAAGAACCTCCGCAAATGAATTCTTCATGTAGAGGATTTCCATATAGTACATCTCCCAGAAGCGGATGTCCAACAGATGCCATATGAACTCGAATCTGATGTGTCCTGCCGGTCATAATCTTGACAGACAGCAGCGAATACCCGTCGAATTCCTGCACTACTTCATAAGATGTATATGCCGATAATCCATTTTCACTCACTCTCTGCAACATCAGATCATCCGGCATCCGCTCCAGCGGTGCATTGATCTCTCCACTATGCTTTGGCATATGTCCACACACCAGCGCAAGATAAGTACGACTGCTTGCTCCATTTTTCTTCTGCGCCGTCATCCTGGCAGCTGCGGCCTGATTCTTTGCAAATAACAGTACACCGGAAGTATCCTTGTCCAGTCTTCCGATGACTCGGCAAATCACATCCTGCCCCAACTGTTCATAATGATAGGCCAAAAAATTACCTATGGAGTCATAGAAATGGCCGTGCGAAGGATGCACCACAACTCCTGCGGGTTTATTGACAAATACGATATCCTCATCCTCATAGACAATCGATACAGGTCCTTCTCTGGGTGCTACGCGGCTTTCTTTTCCCTCTGTATCCTCCAGACATACCGTCAGAACTTGTCCTGCCTGCAGTCTCTGCTTCACCGTCACCTGCTTCCCGTCTGCCATAATTCCATTTGGCAGAAATTTTGCCCGACTTACCTCACGACCGGTCAGGTGCAGACAATCTTTGAGCAGGAAATTCACAAGACCTCCCACTGTACGCTCGATATCCTCTTCTTGAATCTGATAAGATAATGTTCTTCGCATTTTATTCCTTCTCTATCCTGATCGTACTTTGAAATACTATCTTATTTATATCATTCTTTCACCGCTCTATACAACTATAATATATGCATTTTGCTTCTTGTCTTTTAGTGCTTTGTAGTTTTGCGGCGTCAAATCTTGACATTGTAAAGTTTGTACTTGCAGATAACACAAAATACCGCTAAAATAACATGTATGGGTTAAACCATAGAATACAGGCATTGTATCAATCAAATTGCAGCAAAACTTATGGCAATGTCTGACGAAACGGGGATAAAGAAATGACAAAAAAAGATATCGCTGAACTGAAGAGACGTCTGAAGAAAGAAGAATGCACCTTCACAAGGCTATGTGGAGCTTATGTAGACAGCAATAAACAGATTGTTGTCAAAATGAACGAAACTTTTCTTAATTTGGAAGCAGAAGAATTCTATAAATACCTTGAAATCGCAAAGAAAACACTATCCGGTACTGTTGGCAACAACCTCTTGAATCTGGAATTTCCAATGAGTGAGGAAGAAGCCGGCGGCAGACAGCAGTTCCTGATGGGACTCAAAAGCAGTGATTTTAAAAACGAAGAATTATTAGATCGTTTCTACGAAATGATCATCAATAGTTATGATTATGTCGGCAACTATCTGATTCTGCTCTTTCATGATGCCTACGATGTCATGACAAAGACCAGTGATAATTCAAAACTTGACGAATCTGAAGAAGTATTTGAATACATATTATGTGCCATCTGTCCGGTTTCACTTTCTAAGCCGGGACTTGGCTATCGTAAGGACGAGAACCGCATCGGGCCTCGTATCCGCGACTGGGTCGTATGCCCGCCGGATAACGGATTTATCTTCCCGGCATTTTCAGACCGCAGTTCTGATATCCACTCGCTCATCTACTATGCAAGAGATGCCAAGGAGCCTCACGCTGAGTTCATGGCAGAGGGTCTTGGTTGTGATCCAAAGAGAACCGCTACCGAGCAAAAGGTGGCTTTCCATTCCATCATCAAGAATGCCATAGGCGAAGATGAGGAAGAAAGTCAGGAAATTCTGATGAACATTCAGGAGAATATCAGCCACTATGTCGAGGAACATGAAGAGCCTGATGTTAAGGAATCAGAACCTGTCGTTATGACCAAGGATACTATCCCATCACTGATGACAGAAATCAACATCCCGGAAGCAGTCATTAAGCAGATTGAAGAATCTTATGCAGAAGAATTCGGCGATATGCCGCCTGCTGCCGAGTATCTGATTGATGCCAAGGCACTTGCTGCAAATGCACAA
The DNA here is from genome assembly GCA_964638005.1 of uncultured Lachnospiraceae bacterium. GTDB lineage: Bacteria > Bacillota > Clostridia > Lachnospirales > Lachnospiraceae > JAAYYM01. Next base: position 5,611 of record CAZWXS010000089.1, read on the forward strand.
AAGAAAAAAGCCATGATTCTCGAAGAAGAAGTCAAGACTTTGAAACAGCAGTTAGAAGAAAAAAGCATTGGCGATGAAATTCCTGAAGAAGCCATCGAAACCTTCGACATTGTCCTCCGCGTCAGACCCCAGAAGGTCAACCAGATCAAGTCGGAAATGATTGACGGCCAGAAATGTCTCATCATACCGTTGGATGAAGATGAATCGGCGAATGTGAATGGAGCCGCTTTATAAAATACAACATCAATTACAAAACCCCACAGGATTTTACTCCTGCGGGGTTTTGCATTCAAATGGGCCAAATATTGGATTACGGCTGCTTTCCGATGTAGGCAAGAATGCCGCCGTCTACGTACAATACATGTCCGTTGACGAAGTTGGAAGCATCTGATGCAAGGAATACTGCCGGTCCCATCAGATCTTCTGTATCTCCCCAACGTGCTGCCGGGGTCTTGGATACGATAAACTGGTCAAACGGATGTCTGGAACCGTCCGCCTGCTTTTCACGAAGCGGTGCAGTCTGCGGTGTTGCAATATAGCCGGGTCCGATGCCGTTACACTGGATATTGAACTCACCATACTCTGAACAGATATTTCTGGTCAACATTTTAAGTCCACCCTTGGCTGCTGCATAAGCGGATACAGTCTCACGACCAAGTTCGCTCATCATAGAGCAGATGTTGATAATCTTGCCGTGTCCCTTTTTGATCATGCTCGGAATCACTGCTTTAGATACGATAAAGGGAGCATTCAGATCTACATCAATCACCTGTCTGAACTCTGCTGCAGTCATGTCACACATCGGAATTCTCTTGATGATACCTGCATTATTTACAAGAATATCAACCACTCCGACTTCACTTTCTACCTTGGCAATGAGTTCATTGACCTGATCTTCATTTGTAACATCGCATACATAACCATGTGCCTTGATTCCTTTTTCGGCATAGGATGCAATTCCCTTATCTACCAATTCCTGTTTGATGTCATTAAATACGATGGTTGCACCTGCATCTGCATATGCACAGGCAATTGCAAAACC
>CAZWXS010000090.1:0-6527 GCA_964638005.1 uncultured Lachnospiraceae bacterium
GCTTCTATGTTCCATTTGAAGCAGAAAGAAATAAGGTGAGTCTATGAAGCAGGAACAAATGATTGACGATATCGTAGCAATGCTCGACGGCTCAATCAGTAACGGTGTCGGACACCTCAATCTTGAAGTAGAATCTACCACAGATGAAGCAGTACGCAATGTAGAAACGATGGGATGCACGGATTGTTCCAGAACTCCTCTCGCCTGCAGCGTACCGACATTAGACGATGGGATAGACGATTTCAAATAAAAAAGGAGATGAAAATCATGGCAGCAAACGCAGCTCAGGTTGACAATTTAGTATCTTTACTTGATGGTTACGCAACAAAGGGTGGACATCATTTGAATGTTAACGTATTGAACAAGGAGACATTACTCGATGCTCAGCAGCATCCCGAAAACTATCCTCAGTTGACAATCCGTATCTCAGGATACGCTGTTAACTTCATTAAGTTAACACCGGAACAGCAGAACGATATCATTACTCGTACGTTCCATCAGTCCATCTAATCCTATTTCAAGGATCGAGACAAGAAAGCCTTCGGCATTATGTCGAAGGCTTTTTTACACAATGCGACCTCAGAAATACATAGTATTTCTGAGACTCTGTTGTGACATAATATAATAACAAGGAGGTGCAAACCCATGAAAGGCAGAATTCACTCCATAGAAAGTTTCGGAACCGTAGACGGTCCCGGCGTACGCTACGTCGTATTCGTACAGGGTTGTCCCATGCGCTGCTTATATTGCCATAATCCCGATACTTGGCCCATGAACGGCGGCAAAGAAATGGAAGTCAGCGAAATCATAGATGATTTTGAAAAGAAACGGGGCTTTTACAAAGGAGGGGGGCTCACTGTAACAGGTGGCGAACCTCTTATGCAGATAGATTTTCTTATCGAACTCTTTGAAGAGGCAAAACGTCACAATATTCATACCTGTATTGATTCCTCCGGTATCGCTTTCAAGCCGAACAACACAGAATTTGTAAAAAAATGTGACCGTCTTATGAAAGTCACTGATTTGATTATGCTGGATATCAAGCACATCGATCCCGTTAAGCATAAAGAATTAACCTCGCAGCCTAATGAGGGTATTTTGGCGTTTGCCAAATATACAGAGCAGAAAAATGTCCCCATTTGGATCCGCCATGTTGTTGTACCGGGCATCACAGATGATGACAAGTATCTCTATGATCTCGGCTATTTCATCGGTGGATTGACCAATCTGAAGGCTCTGGATGTATTGCCCTATCATACAATGGGGAAAGTTAAATATGAGTCGCTTGGAATCGATTACCCATTGGGTGATACCCCTGATATGGATAAAAATGTTGCCATAGAAAAGAAAAAAATAATCCTCAAAGGAGTGAAAGCCAGACGCAGGGAAATAAAGGATGCCGAAAAGCTTGCTAAGAATATATAATTTACTTGTATAATTCATTACTTTATATTAAAATAGAGTGCAGATAGTTATTTTTTTATCAAACATACAAGTAAGGAGGATATAGACATGGCATATGTAATTTCAGACTCATGCGTAAGCTGCGGTGCTTGCTCCGGAGAATGTCCCGTTGGTGCAATTGCTGAAGGAGACGGCAAGTTCGAGATCGACCCTAATACATGTATTGATTGCGGAACTTGCGCAGGCGTTTGCCCGACAGGTGCAATCGAATCAGAATAAGAAGCAGATATGCAGGACTGTGCCGATTACTTTCGACACAGTCTTCTTTTTTTCTTCTGTCTCAAACGCAGCATTTCGTCAAACCTCTGAAACCTCTCCTCTTCCCGTTCCTCTTGCTCACGGAAAAGATAATCCACTTGTTTGATGACACGGTCTCCGACTTCCTCGTTCATTACCCGCACCAGCTCCTGATTATTCTCCTGTAATATTTGACTCATCAGACTTCGAAAAAGTTCCTTTGCTCCCTGCTTTTGATCCCTTTCGACAATCGGCTTGTCCAGATTTCCTTCATTATGCAACACCATCTTGATCGCTTTGAGGCCAAATCCTCTTTCCTTCATCTCACGGATTTCCCTCAATCGTACAATGTCTTCGTCCGTGTAATACCTATGACCCATTTCATTACGTCGAATCTCTATCTCCAGTTCTTCTTCCCAATATCTGAGCACATGTGCTTCCACATCAACCTGTCTTGCTGCATCAGATATCATATATCTGGTCATTGCCATATTGCTGTCTCCCTTCAAATTAGAACCTCAAATATATAAAGGACAGGCAAAATGAGCCTGTCCTCTTTCGTATTGTTTCACTTATGGTTTCTCTATCTTTGTATCTAAATTGGCAAACTTCGTATAATCCGGTACCCAGGATAATTCTATCGTTCCGATAGGACCATTTCTCTGCTTGGCAATGATGACTTCTGCAATGTTCTTCTTCGCTGTATCATGATTATAATAATCATCCCGATAGAGAAACATAACCACATCCGCATCCTGCTCAATAGCTCCCGACTCACGCAAGTCAGACAGTACCGGTCTGTGATTCTCTCTTTGTTCAACTGCTCGCGAAAGCTGTGATAAGGCAATGATCGGAACATTTAATTCCCTTGCAAGAGACTTCAGTGAGCGTGAAATTTCAGATATTTCCTGCTGTCTTGAATCAGAACGTCCGCTTCCTGACATCAATTGCAGGTAATCGATCATTACAAGCTGTAACCCATGCTCCAATTTATATTTTCTGCACTTGGAACGTAACTCCGAAATAGATATACCGGGAGTGTCATCTATGACCAAATTGGAATTACCGACAATTCCTGCTCCCTCCACAATCGCATCCCAATCAGAATCCGTCATATTACCGGTACGAATTGCCTGTGAATTTACAAAGGACTCCAACGACAGCAGACGATTGACCAGTTGCTCCTTTGACATTTCCAGACTGAATATTGCTGCCGAAATTCCCAGCTTGAAACATACATACTGTGCAATATTCAACACAAAAGCCGTCTTTCCCATAGAAGGTCTTGCTGCCACCAAAATCAAATCAGACGGCTGCAGCCCGGCTGTTTTATAATCTAAATCCATAAACCCGGTTGCTATCCCGGTTACATTACCTTTTGTCTGAGATGCAATATTGATCTTCTCCAATGCATTCATGACAACTTCGCTGATTGGTACGAAATCACCGGTATTTCTTCTCTGAACCACATCGAAGATCCTCTTCTCTGTATCCTCAAGAATGAATTCTGTCGTCTCTTTACCGGCATAGCAGGCATTTGCAATATCTTCGTTGATTCTAATCAATCTACGCAATAAAGCCTTATCAGCAACAATATTTGCATAGTATTTAATGTTTGCAGAGGTAGGAACCGACATAATCAAATCCCGGACATACTCCATGGAACTGATTTCCGGCGGTGCATCTTTCTCCTTCAGACGGTTCTGCACCGTAACAAGATCGGCAGCCTTTCCTTCATTGTACAATTCAACCATCGCTTCAAACAAAATACCATATTGTTTCCCATAAAAATCATCCGGGTGCAATGTCTCGGATGCTACCAAAATTGCTTCTTTGTCCATCAGCATAGAACCGATGACTGACTGCTCGGCTTCCAGACTATGCGGCAATATTCTCTTTATCAGTGCTTCATCCATACGGATGTCCCCCTTGAAATGGACTTTATCCTATAGTTCTTCTACTTTGACCTTAAGCTTTGCAGTTACCTTCTGATGGAGTTTCACAGGTATCTCATGTGTCCCGAAGCTCTTAATGGGTTCGGCAAGCTGCATCTTTTTCTTATCAATATCAAGCTCCTGTTGCTCCAGTGCTTCCTTTGCAATTTCCTTGGTGGATACGGAGCCGAAAACCTTACCGCCTTCACCTGCCTTCATCTTGACAACAACTGTCTTGGATTCTATCACCTTGGCAAACTCCTTGGCTGCTTCATATTGCTCCTCTGCCACTTTGATGCTGTTCGCCTTTTGCAGCTTTAAATCATTCATATTTTTACCGGTCGCCTCAAGGCCCAGTTTTTTCGGCAATATATAATTCTTGGCATATCCATCATTTACGGATACGACTTCTCCTTTTTTTCCGAGTGCTTTTACATCCTGTAACAAAATAACCTGCATTATATTTCTCCCTCTTTCATCATTTCATCTAAAGTATCCGTCAACATCTTATTGACCTCATCCAAAGACGAGCTAAGTATCTGTGCTCCGGCAATGTTCATATGTCCACCGCCTCCAAGTCTTTCCATGATAATCTGCACATTAATCTCATCAATCGAACGTGCACTGATGTATACTTTACCGCTGTATTCCGTTAATACAAATGAAGCCTTGATTCCGTTGATGTTCAGTAGTTCATTGGCTGCCTGTGCTCCGACAATTGTAGGACTCTCGATACCTTCACTTTCAAACTTTGAGATTGCAAATGCATTCTTATAAACCACCGCATGACGCACCGCCTCTGCTCTCGCCTTGTAGTCTACCACATCATCCCTGAATAATTTGCGGACTCTTGTCACATCTGCTCCGTTTCTTCTCAGATATGCTGCCGCCTCAAAAGTACGGACACCCGTCTTCGTCATAAAGTTGTTCGTATCAATCATAATACCTGAATAGATACAATCTGCCTCAATCGGTCTCAACTTTACATCATCACTGATATACTGCAAAATTTCTGCAATCATCTCTGATGCCGAAGATGCATATGGCTCAATATAGGAGAGCGTAGCATTTTCTATCTTCTCTGTACTCTGCCTGTGATGATCCAATACAACAATAGACTGGCACAAATCAATGAGCTCTTTGCACTCTGTATAACTGGGTTTATTGACATCTACCACGATCAATACCGTATTTTCATCAATCAGCTCAATTGCCTGATTATTATTTACAAAGAGATCTTCTTCATACTCTGTGGTATCCAGCAGGCTCTCCATCAGAGGTTTGATGGAAGTCGTAACCTCATTGACTACAATGTGTGCCTTCTTATCAAAGGTCTTAGCCGCACGGAATACACCAATTGCCGCGCCAAAGGCATCTACATCAATAATCTTATGTCCCATGACAATAATCTTGTCCTTGCTCTCAATGATCTCCTTCAACGCATGGGCCTTCACTCTGGCTTTCACACGCGTATTCTTTTCAATCTTCTGGCTCTTACCGCCAAAATACGTGATGTCATCCGGTGTCTTGATCACTGCCTGATCACCACCACGACCCAATGCCAGATCAATTGCATTTCTCGCATAATCATAATTCTGCAGATATGTATCCGCATCCAATCCGATACCTATGCTCAACGTAACTGCCATTTCATTGCCGATGTTGACTGTTTTAACATCTTCCAACAGTTCAAAGCGATTCTCCCTTAATACATCCAACCACTTCTTCTGCATCACAAGCAAATATTTATCCTTCTCCATCTTCTTAACAAGTCCGTCAATACCGGAGAAGTACTTATTGATCTTTCGGTCTATCAAAGCAACCAGCAGGGAACGTCTGACTTCCTCCACACTCTCCAGCGCCTCATCATAATTGTCAATATAAATCAATCCTGCCGCCAACTTCTGTTCATCATTTTTGCGTGCATAGCGGTTAATTTCTGTCTCGTCAAACATAAAGAGAGCGATCAGATAACTGTCATAATCAAAGGTATCCACAACAGAACTGTCCATCATATCTTTCATGGACACCTTGCGCATACTGATACGATAATCTCGCTCCTCATGCACCATATAGGTCTCTGTTTCGAATTCCTTGGTCGGAAGATCATCCTTTTGCAGCTCAGGAAGAAGAGATGTGATAGATTTGCGATAACCCTTCTTGATATGCAGAATATTCTCAAAGGCTTCATTTGTCCAAATGACTTTACCATTCTCATCAAGCAGTACATAGGGAATCTCAAGTGCACGCAGAAGCTGTCTCTGCACTTGTCCATACTGCGTTGCAAAACTGATGAGTTCGTTCAATACCAGATTGCGATTCTTAAAGTACAAAATCAAAGATATTGTCAGAAATATCAGTGTAAATATAGTCAATATCGCTCCGGCCTTTAAGTTAATGAAATAAATATACGCATTCACTGCTACCATCAGCAAGCTGAGCCATATCGGCCATTGGATGTATGAGTTTAGTTGTCCTGTGAACTTAATCCTTCTGTTCATATGCACTCCCTAAAATAAACGTCTATTACGATTATAACACCAAACACAGCGATAAACAAGACCGACAATCATACCCCTACGTGAAAGTACGCTCTTTTTAACACACAAAAAAAGACCGATCACTCGGTCTTTTTTGTAAGCTTAATTATTTAACATAAATTCCTGCTGCAACTAACTTAGCTTTCAGTTCCTGATAAAGAGCATCTCTCTGAGCCTGATTTGCTGCTGCTGTAGACTTTACTGCTGCCTGTGATGCATTGAATGCTGCAAGGTTAGCCTGATATGTTGCCTGTCTTGCTGCTTCTGCTGCTGCTGCCTGAGCCTTAACTGCTGCCTGTGATGCGTTGAAGGCTGCAAGGTTTGACTGGAACAGTGCTGCTCTTGCTGCTTC
>CAZWXS010000091.1:0-6254 GCA_964638005.1 uncultured Lachnospiraceae bacterium
TCCTCTAAGACGGGACTGGTTAGATGCAGTGTGTTATCCGGTTGCCAGTCTACGGTAGAGAAGGTACGCCATGCTATGATATGATATAGGGCAGCATCCTGTGCATCGGGATAATTGACTGCCAGTTCTACATAGAGATTCTGTGTATCCGAGATTGCCATGGTATAGCTGATTACAGCGGGGGATACGGTTGTATCGATCGTAAAGGCGTCGTTATCTGCAAACATATCGGCGAGCGCTGTTTCATAGTCTGATTCATTGTCATACAGACTGTATTGTTTGGACAAGATGCCTTCTACATTTGCAAGGTAATATGCGGATTTTGAGTCGGCTTCATAATAAGCGGAAGTGCGATCGGCCATTTTGCGGCTCAACAAATAATCTGCTCTGGCACTCAGGTAAGAGAGAGAAGCAAAGGTTACTAAAGAAAGAAGTATGAAGATGACGAGTATAGATGAGGTGCCGATGTGGACACCCTTTCCGCGTTTCTTTTCTGTCATGGTGTTTCCTATCCTTGTGGAGTATTGATATATTTAGTGGCTGAGAGCTCGTATACAATTTCATTTGTTTCCAGATTGATAAATCGCGTATCCATGATCTGGAAGGTGTTGACCGGTGACAGAGTGATCTCCGCCACATAGCAGGCGTCTTCATAGGAACATTCTGCATAATCAGCATCATAGTATTGCTCCAGAGTATTTGCATCAATGCGTTCTGCATACGGAAATTGTTCGGCAATCGCGTCCATTGAGCCATCTGTACCACGCATGACCTCAATAAAACTCTGCGACACAGAAACTGCCATATTCAACTCATCAGCCTGCCTGCTTAAGATATGCGATTGAGCAAAAAGCTGCACGCAGATTGCACTGGCGATGGAGAAGAAAAGCAATGTTACGATCATTTCCATCAGAAAGAGAGAGGATTTGGATTTGCTGCGGTTTACTGAATTCACAGAGCACTCACCTCCTGATTCTCACTATAGATGGATACGAGGAAGGAGACAGCACTTCCGTCCGTGCCTGTAATCTTGAAGGAATACAGGGAATTACTGATCTGTTCCATTTCAAGACTGCTGATCGGGATGATATTTTGCCCCTGATCCAGTGTCGGCTGGTAATGATCTTCGACAGTCAGCTCTTTCAGATATCCGTCATAATCATATAGATAAGTATAATAAGAAGTGTTGCCATAGGTCTGTGTCAGACACAGAACCGGCTGCCCTTCTATTTCGGTAATGGCTACAGAATCGTCTTCATCGTGCTGCCGGATCTTTTCTGTTACATAAGCAAGGGAAGTACGGGATGTGAAGCTATGATCGGCACGATCGACGGTATTTTGGTAAACCCGTGCACCGAGCACGACAATGAGCAGTGCTGATACGATAAAAGCACCGAACAGAGCCAATATGAATAAAATATCTACCGTATGCTTTCCGGAGCGCTTTAGATTCATAACGGATTCCCTTCTATTACAGTTACATTGGGCATCAGATTAGATCCGATGACCTGATAGTCAATTATAAATTTATCTTTGTCATATATCAGCCCGTAATGCTCTTCCAAATAGGCCAGCGTGGGGGGATAGATGCCTTCTACTGCATAGCAGTGTACGATATCCCTTTGCAATGCATTCTCAAGATTGCGTTTTTCTTCGTCAGCAGCGGTATTAGAAATGGAAGAAATACCGTACATAAATACACCCAGCACAACCAGAAAAATGATAATGGGCAAACTGACGGAATCCAGTATTCTTTTTTTGAGATTCGGCCTTTCAAAACGATTCATACAAACTCCTCTATATTCCACCGATGACTGCCATAAGAGGCAGCATGACGGATAATAAGATCATACATACGACAACAGACAGGATGATGACCAGCGTCGGTTCCAACACGGAAATCAAGTGGCTCATCTTCGAATCGACCTCTTCTTCGTAACCGGATGCGATCTTTGCCATAACCTTTTCCACGGAACCGGTTTTATAGCCGATGGTAATCATACGTGAATACATACTGGAGAAAATGCCGACCTTGACAAGCGCCTCGGCAAATCCGGTACCGGAAGATATATATGTACGGCAATCATTGATCTTGTGCTCCATGACAGAGTTATCGACCAGGCGACTGACCATCTCAAGGCTCTGATCCGTATCGAGACCGCTGCTCATGGTCAGCGCCATCCCGCTGGCAAAGCGCCCGGATGCGATCTTGTCATAAATCGGACGGGTAAAGACGGATTTTGCACAGAAGATACCCCACAATTTCTGACCCGCAGGTGTCTTTGCCATGAAGAAATAGAGCAGCACACAAATAGCGATCAAAATGATGAAGACCAAGGCATAGTTGCTGATGGTGGTGCCGAGGTTGAGCAATGTCTTGGAAAAACCGGTCATCTCCGTACCGAGCTGAAGGAAGACTTGATTAAATACAGGCAGTACTTTTATGATCAGTACAAGAATAACGACGGTCATCATGCCGATAATGACAAAGGGATAAGTGACAGCACTCTTGATGTTTTCGGCGATGTTCTCTTCACGTTCATAATAAGCGGACAGTGATCGCATGACTTCCTCAAGACGACCTGATTGTTCACCAATTTCAATCATATCCAGTGCATATTTAGGGAAGACACCGGCGGCAGATATACTGGTATGGAAACTCTGTCCGACATCAATCTGCTCTGCAATCCTGCCAAGGATTTCCCTTCCCTCTGTTGTAGTTGTATCCTCCAGCATGATGGAAACACCCTCTACAGGGGAAATGCCGGCATTCAGTATCATCGCGATCTGGTCACAGAAGGATGATAGTTCCCTATTGGTCAACATTTTTGACATATTCTCTCTCCTCTAAAATGATTTAATATACGAACTCTGTTGAGTAGTTGCTGCCGTCGCCGATGAATTTCTTCAGTGCTTTTTCACTGCTGCTTGCAGCGAATGTCGGATCCATCAATGTCCAATCCTTACCATCAAACTCTATGATGCCGTTGATCCAACCGATATCGGTGATGTAAGTGCTAATCCAGGCATGATAACTCTCACCTGCATAGCCGATTTCAAGGCGGGTCGGGATGTTCTGGCTGCGCAGCATTGCTGCCATGATTGCCGCATAATCGAAGCAGATGCCTTTTTTGGAAGCCAGAGTATCATCTACATTTGGCAGATAGCCGCTTTGAACACTGTTTGCCTTATCATAATCATAAGCAATATTTTGAATGACATAATTGTAGATTGCTCCGACTGCGTCAAGATCATTTGCTGCTTCCGAAACGATATCGGAGGCAAGGGTCACGGCTTTGGTCGAGGCATCGAAGTCTACATATTGGTTCGGATACAGATAAGGGCCGAATGCATCTGAAATGGTCACATCAATCTGCTGGGAAAGTGCAAGAGAATAACGGCTGGATGGCAGACTTTCATAGACTGCAACCGTGTAGGCACCGCTTTCCGAAGTCAGAGGAAAGGTTTCAAAGCCGTTACCGTGCAGGTCGTAGGAATAGGTGATCTGATTGCTGCCTGTAATCTGTAACTTGACTTTTGGATTGTCACCGGTATAGGAAACCATGACATAACCGTCTTCTGTATGGGAAGCATCTATGACGGCTGTTTCAGCCGGATTGCTGTATGTAATCGTGCCATCTGCCATAGGCAGGCGGACAGCGGGGGTGTGATCTCTGGAGGAAATGGCTTTTTCAGAATGTGCAGCAGAGGGAACTTCTTCTGAAGGAATGTCCTTGGTATCTGCCGGAACAGGTTCCTGCGCATCGTTTTGCGTATGCAAAGAAGTGTTCGGCTCTTGCTCCGAGTCATTTGTACAACCGACCTGGGGCAGAGCGAGCATAATCAACAGGCTGATGCCGAGCAGCTTCTTTGTAGTATGTCTTATCATAAGTATCAGTCATCCTCATTGATAGAAAGTACGACAGTCAAATTATGTCCATCATGATCCGGAATCCAGATGTTGGTCGTGCCTGTCGGGTGATAGAGGCGTATGATGTTTTCTGAAGGGATGATCTCATCAGGAATATCAATCGTTCCGCCCTCATCCATGATAGAAATATTGTCATAATCTATATTATCACCCTTGAACTTTATAGTAAAGCAGTCGTTCTCAAAATAATGCTCTTCTATACTGATGTGATGTAAGGTTTCGAGTGTTCCGTGTACGGAAATGCTGCGGTAAAAGCAGAGCGGAGAAAGCAGCGTTGCAATGAGAAACACGACGCTGATCCATTTACAGGTTGCAACAGCAGCTGTTTTTGCCTTTTTTTGCAGTATGATCTTTTCAAAAGGAATGGTGTTGGGCGTTTGGTTACATGCGGCAAACACATTTTGCAGAGTTTGATTTGCGGTTTCCAAATCCATATCGTATTTGTGGAATTTCATGAGTTCGCCTCCTCTATCGATAGATGTTCTGCACGCAGGAGCTGATGCAGATTCTTTTTTGCACTGATGAGATAACGTTTTACGGAACTGCGGCTGCACTGCATCGCTTCAGCAATGTCTTCCAATTTCATCTCGTTGTAGAATTTCATGACAATGACCTGCTTTTCACTGAACGAAAGGTGGTCGATTGCGGCTTGCAGGGATCTGGTCTGATCGGTCTGCAATACCTTGCTTTCGGGATTGTGATCCTTATATTCATCGGGTGAGAGTTCAAGAAGTTCCGGACTGATTTCACCATATTGCTGATTTCGTTTTTTACACATATCAAAGCACACATGGAAGGCAATCTGGTTGAGCCATGCGACAAAGAGGGTTGCATCTTTGATTTTATGGATGTTCTTTAATGCCAGAATATAAATCTCCTAAACAGCATCCTGTGCGGAATAGGTGTCCTTCAGATAACGGCAGGTATATTGGTAGATGTGCTTGTATGTAAGGGCATATAACTCGGCAAAGGCATCCGAGTCGCTGCGCTGTGCCTTCTTAACCAGGCCACTCATATAGAGATGATTGAAATCCGCCATGATAATCTCCTATTTTAACAGTTTCTTATATACCAGAGAGATCAGATCCGTAAAGTGCTGCAGGTGTTCATAGTGATTGAGAACATATGCGGATGCGATGGAAATGGCCATTTTGCGGGATTCGATCTCTTCTTCGACAGCCTTAATAAATTGTGTCACATATCCTTCTGTACAATTTTCCAATACGACGATGAACTCGTTTCCGCCGTTACGTCCGACAAAACCATAGGAATCCGCGACCTGCTCCAACAGGGAAGAGAAGTCCTGCAAAGCTTGATCGCCGGCATCGTGTCCCTGCTTTTCGTTGATTTCCACCAGATTGGAGATGCTGATGAGAACGCAGCCGATTTCATCAATATCAGTTGCATCCTTATAGGTATCAAAAATCAAGTCGCAGCTGTAACGGTTTGGAATACCGGTGAGACTGTCCAGATATGCCTTGCGGTTCAGTGCATGCTCACTGGCAATGCTGATTTCCAGTCTTCTGAAATCGAAAAGGAGCATGAAAAAGGAATAAATCATGAAGATCCATAACAGAACACACAGCAACAGCAGGCTCATATTTGTATAGATATTGGACCGTAGGGACGGTGTCAACAATAATAATAGGAAGTAAGCTACCAAAAAGACGATCGCAACGGCCAATTGAATAATTTTTAGTATTTTGAATCTTTTAAAAGAATTTTGTTCCATAAATATATCCTCCTTGCACAACGCGCATTTGTACTTGTTTTATTATACGGAATTTGTAGGAAAATGTCACCCTATTTTCGTACAGAAAAAGTATATACGTAGAAAAAAATAGAAAAAATGTGAACCTTTTTTTGAGGTAAAAAAGTCTTTATATATGAGTACGTTATAGAGGGGTGTGTATTTACCACAAAAGTAAGCGGGTGAGAAACAATGCTTTCAAACGGATACCATTTAACAATCATAGAAGATCAGGCAGTACCCCTTGCGAGTGCGCCGCCGACTGATGATTATTTCGGATACATACTGCTGGCGGTTGCAATTGTGGCGATATTGCTGATAGGTCTGCTCTATGGATTGTGGATCAGGGATCATAAGAAGAGAATTGAAAGGTTAAAGAGCGGTCTGAACCAGTACGGCAATGACACGATGCAGGAATGTACAGTTACAGTGATGCATCCGAGACGGATTATAGAGACAGAAAAGCAACTGGAACAAAAATTAGCAGGATATTATGTGACAGAAGCTGCGGACAGTTCGTATTAAGCAGTGAGAAAAATGTAACTACCATTATATATTTCAAAAGGAAGAAGA
>CAZWXS010000092.1:0-6077 GCA_964638005.1 uncultured Lachnospiraceae bacterium
GGATTTCGTTTGATTGCTTCGGATAACGGAGTGGTCATTGCGGCAAGCTATTGGGGGAAGTTCAAGACGGTATTTCAGATGCTGATGATCATATTATTGATTGCCGATATTCAAAATGGTGTAATACAGGGAATTACGACTGTATTTGTATGGATTGCGCTGGTACTTACGGTTGTGTCTCTGATTGATTATTTGATTAAGAACAAGGGAGTTTTAAGCGCAAAAGAGGAGTGAAAACATGGTTGTTGAATTGATTTCTGTTGGAACGGAGATATTGCTCGGCAATATCGTAAACACAAATGCTGCCTATCTGGCAGAGCAATGTGCCTATCTTGGATTGTCCTGTTTCTATCAGACGACGGTCGGAGATAACGAGGAGCGCCTGTCAGAGACGCTTGAAACAGCACTGAAACGTTCAGATATCATTATTTTATCCGGAGGCCTTGGACCGACGGGGGATGATCTGACGAAAGAGGTAGCGGCGAAGGTGCTCGGCAAATCGATGTATATGGATGAATACTCGAAGGAGCGCATTCAGGAGTTTTTTGAAAAGAGAAATATACCGCTTACGGATAACAACTGGAAACAGGCACTGATTCCGGAAGGGGCAATTATACTAAATAATGATAACGGAACAGCACCGGGCATCATCATGGAGCAGGACGGCAAATCGGTGATTTTGCTGCCGGGACCGCCAAATGAACTGGTTCCGATGTTTGAAAAGGATGTATATGAATATCTGGACAGAAAGACTCCTAATACGATCTGTTCACAGGTAGTTAAGATCTGCGGAATGGGAGAGAGCGCAGTAGAAGAGATGATTAAGGATATGATGGAAAGCTCGAATCCGACGCTGGCTCCGTATGCCAAGACGGGAGAGGTACATCTGCGCGTAACTGCGATGGCGGAAAGCGAAAAGGAAGCTAAGAAGCTGACGAAGCCGGTGGTTAAGGAATTAAAGAGCCGTATCGGTTCCTATATCTATACGACCGATCCGGAGGTGACACTGGAAGAGGCCGTAGTGGATCTGTTGGAAAAGAACAATTTGACATTTTGCACGGCGGAGTCATGTACGGGCGGTATGTTGGCTGCAAGAATGATCAATGTACCGGGTGTGTCCGATATTTTCAAAGAGGGTATGATCACATACTCCAATAAGGCGAAGAGAAATCGTCTCGGTGTCAAGAAGGGCACCTTGTCAAAGTACGGTGCGGTCAGCGAGCAGGTTGCAACAGAAATGGCAAAGGGCGGCACATATTTCACTAAATCAGATGTGTGCGTTGCGATTACGGGAATTGCAGGACCCGACGGAGGTACAGAGGAAAAGCCGGTAGGACTTGTCTATATCGCATGTAATGTATGCGGCAAGGTTACCGTTAAGGAATATCATTTCAGCGGAAACAGGGCTAAGATCAGAGAGAATACGGTGTCCTCCGCATTGACGCTGCTTCGTTTGTGCGTACTCGAGTATTTCAGTGAGATTACATTCGGCAAGAAGAAAAAATAAAATCAATAACAGCACAGCCGCCTATTGCGCATCACAGGTGACTGTGCTATTATTTTATCTGTGGGTATCAAAGAATTCTGAGTTATGTCCGGCATTTCAGCCGTATACAATCATTTTTAACAATTATACGATAGTGCATGAATGCAGGGAGTTTTATCGGACAGCTAATGTAGTATGCTCTATTTGAAGGGAAAAACAGTTATTTTTAAAATAAACTGTTGACAAAACCGAACAAACGTTTTATTATATTAAAAGAACAAATGTTCTTGATGAGAAGGAGATTCAACATGGAAAAAGACGATAAAATGAAAGCACTGGATGCCGCTCTGGCACAGATTGAGAAGCAGTTTGGTAAGGGATCGGTCATGAAACTCGGTGATTCGAGTGCCAATATGAATGTAGAGACGACACCGACAGGTTCACTGAGCCTTGATGTGGCACTTGGCCTCGGCGGCATTCCGAAGGGCAGGGTTATTGAGATATACGGACCGGAATCCAGTGGTAAGACAACGGTTACTTTACATATGATTGCAGAGGTTCAGAAGAGAGGCGGTATTGCCGGATTCATAGACGCAGAGCATGCGCTGGATCCTGCTTATGCCAAGAATATAGGAGTAGATATTGACAATCTCTATATTTCACAGCCGGATAACGGAGAGCAGGCAATGGAGATTACAGAGACGATGGTACGTTCCGGTGCGGTGGATATCGTAGTAGTGGATTCAGTTGCGGCTTTGGTTCCCAAAGCAGAAATTGACGGTGATATGGGAGACAGCCATATGGGGCTGCAGGCACGATTGATGTCACAGGCACTCAGAAAGCTGACGGGTATCATGAGCAAATCAAACTGCACGGTCATATTCATCAATCAGCTGCGTGAGAAGATTGGTGTTATGTTCGGTAATCCTGAGACGACGACAGGCGGGCGTGCATTGAAGTTCTATTCTTCCGTAAGATTGGATGTCAGAAGGATTGAATCGCTGAAGCAGGGCGGAGAGGTCATCGGTAACCGTACACGTGTGAAGGTGGTCAAGAATAAGATCGCACCTCCGTTCAAGGAGGCAGAATTTGATATCATGTTCGGTGAGGGTATTTCTACAATTGGTGATATCGTAGATCTTGCTGCTGAGGTAGATATCATCAATAAGAGTGGCGCATGGTATGCTTACAATGGACAGAAGATCGGACAGGGACGTGAGAATACAAAGCAATATCTCAAGGACAATCCGAAGATATGTGAAGAGGTAGAAGCTAAGGTACGTACACATTTCGGACTTGACGGTGCTGAAAAGACAACAGAGTCGGCTAAGGACAATGAAAAGGCAACATCATCTGACAGTAAAAAAGCAGAGAAGACCTCGAAAGCAGCAGATTCACTTGTCTGATAATCCAGAACGGGCTTGAAGCGTTTCAGATAGGATCAGGGATGAACGATGGAATTAGTGGTTACAGCAATTGAAGAGTATCATAAGAGTAAATATAAGATTTTTCTGAACGATGAATTCGCCTTTGTGTTATACAAGGGCGAATTACGTCGTTACGGCATTAAACAGGATATGGTCTTTACAGAGGAATTGCAGCAGGAAATTGTAGGGAATGTTCTGGTGAAGCGGGCAAAATTGCGTGCCATGCATTTGCTCGAAAAGAACGACAGAACAGAGGCGGATGTCAGGCAGAAGCTCAGGGACAACCTCTATCCACCCAGTGCAATTGATGAAGCGATAGCCTATGTAAAGAGTTATCATTACATTGATGATGAACGTTATGCGGCAAATTATATCCGTTATAAGAGTGCTTCATCAAGCCGCAATGAAATCCGGCAGACGCTGTTGCAGAGAGGCATTAGCAAGGAGACGATTGATGCGCAGCTGGAAGGGTCTGATTTTGATGAATCAGAACTCATCATTAAACTGATGAAAAAGCGATGCAAGGAGCCGGAACAGTTGTCATATGAAGATAAACAGAAGCTATTTGCTTATTTATATCGCAAAGGGTTTTCGTTTGACAAGATCGGAAAAGCCTGGGATCAATACATTTTACTTGACATAACTTAGAAAACAGTATAAAATCTAAGTGTTGTAAAATCGCAAGTTAGAATGTGTTTTGTTTTAGTGTTACATACATTCTATATTGATAAAGTACAATGAAAACTAAATAAGGAGGTGCTCCTGTGCCAATCAGTGTAATTGTTATTATCGCTGTAGTGGTGACGTTGATCGTGGCTGTGCCTGTTACTCATCTTGTTACAATGAATGCCAGAAAGAAAGCCGATGAAGCTAAAATTGGCAATGCAGAACAGAAGGCAAGAGAGATAATAGACGAAGCTTTGAAGACCGCAGAGACTAAGAAGCGTGAAGGTTTATTGGAGGTTAAGGAAGAGTCGATTCGTACCAAGAACGAACTCGAGAGAGAATCCAAGGAACGCAGAAAAGAAATCCAGCGTCTTGAAAGCCGTGTACAGCAGAAGGAAGAGAGTGTTGATAAGAAGCTCGATGCCATCGAAAAACGTGAAGCCGCAAACACAGCAAAAGAAGAGGTTTTGGCAAAGCAAAAAGAAGAGATTACCAAACTCAACGAACAAAGAGTACAGGAACTAGAAAGAATCTCAGGTTTGACCTCCGAACAAGCAAAAGAATATCTGTTGAAGATTGTTGAAGATGAAGTGAAGCATGAAACCGCGTTGCTCGTGAAGGAATTAGAATCACGTGCCAAGGAAGAGGCGGACAAGAAGGCGAAGGAATACGTTGTGACAGCGATACAGAGATGTGCCGCAGACCACGTAGCAGAGACTACGATTTCAGTAGTCCAGCTTCCCAATGATGAAATGAAAGGAAGAATCATCGGTAGAGAAGGACGTAATATCAGAACGCTCGAAACCATGACGGGTGTAGACCTTATTATCGACGATACTCCGGAAGCAGTTGTATTATCAGGATTTGACCCAATCAGAAGAGAAGTAGCCAGAATCGCTCTTGAGAAGTTGATTGTAGATGGACGTATCCATCCCGCAAGAATCGAAGAGATGGTTGAAAAGGCTCAAAAAGAAGTTGAAGTCATGATTCGCGAGGAAGGTGAAGCAGCAACACTGGAAGTTGGTGTTCACGGCATTCATCCTGAACTCGTCAAGTTGCTCGGTAAGATGAAGTTCAGAACCAGCTATGGTCAGAACGCATTGAAGCATTCTATCGAGGTATCGCTTCTGTCAGGACTGTTGGCAGCCGAAATCGGTGTTGATGTCCGTTTGGCTAAGCGTGCAGGTCTGTTACATGATATCGGCAAGGCCGTTGATCATGAAATGGAAGGATCACATATTCAATTGGGCGTAGAGCTTTGTAGAAAATACAAAGAGTCAGCAACTGTAATCAATTCAGTAGAATCACATCATGGTGACGTAGAAGCACAATCACTGATTGCATGTATCGTTCAGGCAGCTGATACTATTTCAGCAGCAAGACCGGGTGCAAGACGTGAAACATTAGAAACATACACAAACAGATTGAAACAATTAGAAGATATTACAAACGCATTTAAGGGCGTTGACAAATCTTTTGCTATTCAAGCAGGTCGAGAGATTCGTATTATGGTAGTTCCTGATCAGGTAACTGATGCAGACATGGTATTACTTGCCAGAGATATTTCAAAACAGATCGAAGCCGAATTAGAATATCCGGGACAGATCAAGGTAAGTGTTATCAGAGAGTCAAGAGTCGTGGATTACGCAAAATAGATGGATAAAATTTCGAAGAAATTTTGCCATCAGTCAAATAATCGGAGATTATTTGACATTAGCCAAGAATCAAATGATGAAAAACCCAGTAAACGTGATGTTTACTGGGTTTTTTAATGCAAGGATTTCGACAATTTCTATGACCAATATCAGAACGGAACATCTTATGAGGAGTGTTTCCTTGAAGTTGTTGTATTTCAAAGGATGGAACATATGAAGAATTTAGACATGCCTATATGCATGCACTGCGTCATACCTTTGCAACCCGGTGTATTGAAAGCGGAATGCAGCCAAAGGTACTACAGAAGATTATGGGTCATTCTACCTTAAGTGTTACCATGGATTTGTATGTTCATGTATCAGAGGACATGGGACATTCGGAGATTGCAAAACTGGAGAAAGCAAGACAGGATTATAAAGAGGGAATTCAAAATAAATTCGAAAACAGAGGAGAAATAGTGGTACTATCAAGGTCTGCACCGGGGCATATGAAAGCATTGAAGGCGTATCGAGGATAGTAAAATATGAGAATTTTTCTATGGCATACAGTTTATGTATGCCATATTCTCTTTTCGACATAATCAGACAATGGAACACAATTTTATATTGTGAACTATGTGTAAAAATGGTAAAATATGCTTGTGTTAATGTGCCAATCATCTGGGGACATGGAATAAGAGTCGTTGGGAAGCTAGGTAAAGAAAACTTTACTTTGGCTTTTTATATATGTATATATTCAGAAGTAATTTAGGATAAAAGAGATGGATGGTGAAGATGAAATAATTATTCATTTAGCAGATTATGATAAGAAAGAAAAAGTTATAAATAAAGAAGATTAATTAA
>CAZWXS010000093.1:0-6015 GCA_964638005.1 uncultured Lachnospiraceae bacterium
TGCACCTCGATTCCGCTGCCGCTGCATCTCGGTCACGGGCTTCGCCCTATGAATAGAGACAAGATAGCATTTGCTTATGTGCAAGCACAGCGCAAATGCTTTCTTTTCTCTATTCGCATGACTCTGAATTTCTTGCACCTTATGATAACACCTTCGACAGCAGTGCGCGGAATAGTGCAGGGTCGATTGGTTTGCTCATATGTTCATTCATACCGGCATCCATGCAGTTTTTCACATCAGTATCATATGCATTTGCAGTCATAGCAATAATCGGTACCTTAGCTGCGTCAGGACGCTCCATCTGCCTGATAATACGTGTTGCTTCCAAACCGTTCATTTCCGGCATCATAACATCCATAATGATCGCATCATATGTGCCCGGAGCAGAAGCAGCAAACAACTCGACACCGATTCTTCCGTTCTCAGCAACATCTGTCTCCAGCTCCCATTTTTCAAACAGATGCTTCACAAAGAATATGTTGATTTCATTATCTTCACACAAAAGCACTCGCTTACCCTTTAATTCCACTACATGGAGCTCTGTCGGTGCGTCTGTCTGCTCCTGGCAGACATCTGTTTCTATATGGATCATAACCGTCGTGCCTTTGTCCAGCTCACTGTTCACCTTGATCTGTCCGTTCATGAGCTTGACAAGGCTCTTCACAATTGCCAGCCCCAACCCGGTACCGGTACTTGCAGCTTGTGCATGTTCCTGCGAAAACGAATCAAACATATGCTTTTGAAACTCTTCACTCATCCCGATTCCATTATCGCGCACCGTAAAGTCAAGTGCTACACGATTATCCTTTAACTCCGTCCTTTCTCAGTACAGCTCAAGCATACCGCCTTCAGGCGTATACTTGACGCCATTGGACAGCAGATTGAAAAAGATCTGGTTGAAACGCAGGCGGTCCAATCGTACAGGCATATCATCTGACGGTGTTGTCATCCGGAATTCCAAACCCTTTTCGTCACACAGCGGCAGTATAATAGCCTCGATATAACTGCTGAATTCTCTGTCCGAATACGGTTCCGGATGCAATTCTATCTTACCGCTCTCCACTTTGTTCATATCCAATATGTCATTGACCAGTCCCAGCAGGAATTGACCGGATACCTGGATACGCTCCAGATACTCCTGCGTCCCGGAGGGATTTGGTTCATCCATGGCGAGCGTAGTTAACCCGATGATTCCGTTGAGCGGTGTACGAATATCATGACTCATACGGGAAAGAAAATCCGTCTTTGCCTCACTGGCCTCTTTTTCACGAACCATACTGAAATGTAGGCGTCTGTTCATGTAATAGAGCCACGTAACATCTATGATTGCCAGTAGCAAAAGTGCCACAACCGCATAAACCGCATAATTAACGCCGGACACCGGGGTTCTGAAAGACGTAATCGGAACACAGGTAATGCAATACCAGTTGTGTTCCTCTATTCTCGAATAACAGAAGACGCAATCCTGCCCCACTGCATTCTTGTAGTACAGCTCACCACTGTCCTGCCCCAGCACCTCCTGCTCGATTGCCTTGCGCTCATCCAATGTCAGGTCATTATATACATATAGATATTGAAAGAAATTCGTGGATTTGAAATCATCATTGCTGACAATATAATTGCCGTCTTCTTCTACCAATACCGTGGACTGTCCTTCAAAATCAATCTGACTGTTAAAGACTGCCAGCACATCACTTGATTTTGCCGCCAGCATCAGCGTATACCATTCCTGCCCTCCCACACCGTCTGCAAGCGGCAAATGACAGTAAAGGGCAAAATGCTTCAATGCCGTCATATCATCCGTGAATTCCGGTGCAAAACTGGCTGTCAACTGTCCGGCTTCCTCGTCTCGGTCAAACGCCTTTTGCAATTCCTCATATGAATGCCCCTGATAAGAAACCGGTATAAACTCACCCTTCTCATCCAGACATGCCAAATAGCCCGTGTAATCGCTTCCGATCAGTTCAAAATAGCGTTCATCACTGGAATTGGCATCCTCAATGTACGCCAAAGCTTCATCAAGCGTACAATCATGCCGACTGGCATATTGTATCGTGTCCTCCAGTTTGATATTCCAACTGTCAATCAAAGCCGTCATGTTATTCGCGGCGGATTGATTCATGTTGGCAATATTATCCAGATTCTCCTCCTGAAGCCGTTTTGAATATGCATCGGTATAGCAGCCATACAAAATAATCGTAATGACAAGCAATACGACATTCAGCACGGCAACCGTAACTGCCATGAAGGGGCTTTTCTCTCTGTATTTTTGATTGGAATATCTCTTGATCTGTTCTTTGGGTTTCATTTTCATTGCTGCTGTAGGCTGCTCTCCAGGCTCTCCATATAATAGTCAAGTGGATAGAGGGACAATGTGCCGCTGCCGTCATCCTGCATATACTTCGGATTATTTGCCTTTGACACATCTACCATGCTCGGTTGGATCAATCCGTAAAAACCATAGTCAAATGTCACCTGTCCCAATTGGGATATGTGATCCTCCGGCACATCATAGAGGGATTTGATATAAGAAAATGCCTCCTTTGTATTTGGGATCACATGGAACGCCTCGGTAAAGGCCTGATTATTTTCAGGCTCAAATAAAAAGTCGAGGAATCTGACCGACCATTCCACATTGGCACTGTTCTTGTTAATCGCAATGCCGTGAGCCGGTGACATATAGGCAAATCCTCCGTCGGTTCCGACAGGCGCCAAAACAAATGCATACTCGATCTCACTGTGATAGTCTTCCTTTGTCTTATCAACCAAGCTCTGAAGGGACATTGGCGCCGGCATGAATGCAATCTGTCCGATATCGTCTGCCTTGACCCATGCATCATCCTGCTTCTGTATATTCAGAAAATGACGTGCATAATCCTCATCGCTGCTGTCTACAAAAAGCCCCAAATCAGTTTGTGCAGTCTTGTAATCATAATAATCATTTTCTACGAGAGTATAGAGAAATGCATACGGCTCGCGGAACATCTCGCTGACTCCGGGTTCATGCGCATTAACGCTTGCATAAGCTGCCTGTGGATCATCCGCATTGGCAATCAGATTACAAATCCACGGATAAATAAGCGTCTGTGAAAAATCTCCGGGATTTCCGTGAAAAGGTATGTATCCGTTTTCCTTCAGCACCTGACATGCAGCAAGTAATGATGCCTGATCGGTCGGAACCTCTAAACCAACAGAATCTAGCAGCGTTTTGTTGACATACAGACCTCTGATCTCAGCACCTAAAGGAATCGCATACATTTTTTTCTGATCTTCATTGCCCTCCTCACGAAAAGCAAAGTTCTCGATCAAACCGTCAAATGTCTGAGACAGATCCAGTTCTTCACAACTGTTCAGATCCAACGCATAAGGCAGCATTTCTGAATCCGCCTGAATATTAGTGGAAAAGAACAGATCAATCGGAGCCTCTCCGTCCATTCTCTTCTCAAGGGACTCATAATAATCCTGCAGATACTCATATGTAATCGTACAATTCGGATACTGCTCATGAAAAGCACTCGCCGCAACATCCAATGCCCTGCAGTCCGGCCAGCCTCCCGCTACGGTCAGAACTACCTCTTCTTCTGTCTCTGCTGCACCTTTTTCCGCCATACAACCGGCAAGCATCCCCACGATCAGGATAAATGCGATTAAAATAACTGCTTTTCTCTTATGCATGCAAAACCTGCTTGTTTGGTAATACAACTATACAAAATATACCAAATATATATTCATTCTATAAGAAACAACAATAAAAGTCAATTGCTCATAAAAATGAAGTGAGGACCCTGAAATTTATCTTCTCTCAGGATCCTCACTTCTGCTGTACTTCTTCTACATTACCCATTGGACTGTACCTTTCTTTCTGTCTTTCGTATGCGGTTACCATTGCAATCTATCATGCAATCTTCTCCTGTGTCCTGCTTCTCAAATCTGATCCGACACACCCTTATCTACCATTACTTCTACTCAGTACTTTGATTTCATCTTTCGTACCTTGGACTCTTTTCTTTCGTACCCTTGACGTTCGGTTCTCGATTTGTTTTCTCGATATCTTCCGACTTTTCCGTCTTCTGTACGCTCAATGATTATACATTGTTCACTTTTCCTATGTACTCTCGATACACGGTACTACTGTTGCTTCGTACTGCGAGTCTCATCTTCTGTACTTCCGACCTTTCCATCTTCTGTACCTTAGAATATCTACCTTGCGGAGAGTGATATCGTTCTTCTGCCCGATACGGTTGACCAATACTCCGGTGCCGACCAGTCCTTTTGCAATATCATCTTGTCCACAACCCGTTACATCCGGGATACATCATCCTCAGTACTCCTTGCAGATTCATCTTCTGTACTTCGACCCTCATCTTCTGTACTTCACTTAAATCCTTCGTACCTTAATCTCGTACTGCGTAACCTAATACTACTCGACATGATTAATACCTTCGGGATATTACTTTAAGTTTTTGGTGGACTGTACCTCCTTCTCTTAAATTTAATACCTTCTGTATTACTCATCAGTTATGATATAAAGTTCATATCTAACTGTTAAATTGATTATAATATATCATCTGACAATTGTCAATATATTTATTTATTTTTTATTCGTTTTCTATTTATTTCGTCATTAAATTGTATTATTTGCCATAATTGTTTGTAAATTCATGAATATGCAGTTAATTCCAGCTTGTAATTCTTCTTTACTTTAATATGTAAGGTTTTATTCCGATTCATTGATTTGATTGTAGCAGATGATTTTTCGCAGCTTATGTAGTATAATCTTAGACAGACATTATACCGGTATGTACTTTAGTGTGCAGCTTATCGGAGACCATGGACCAATCATAAAGGAGGTATTCACATGTCACCAAAACAAGAAGCTTACGAAACCCAGGCTCAGACAATCATCAAGAACTTAAAGAAAAGAGGAATGGAGGGATATTACTTTCCCGACTCCAAATCCTGTGTAGACTACATCCTCAACATGATACCAGAGGGCAGTGTCGTGACGAACGGCGGTTCCGTTACCAATCAGGAAATCGGTATCATGGATGCCATCTCTTCCGGAAAATATCAATTCATTGACCGCATGGCTCCTACGACACCTGCCGAGAAGAAAGAGACTTATGCGAAAATTGTTTCCTCTGATTATTTCTTTATGAGTACCAATGCCATCACGCTGGACGGTGAGCTGATCAACATCGACGGTGCAGGCAATCGGGTCGCTTGCCTGATTCACGGACCGGAGCATGTCATGATCGTAGCGGGTATGAATAAGGTCGTATCCGATACAGAAGATGGTATCAAGAGAGTTCATCATATGGCCGCTGTACCCAATGTAAAACGGCTCAACAAAAAGACACCTTGCCATGAGACAGGTGTCTGTGCCGACTGCTTATCGCCGGATTGTATCTGTAACCATACCGTCATAACAAGACACAATGGTGTGCCCGGTCGTATCAAGGTATTTCTGATTGGAGAAGAACTGGGCTATTAAACTCTGCCCGTCACTTTCCGTTTATAATCTTCTGTGCAGTCTCGGCATCATCAGATACCGACAGCATTACATAATTTCCGCTTTGAATCATGACTGCATTGTCAAGCTTCAAGAGTTCTTCGGGAACATAATCCCTGAAGGACTCTTTTTGTTCCTCGACACGCTGCTGCACTGCTGCCATCACCTTGTCCGCATCTTCCTGAGATGCGCACTCAAATACGGCTATTTCCTCCGCCGTCGCACCACCGCTTTCATAGATTTTGGCACTTGTGATCTGTGCATCTGACAGATAGAACAGCATACCTGCCGTTTCTAGGTCTATCTCTGACAATTCATCCGTATATGTAATCTCCGACAACAGTCTCGAACTCACCTCATCGACACTGATTTCCTGTTTCTTTGCACATGCTGTCATTGCAAGTGCCATCCATATCGTCATAATGATCAGTACTGTTTTTTTCATTTGTACCTACTTCCTTTCAAAAATATATATGATTACTCTTATAATCTGTGTCATTCAC
>CAZWXS010000094.1:0-5837 GCA_964638005.1 uncultured Lachnospiraceae bacterium
CAAAAATGAAGAGAAGGAAGCTCAAATAAAAGTAACAACCAAATAAAAAAGAAAAGGAAAAGGGAGAAAACAAAATGAACAAGAAGAAATTAGTAACCATGTTAACAGCAGTATTTTTGATTGCAGCACTTGGAGTAGGAGCGACACTCGCAGCGTTTACATCCAAGACGGAGCAGCTGACCAACACATTTACAGTAGGAGATGGTGTTAAGGCTCAGCTTGATGAGGAAGTAGCAGATGATGGGGATACGACAACCGAGATCATTCCCGGAGGACAGACACATCCATATGAAGATATTCAGCCGGGTGATGAGTTGCTGAAAAGACCGTATATGACAATTATAAAAAATTCGACAGATTGTTATGCATTTATGAAGGTTACGGGAATTGATGCTCTTGAAGCAAGCGGAACCTTTGAAGTAACAGGCTTTAATACAGCAAACTGGGTTCAGAGGTCTGCAGACACCGCAGGTGGAAAAGACGGAATCTATGCATATGTAGGAGCTAAGGGAAATGCAGAGCATGTGATTCTGAAAGATGCATCCAATCCAATCGTATTGGAAGAATTATTTAAAAATGTTACATACAGCATTGATGCAACAGAAACAGAAAGCAATTTAAGTGCGATTACGATTATCGGCTGTGCCGTTCAGGCAGCAAATCTGACACAGGATGAAGCACTTGGCGAAGCAGTATGGACAGATTAGTGATTTGTAAGAGATAGAAGGAGAAAAAAAGAATGAATCGAAAAAAAATAGTAATGCTGTTAGTGACATTGTGTTTGATCGCAATTGTCGGAGTAGGTGCTACACTGGCATATTTTACAAGTGAAACCGAGACATTAAGCAATGTCGTAACGATGGGTGAAATCAAGATCGGATTGCAGGAAAATCAGGTTAAGGTTGATACAGAAGACAGCGACGGAGATAACGATACTAAGGAATATGTACAGGACGGATCAGTAGCTCCTATTACAAAAGGAGGTCTTAACTTTGCAGATATCCTTCCGGGAATGACAGTTCCAAAGAATCCGACGGTTACAGTGGATGCAAAATCTGAAGATTGTTTTGTAAGAGCAGAAGTGAGCGTAGAAAAAACAGTTGGAGTAAATGGTGCCAATACATTATCAGATGATGACATCAAAGATATCGTGACAGATATCGAGACACAGATGGAAACAAACGGTTGGACCAAAAATACAGACGGCTACTATTACTACAAGGTGCAGCTAAGTGCAGGAGCAAAACAGGTATTGTTTGAGTCTGTTTCTATTCCGTTGGAATGGAAAAATAATGCTGCAGATCAGAAATTTACGATCAAAATCAAGGCAGAGGCAGTGCAGGCAGATTATCTTGAAGATACCGTATTGCAGAAAAATGCAGCCGGAGATGTCATCGGCTGGACCGGAATTGTGATGGAAACAGAGACAAATGACTAAAAAGCAATATAGCGGAATAGGGAAGATACTAAACTTTATAGGGATTGTACTGATGGTTGCGGTGATTGCCGCAACCTTTCCGCTTAATGTCCCCAAATGGTTCGGATTTCAGATATATGAAGTGTTGACAGGCAGTATGGAGCCGACTTATCCGGTCGGGAGTGTTGTCTATGTCAAGGCGGCAGATGTGAGTGAGGTACAAGAGGGAGATGCCATTACATATACTTTGGGAGAAAATGCGGAATATGTCATGACGCACAGAGTCACACAGATACGCTTGGAGGAACAGGTATTTGTAACAAAGGGTGATGCAAATGAAGCAGAGGATATCGATCCCGTGCAATTTGACAGGTTGATTGGAAAGCCGGTGTTTTGCATTCCTTATTTGGGGTTTGTGTCGGACTATTTTCATACGGCAAACGGCAAGGCTGTTTGTGCCTGTATCTTCATAGCGGCATTTTTGATGTGGATGTTTGCAGAGTTTCGTTCGCGTAAGGTATTGCGATGGATGGCGGTCGGAATGATAGGATTTGCACTGACAGGGCTTGTGCTGATCATTGCCGAATACTGGAGTGGAGCAAAGGAGTATGATCAAATACAGGAGTTCGTGATGGCCGGTGATGTAGTAGTAGAGGATGTTGAACGGACAGACGAGGCGGAGGAAACGGAAGTTGTTTTTGTGCCGCAGCTTCAGATTGCACAAAAGCTTTCGGAATTAAAAGAGCAGAATAAAGAAGTCATCGGATGGATTGCATTTGATGAACTAAAGATCAACTATCCGATCATGCAGTCGGAGGATAACTATTATTATCTGACACATACATTTTCCCATGGAGAGAACAAGGCAGGTTCTGTCTTTATGGATGCCGGTGATACAGCGGATTTTACGGATTATCACAGCATCATCTATGGACATAACATGAAGAATGGTTCTATGTTTGGATTGTTAAAGAAGTATTATGATGAGGAATTTTATCAGGGAAACGAATTCTTTACGATCTATACGGAGACACAGGCATATCGGTATGAGATTTTTTCTGCACACACCGTTCCGGAGACGGATGAAATCTATACCATATGGTATGCGCCCGGAGATCAGGCAGCAGAGTATGAGGAGTTCATCGGACGTATGAAGAGAGGCTCCTGGTATGATACAGGTGTGAATGTATCAGGTAAGGACAGGGTTATCACACTTTCCACATGCACAGCTTCTGATGAGACAAGATTTGTGGTGCATGGTAAATTGGCAGCGGTATATGAATTTCAGATAGATTGATGATAAATATTATGTTGACAGATGCTCAAAATCGGAATATCGTTAATTTAAATCAGTGTATATTTAACGGCAATCAGACTGTTTATACGCAGAAAAGTCTGAGCTTGTATTAGAAGGATGAATACACTTACAGCAAGGAGGAATTCACATGCAAACCGTTACACTTGGAAAGACAGGATTTCGTGTTAACAGAAATGGATTCGGAGCACTTCCGATACAGCGTGTTTCTATGAAAGATGCCGTATATCTGTTACATAAGGCATATGATCACGGAGTTAATTATTTCGATACTGCACGGTACTACACGGACAGTGAAGAAAAGTTGGGAGAGGCCTTTGCGCATAACAGAGACCGCATCATCATCAGTACAAAGACAGGTGCGGTGACTGCGGATGAATTTTGGAAGGATCTTGAGACAAGCCTGCGCCTGCTCAAGACGGATTATATAGATATCTATCAATTTCATAATCCTGCATTTTGCCCCAGGCCGGGAGATGAATCAGGACTATACGATGCAATTTTAGAGGCTAAGAAGCAAGGAAAGGTTCGTCATATCGGTATTACAAATCATCGCTTGAATGTGGCAAAAGAAGCAATTGATTCAAACTTGTATGAAACACTGCAATTTCCATTCTGCTATCTGGCAACGGATGCGGATATTGAGATTGTAAATGCATGTAAGGCAGCGGACATGGGCTTTATCGCTATGAAGGGTCTGTCGGGAGGTTTGATTACCGATTCTGCACTTGCGTATGCATATCTGGCACAGTATGATCATGTGGCACCGATCTGGGGAATTCAAAGAGAATCGGAGCTGGATGAATTTCTGTCCTATCAGGAGAATCCGCCGGAACTGACGGCAGAGCGAAAAGCAAAGATTGAGCGGGAAAAGGAACAACTGTCGGGTGATTTCTGCCGTTCTTGCGGATATTGTATGCCGTGTCCGGTTGGAATCGAAATCTCCAATTGTGCGCGTATGAGTTTGTTGTTGCGTCGTGCACCAAAGGAAATCTATCTGTCTGAAGAATGGCAGGGCAAGATGGCAAAGATAGAGGATTGTCTGCACTGCAACCAGTGTAAGGGAAAGTGTCCTTATGGTTTGGATACACCGGAACTGTTAAGAAAGAATTATGAGGATTATCAAACCTATTTCTAAAAAACCAGCAGCAAATAGGATTCCTCCATAGAAATCATAAAATGCCGATGCATAACGCGTCGGCATTTTATATGAAAAAATCTCATCAGTTGAAGCAGCTTTATTTATTGAAATGATTTCATTAATTTTCGATAAATACTGCGGTTGCTCCATCAATCTGACATTGGCCATCCTTCCAGTCTGCGGTTCCACCGATGGAATATGCGATTCTTCCGCTTGGCAGTTCTATCGTTTGACTTGTACCTGCAGGATTGATGACAACGGTTATACTCTGTGTGTCACAAGATCTTTTGTATACAAGCGGATAACCGATGTTTAGGAATTCTATTTCGGAGCAATTGTGCAGTGCCTCATGTTCTTTGCGGAAAGCAATCAACTTCTTGATTTCATGCCAGAGAGATTCCTTGTCAGCCATCTGATCCGTCACAACCGGACGGTTGGGGTCAGTATCCTGCTTGACATAGAGTTTTTCTGAAGGAGCCGAACTGAAGCCATCATTTTGTTCATGGTTCCATTGCATCGGAGAGCGGGAACCGGTTCTCTCATAGCCTCCTTCCACAGAAGTGAGATTTTCTATATATTGCATTCCGATTTCATCTCCGTAATAGATAAAAGGAGCACCGGGCATCGATAACAGAAAGGCAAATGCAATCTTCAATTCATTTTCATTGAGACGTCTTGCAAGCCGATTCATATCATGATTGCCGGAAGGGATACAGATCAGTCCTTTTCGCATGGACTTTTCATAATTTTCAACATACTTCTTTACAAAAGCAGAGACATCGCCTTTGCCACGGCTTGAAAAATAAGGTTCTTCGCAACGGAAGAGGTCATTGTAATGAGAAGGTCCGAAATGCAGGAGGAAATCCATATGGAAACCACCCTGTAAGGATTTGTCCGGTTCACCCCATTCGGATACCATTGCAGCATCGGGAAATTCCAGATCCAAAAAATTTCGAATGTTTTGCCAAAGCTTGATGGTTCCTTTTCCATCATTATCATTTTTCACAAGAGAGCCTGCCATATCGACACGAAAGCCGTCACAGCCTGCCTTCAGCCAAAAGCGCATAATGTCCTTCAGTGCTTCCAGCGTTGCCTGCGGTCCTTCTGCATCCGTGGATTGTTGCCAGGGTTCTTCCGGTTGGTAGTATCCATAGTTGAGAGCCGGTTGGTGGGAAAAGAAGTTAACGGCACAAGAGCCGTTTCTTGCGGAAATTCCTCGAAGGCATCCCATTCCTTTCGGTTCCGTCCAGACGTCATCTGTCCAGACATAACGATCTGTATATGCATTCTTCTCTGCTTTCAGAGACTCCTTGAACCACGGATGTTCGATGGATGTGTGTCCGGGCACCAGATCCAGCAGAATATGCATATCTCGCTTATGTGCTTCGTCAAACAGACGCTTTAAGTCATCATTCGTACCATATCGCGGAGCCGCCATATAATAGTCGGATACATCGTATCCTGCATCCAAAAATGGAGATGCAAAGCAGGGATTCATCCAGATGGCATTGCATCCCAAGTCACAAATATAGTCGAGCTTTTCAATGATTCCCTGAAAATCTCCGATTCCGTCTCCGTTCGTATCGTTAAAGGACTGGGGATAAATCTCGTAAAATAGTGCGTCATCAAGCCAGTCAGGCTGTTTTCTGTTCATAGTCTTATCATCCTTTCTGATAGTAGATATGGTGGTGTCTTTTATGATACAATACTCCTAACAGAGGTAGGTTCTCTACTGAAATAGTATTCCATATTGATACGATTCTATGATTGGAGATAGTATATGAGTCAACAGGCAAAGTATGAAAACAGATTCCATACTACATCAGAAGTTCCCTATTCCTACTATAAGTGCTATGTCCCAAATATTTCAATCTGTATTCCTTTACATTGGCACAGGGAATTTGAAATCAATTATATCATAAGCGGAAGGGCATCTTTTCGTGTAAACAATACGACATACCTTT
>CAZWXS010000095.1:0-5832 GCA_964638005.1 uncultured Lachnospiraceae bacterium
TGTAAAAATACTGTAAAAATGACAATTTACACTTCCATTTTTCGATGAATGTGGTATGATAAATAAATTGGAGAGTGAATAAAAGATGAGTAAGAAAAAGAGAGTACAACTGATTGTGATATGTGTATTGGCAGTTCTTGTGATAGGGCTTGGTGTAGGAGGTTTTTTCCTGTACCGTTCACTGACAGCTCTGAAGAGCATACAGATATCACCTGATTTTGCGGAACAGGAATTGGATGTTGATACAGACTATACCTTTACGGTCGTAACGGATCCGGAAAATGCAAATCTGAAAAATGCAGAATATGTAGCGGATAACGGATATGCGACCATTACGGTATCAGAGACGGAAAAGGGTAAGTTCACATTGCACACGATGGCGGAAGGAACGATTACCGTTGTAGTTCGTGACTGGGATACAGAGACAGAAAGTAATGCACTTACATTTGAAGTAGTAGATCAAGAAAGAATCGCAGCAGAAGCGGCAGCAGCGGCGGAAGCGCAGGCGGCAGCAGAAGCACAGGCGGCAGCGGAAGCAGAAGCAGCAGCGGCGGCAGCAGCTAAGAAGCTGGTTATGACGACCGATATAGTTAAGATCAGAAAGACACCGAGTACAGACGGAGAGGTTGCCGAACTTGCAGATATCGGAATGGTCTTTACCAAGATCGAGGATGTGGAGGATGCCTGGACCAAAATCGAATATGAAGGAGCAGAAGCCTACATCAAGTCTGATTATCTGAAAGAGGTAACAGAGGAAGAGGCAGCTCAGGCTGCAGCGGAAGCGGAAATCAAAGCAGCAGAGGAAGAGGCAGAGGCCAAAAAAGAAAAGAAGGAAGAGAATGCACCGGCAGCAGAAGCACCGGCAGCGCCGGCAACAGACGATGCGGCAGCTAAGAAAGCAGCGGATGAAGCAGCAGCCAAGAAGGCGGCAGATGATGCGGCGGCACTTGTGGCAGCACAGCAGGCAACAGCAGCGGCGGCAGCTGCAAGTCCTTATGTATGGACATATCAGGGTGTTGGATTTACACAAAAGGAAGTTGATCTGTTCCATAGTTTATGGGATTATACAGGAAATTATGATGAATATGTTGTACATCATACTGCAGGTGAATTGGTCAGTCTGTGTCAGGCTAAGGGATTACGATAATCCTTTCATATCCTATGTGAAGACAGAACGAAGGAAGATAAAATAAACTAGCTTGGAGCGGAAACAGAGATGTAGCCGCTCCGTTTTACTATATATATTGGAGTGGATATTGAAAGATGAGTAAGAAAGCATTTGCCTTGTGTAATGTGTCTGTTGCTTATATTGTATACGTGATAGCATTCTTTGGCATACGGTACCTGCTGGCAGGGCAGGAAATTGAATACAGGCTGTGGTTGACAGTGATGGGATATGGTCTGATCGTGCTTGGACCGATGGTACTGATTGCACTGTGGGCAAGATTGTTGTATCTGTCCATAATCACGAAACGCGAGGAAGCAGACTTGCCCGTGAAAGGCAACAAGGCAGCGGCTATGATTCTGTTTGTTGTATATATTTTTTTGTGTACGGTTATTATTTGGTTCTGCTTCTTCTTTTTTGTGTTTACAACACATGAAGAACGTGTTGCAAGGGATGGAACGCTGCAGGTGATGTATGGAGGCTTTCCGGGAGAAGGGTACTGGTTTGACTATGAACGTGTTTCCTTTTGGGGGAGAAGACAGAGAGCGGGTATTACGGATCAGCAGATGCTTGAAGATAAGTATGGATGTAAATTCACAATCGATGACAGAGGCTTTGACATAGGCAGGATCTATTTTATTCCGGAAAATGATCCGAATATTTCCGTAAGCGTCTATAAGGGTATGTATGGTACGGAAAAGGCAGAAGACGATTATGCTGTATGCTATCTGACAAGAACATTCACAGAGGGTAAGGACAGATGCCACATCAGCAGTGAAAGCGGTAGTATAGACTTTGACCATTTCTTCATGGAGTTTTATCTATATGTACAGGATACGCCGGAAAACAGAAAGGCGCTTGCAGACGATGCAGCGGCATTGATTGCTTATACGCTGGAAGAACTCAAGAAGGATCCGGATGCACCCTGTGACGGAGGAGAGCTGCACGTGGGCATATTGCAAGAGGATGAGATGCAATATGAAATAGCGAGACATTATGTGACATTGCCATTCGGAAATATGGAAGAACTTGAGACAGCGGGAAAGGATGCGGATTATTATACGTCCGCGGAGCATGTTTATCAGGAAATACAGGAGCAACTTCCGGAAGCGACGGAGCCGGCTTCAGAGAAGGATACAAGTGAGGACACAGCTATAGAAGAGGATCTGACCGGTTATGATGAGGAAGAGTCGGTTTCGGACACAGAACCTTCATGGGAATCGGAAATAGAAGAACTGGCAAGGTGTATTTATGATGCAGAACTTGCGGATACGGAAAATCATTTTGAAATGACCTATAATGCCAAGGGAAATCCTTATGCTATCCTGAGCGAGGGGAAAAAGGAATTGAGTACGGGTGAGACAATAGATACACGTCGTACACTGGTCTATGACAGACCTTCACAAAACGGACTGTGTGAACTGTTTGTATATTATGAAGAGAAGTATTACCTGGATGGAACGCCACTGGATACGACGGAAATATTGGATATGTATGCCGTTGACAAAGAAAGTCATGAGGTATATCCATCGGGTCGAAAGGCATGGGCTGATTTGGGCAACCAGGTATATCGTGAGGCAACGGGAGAATGAATCACAAATTACGGATAGGAGTGATCACGGCATTTTGCTGTGTGATGGGAATGAGTACGATGATGAGAGCTGAGACAAAGCACCTTCTGACGGAACCGATGCTGCAAAGT
The DNA here is from genome assembly GCA_964638005.1 of uncultured Lachnospiraceae bacterium. Taxonomy (GTDB): domain Bacteria; phylum Bacillota; class Clostridia; order Lachnospirales; family Lachnospiraceae; genus JAAYYM01. The sequence goes on from CAZWXS010000095.1 coordinate 2,868, forward strand.
CCAACGGAGGATTCTGTTCATGTGGTCTGGTTTACAGATACGGAAACAAAGGACAATCAAATTGTATGCGGACAGAAAGCCGACAGGGTCATACAGGCAGGTACGACCAAACTGTCCCGTATGAGAACTTTTGCAGGAAAAAAAGTCAATGTGTGGAGACATGAAGGTGTGGTAGAAAATCTGCCGTTATATCGTGGTAACGATAAAGAACGGATGTTATACTATGTAGAAAGCGATGGAATCAAGAGCGACAAGTATTATTTGCAGGCGAAACCACAAAAGGAAACAAAGTTAAATATACTTTTAACTTCTGATGGGCAGCTAAAAGACATGGTGGCGACCAATCTGCAAATGGCAGAGGAGACGGTCGGACATATTGATGCGGTGTTCTATGCCGGAGATCTGGTTAATATCCCTGATCAGGCAGATGAGTGGTTTGATTTTGGCAATCCGAATACTTTTTTCTCATTGATGCAGGGCAATGCAGAGAAGAAATTGAATGAAGTGACGTATCGGGGTGCTGCGATCCTGCAGGAGGCACCGATGTATACAGCGGCAGGGAATCATGAATTTATGGGACGTTACAGCGATGCTTATGATATCGGACTGCAATTCAATGATGTCATGCCGGATGACTTTAATACCATCAGTTATGAAGAACTGTTTACAATGCCGTCAAGCAAGGCAGGAAAGGAACTGTATTATGCAGAAACCATAGGAGATGTCCGATTGGTGGTTTTGAATGTGACCCGTATGTGGCGTGATAATATCATCGGAAATAAAAGTGACTATTCTGAGGATATCAGAAGCTTGGGCAATCCCTTGATGACAAGCGGCGGTGCGATCATCTATGAGCCGATCAAGAAGGGTTCCAAGCAGTATGAGTGGCTCGAGCGGGAATTTCAAAGCAGGGAATTTACACAGGCAAAGTATAAGATAGTCATGTTTCATCATCAAGTACATGGGCTGGGATTGAATGTTGTACCGCCTTTCACAGATCCTGTGAAGAGGGAAATCAAAGATGCAAACGGCAATCTGAAACAGATCCTGTATGAATATCCGCTTGAAAATGATTATTTGCTGAGAGATCTGGAACCGTTGATGGATGAGGCCGGTGTGGATCTTGTGTTTAACGGCCATTCCCATGTGTGGAATCGATTTCAGACAGAGAGCGGTATGAATTATCTGGAGAGTTCTAACGTGGGAAACTGTTATGGCGCCTATTATGACGATGAGGAACGTACAGCGGTGATTCCTTCTGATTTGACAGAGTTCGATGCAGAGGATTATGCACTGATAGGAGATCCGGGTGGTCTTAAACCGATCGCACCATTGTTTATGGACAGAAGCGTACCATATGTGGCAGATAATGAGACGACGGTGTTTTCTGTACTTAATACACAGACCGGCATTGTCTCCAGTTATGCATACGATATCACAAAGCCCGAAGAGGGAGCGCACAAGATTGACTATTTCTTTGTGAGCAGGGAAAGGTCAAGATAGAAAAAGAAGAAATCAAAGAAGCGCATGAGAGAGGCAGAAACAGACATCATGACAGATTCAAAGAAGATAATAGAGCCGAAGAAGATTATCAAGACCAATCGAAAATCAGTAACACTTGTTATTGACACAAACGGAGATTTTATTGTACATGCACCGAAGTTTGTATCGGATCGTGAGATTATGAAACTGGTCATGGGCAAACAGGAGTGGATTCTTGCAAAACTCAGCGAAGTACAAAAAACAGAAAAGTTAAAGGAAGAATTAACAATCAAAGACGGCGCGGTCATACCGTTTATGGGAGAAAAGAGAAGGATTCGTATAGGAGACTTTCGAAAAGTTACATTGACGGATGAGGAAATTCAAATTCCTACGGTGTATGATCCTGAAAAGCTATTCATGAAATGGCTCAAGACGCAAGCTCTTTATACATTGCAGGAGAGCGCAGAGCATTATGCAGAACAGTTAGGTGTCACATATGAGATTGTGAAACTTTCCAATGCAAGGACAAACTGGGGCACCTGCACAGCGAAAGGGGTGATACGTCTTTCTTGGAGACTGATGCTGTGTCCGATTGAGATGTTGGATTACGTGGTGGTACATGAACTGTGTCATATCCGCCATATGAACCATAGCCGCGAGTTCTGGGCATGTGTGGGCGAAGTACTGCCGGATTACAAGACCAGGCGCAAATGGCTGAAGGAACATTCTTATTACATGAGCATATAGTTGAGCGAGCAGTGGATGACTTGGAACAAACATGCTTTTAATACGATAAAATCAGAGATATTGACCTTGACTTGCACCGATGATTATGATAATATAATGTTCGTTGCAAAACACATTTATCATGATATATGAGTGATGCAGCAAATATGAAATGTGCGTGTAGCTCAGCTGGATAGAGCGTCTGGCTACGGACCAGAAGGTCGCGTGTTCGAATCATGTCACGCACGTTGAAAAACCCCTAGAAAACACTAGTTTTCGAGGGGTTATTTTTTTCCTAAAATTCAAAAAATCAAAAAAAGTACAGTAAAAAGTACAGTTCGAGAAAATGCTCTCTCATACTTACTTTATCTATCAAAGGAAAAATGTTGCAATAGAATCTGCCGAAAAGTTGGCTGATGCACTAGGTTATCCAATATCAGAACTTTTTGAAATTATAGGTAAGAGTCAGATAGGATTGAGTGTAAAAACAATCACAGAATATCATCGTTTTATACATACTGTGTTAGAAGCTGCGAAGAAAGAGGGATGTATCAAAGACAATCCGGCAGATAATGCAACACCACCACGTCGACATAGAAAAGAAGCTGAATGGTTTGAAATTGATGATATCAAGCAGATTGTTGAGGCAGTCAGAAACGAACCACTGAAGTATCAGGTTATGATTCATCTGTTGATAGAAACCGGTATGAGAAAAGGCGAATTGCTGGCATTGAAATGGACAGATGTAGATTTTAGT
>CAZWXS010000096.1:0-5667 GCA_964638005.1 uncultured Lachnospiraceae bacterium
CCCTATGAATAGAGACAAAGAAGCGTTTGCTTATGTGCGAGCACAACGCAAATGCCTCTTTGTCTCTATTCGCATGGCTCATTGCTAACTTGAAATAGAAAAAAGCCTGAATACAGCGTGCGGATGATGCGCATTGTTATTCAGGCTTTCATTTTGACAGTGTTTATGTTTAGCGATTTGTTCTCTGTTACACTACTTTTTAAACAGATTCACCACGAGCCGGATTCCGTATTTCACATAGTTGAAGAAAATGCTGGGCTGCTTGATACATTGTCCCATTTTCTTGAAGATGTAGGACGGGCGCAGGTAGAACGAGAGTATGATGTTTCGGCGCAGCTTCTCTAACTCGTCTAATGAAAGGTATTTGGTACCGGTCATGCTGGAGTGGAAGAAGTCGCTTCCGAGGATATTGTCTGCAATCAGATTGTTTTCCTTTGCGGCATCATATAGCGGCGTTCCGTAGAACGGAAGAGCCAGCTTGACTTCTACAAAATCAGGATTGGCCTGCATGATCAACTTCTTGGTCTGCAGAATATGTTCCTTCTTTTCTTCAGGGAAGCCAATAACGAAAAATCCCCAGAAAGGAATTCCAACTTCGTGACACCATTTTGCTGCCTGCAGATTCTCTTCGACAGTTGTACCCTTGCGGATCGAATCCAAGATTTCCTGTGAGCCGGACTCAAAACCGAATGCGACCATGAAGCATCCTGCTTCTTTCATGAGTTCCAGTGTTTCCTTAGCAAGCGGACGGACACGGGAATTGGCTGTGAAGTTGATCTTTCCGTGCAGAGGAGAGTTGATGATCAGCTCACACATTTCCTTGACCCATTTTGCATTGATGGTAAAGGTATCTGCTTTGAAGAAGAAATCTTTGATGCCATGCTTTTCATAACACTCTGTCAACTCGTCCATAACATTCTGCGGACTTCTGAAGCGGACACATTTGCCCGAAATCTGAGGAGTCAGACAGAAGGTACAATTGGAAGGACATCCACGCGCTGTCTGAATCGTAGCCATGGGTGCATCTGTATCGGGTCTTGTGTAGAGAGCGTTATTCATTAAATGGCGTGCAGGGAATGGCATCTGATCCAAGTCCTGCCCCCAGGTGTGAAATGCGGTCTGCTGCAGATTTCCATCGGCATCCTTATATAAAATGCTTAAGATTGACTTCACGTCACCTTCATGACGCAGAGCATAGTCTGCAATTTCGCCGATGGCGAAGTCAACCTCGCCACCAATCATATAGTCGACACTGGATAAGTCCAGCAAGTCTAACATTGCCTGCTCGGGTGCATAGAAGATTGCACCTTTCAGTACGACAATGGGATTGTATTTCTTCTTTAATTCAGCCACCAGTTTGATGTCTTCAAAGATGGTCGTGTTGGTCACACTGATCATGATCAGATCAGGCTTGAATGTTTCCATATCATGATCCAGATCCTCAAGTGTATCCTTCTGGGTCTGATAATCACGTAATTTTACTTCGTAATTCTTCTTTAATAAAATAGCAGCAGCATAACCGAGGTCATTACATGCACGCATTGCTTCTGCTGAACTACCATCTACATTTTGCTGGCAACGATCCTCGCCACGCTGAAACAGTGGTCCGGGAGGGTAAAATAAAAGTACTTTTTCCATAATCTATATCCTTTCATTCCTAATCATTTTTGTTGTGTGAATGGTGACAATGAACAGTCACAAAATACATTTTACTCGTTAGCGGGATATTTGTCAAAAACAGCACGCACATGTATCCCTGGTTTTCGGACTTTGTTGAATATCATATAAGAATGTGGTAAATTGTATCTATTCAAAAGACATCATCGGAGGAACCAAAATGAATAAGAATTTAGCAAAACGTATCATTGGGCTGTTATTCATCAGCATATTGTTATTTTCCGGCTGTGGAAAACAGAAAGCGCAGGAGGAGATTGCGAGCAAAGACACAATTTCTTCAGGCATTCTGGATGCAGAAACTTTTCGTGAAACGTATATGTATTCCGAAAACACTGATTATCCGGACATTCCGCAACAAGGAAATCAAATGGTAAATGGAGTAGAGTTAAATGATGCTGTAGCAGCACCGGAAGACGGTGATCCGATATGGCAGGGGTATACAGAATTTGAGTTGGGATTTCTGGCACCGGGCGATATGCCTTGCTGTCAAGCAGATGAGCAGGGGCGCCCTTGTGTAACCTATGAAGGGGTAACCTATACCTATATGAATTCCTATTTTGATTACAGCGATGCACCGGCCGGTGTTACGCAGTATGCAAATGTATGGATTTCATGGAACGATGAAGGTGCGATTTCAGTGTTAGGCGGACACGAAGAGTATGGGCTGGATTGTGCACAGAAAGCGGGGACTGCCGAATGAAGAAAATAATGAAAATAATCGTGAAAAGTCTGCTCTTGCTGGTACCATTTGCAATCATCCTTGCAATTCCGTTACAGGTACAGGCAATGTCAAATGAGGAGAAAGAACTATTTAGTTTGCTTGGTATAGAATACAGTGTTGATGAAAAGGGCAATTTGGAAACGTTTTTAGTCGATGAAAAATCTCCCAAAGTAACTTATGAGCAGCGTATGGCATTTGTTCAAAAGTATTCCGAAGAAACAAAGATAGGAGATTTGTGTGTTTCGACATGGTATGATGAAGAGTCCGGTCGGGCAGTGGTGAATATATGGGCTGAGCAGGGAAGTCTCAATATATCCTTAAATGGTACGATTGATATCTATGTGAACCCCAATCAAGAATTTCTTTGTTTGACATATGAGAATGAAGAAGCCACCGAGCCGCAGAGCGTAGGAAAAGGCAATATGGAACTGGATGAGAATGGCTATAACCAATATACGGAGTATGTAAGAAATGATGCAGGCGAGTATATTCCGCTTCAAGGTTGTGACGGAGATAATGTTCTGATATATGATGATAACGGAAAGCTCGAGGAACGACACGAAATAGCAACTAAAATCACATATGATGCTGAGAATAATCCTATCAGTATCGAATTAGAGACCAACGATAAGGTGGGTTCTATCACTGTTCCCTATGAAATTAAGGATGAAATGCAGAAGATCATTGATGAGAATGGCGGAGCTGCATGGGATGATCAAAATGAGTCTGATGGATCTCAATTGAACGAGGAATTGCAAAACTTAATGCAGGATCTACAAATGGCACAACAACTGGGTCTGGAACTGCCGGATTATCAGGAACGTAATAAAAGATTTATGGAGTATACAGTCGGAGTTGATAAGGTGGGGCTTGCTGCGAAAGCACAGATCTTTGGAGTTGACAGAGTGCTTTTCCTGAATGAGTCAAAACCGGCTGCAGAAGAAGAAATACCGGAGGGAGTCTCGGAACGAGGAGTTGCCGAGGAATTGGCCAAAATAATCAATCAGTATCGGGTGGACAATGGATTGGAACCATTGGATCATAGTGGTCCTATATTACAGGAGGTGGCTGACCTTCGTGCAACGGAAGCAACGTATGTAATGGATGAAGGGCATTCGCGACCGTTTAGCGGTAATATTTCGAGTTTTCTTGTAGGAGAAAATTTGGTCGGTGCCGGTCTCTATTGTGCTGATACCAATGCGGGAATTGCGGAAATATTGTTCAATGCGTGGAGAACTTCACCTGGGCACAACGCGAATATGTTAGAGGAATTATATAAAGACGGAGCATTGGGTATAGAATTTGCATGGGTTAATGGGTGTCTTATGGTTTACGCAAGCAATGTTTTCTCTGTAGGATATTTTGAAGAGGGAGTAGATGACTATATGCTGGAGATGATCCGGAGAGGTCCACAGACACCGGAAAGTTATGGTTATACACCGGAACAGATAGAAAGCATCAGAAAAGGTGGCCCAAATACAGACATGATTGTTGCTGACAAGGTGACGGATTCGGGAGAACGACTCTATGAGGAACTGAATATTGTAGACAAGTCAGGGAATAAGTTTCAACTTCCGAATGGTGCTGACTGGACGTATGCATATGTGGATATGCAAAGTGTTAATGTTGCATGGAAGGAAGACGGTACGCCATATGTTGGAAAGCAGGGAATCATAAATTTTTCAGATGCTGCCGGAACGGTATATTCCATTTATGTTTATCCGGAACAAGTAACGGATGGAATATCCGGTGAGGTGACAATCTACTTAAATAACTATCCGGAAGATAAGATTGTTTTAGTTCCCAGTCGATTTAATACGCTGGATGGAATTATGCCCGCCGGATATGATGGGAATTATGCAACCAATGTATGCTATTATATTCATAATGGCGAAAAAGTGAATTTAGCCTATTAGAAGAAGGAGTGACTACCATGGTAAAGCATGTGATTTTATGGACCTTAAAAGAAGAATTTACAGAAGCGCAGAAGAACGAGATCAAAGCAGGAATTAAAGAGGGATTAGAAAGTCTGGCAGGTAAAATTCCGGGACTGATTGAAATTCATGTCAACACAAATGGACTTGCATCTTCAAACGCAGATGTCATGCTGGATTCGACATTTGAAGATGAAGCAGCATTAAAAGGTTATTCCGTACACCCCGAACATGTTGCAGTTGCCAATACAAAAGTCAGACCCTATACGGCAACAAGAACATGTATGGATTGGGAGCAAAAATGATAACAACAAAGAAATCAGGCTTTGTTCCTAATGGTGAAACAGGAGAGGAAGGTTCGCGCTTCAAATTTGATAAAACATGAATTGATTGTAAATACAGAAAAAAATAACACATTACACACATATGACAGATAATTAAGAATAGAAAACAACTATTATACGTAAATTTGATTTACTTATAACCCATAATATGGTATATTGTGAATAATAATGATTGATCAATAATACCTAAATGAAGCAGATATTTGTTTCATCTCACATGTTGAGAAGCGTAATTGGATAAGGAGATGAATCTTATGCCAAGTAAGAAGCAAGAGGCAAAAACAAGAACCCTTGAAAACTGCATTGTTGCGTTAGGAGCGTCCGCCGGAGGACTCGAGGCTTTGCAGGCTTTTTTTTCCGCACTGCCGATGGATACGGGTATTCCATATGTGGTGATACAACATCTTTCTCCGGACTATAAAAGCATGTTGAGCGAAATCCTTTCCAAGAGCACGGATATGCCGGTAACGCAGGTAGAAAACGGCACAGAACTACAGCCGAACCATGTCTATGTGATTGCGCCGGGAAAGATGATGAAATTATCCAACGGACGGATTCGGCTCACGAAACAGGACAAAACACATCTCAGCCTACCGATAGATGTCTTCTTTCGCTCTCTTGCAGAGGAAACAGAGGGTGGAGCGATCGCAATTATTCTCTCCGGCACAGGTTCTGACGGCTCCGGCGGTATCAAGGACGTCAAGGAACACGGGGGTGTTATCTTTGTACAGGAGCCGGACTCTTACAGGAAAGGTAATTCAGCACAGAGAGATGCCAGAGGAAGAGGTAACCGAGTGTGGAAAATCACTTTTTGGGGCGCAGTATCTGTCAATTCCTTTTACTCCGGTAAATCCTGAATCTCAAAAGATAGACATCGCTCCGAGCGTGACAGCTCCTGCGCCAGGCGGAAGTGGTGGAGGTGGAATTGATGGAGCTGGAACTGATGGAACTGGAATTGATGGAGTTGGTTGATAAACGGTTATGGTACAAT
>CAZWXS010000097.1:0-5529 GCA_964638005.1 uncultured Lachnospiraceae bacterium
TTTGCATGGTCTTATTGTACATGATGTTTCAAGTTTATACAAGATATGGTATAATACATAAATGAAAATGAAAAGAAGAGTATGGAGGAATGAGAAATGTGGGCATATGAGAGTGTTTTCTATCAGATATATCCTTTGGGGTTTTGTGGGGCACCGTTTGAGAATGATGGGCAGCTGCAGTCGAGGATACGGAAGGTAAATGATTGGATACCGCATATTCAGCGTTTGGGTGCAAATGCGATTTATTTTTCACCGGTATTTGAGTCGGATACGCATGGGTATAATACGAGAGATTATTCCAAGATAGATGTCAGATTGGGAACCAATGAGGACTTTAAAGAGGTTTGCCGTAATCTGCATGATGCAGGCATTAAGGTAGTTCTGGATGGTGTGTTCAATCATGTGGGAAGAGGCTTCTGGGCATTTCAGGATGTTGTACGTAACAGAGAGGCTTCTCCGTATAGGGATTGGTTTCATATCAGCTTTGACGGTAATTCCAATTATAATGACGGATTGTGGTATGAGGGCTGGGAAGGCAATTATGATCTGGTGAAGCTGAATCTTAGAAATGAAGAAGTGGTACAGCATATTTTCGGGGCAGTCAAAGGCTGGATTGATGAGTTTGACATCGATGGCATTCGTCTGGATGTTGCCTATTGTCTGGATAAAGAGTTTATTAAGAGACTGCGGGCTTATTGTGACAGTCTGAAGCTGGAGTTCTTTTTGTTGGGAGAGTTGCTGCATGGAGATTACAATCAGTTCATGAATGATGATATGCTGCATTCTGCGACCAATTATGAATGCTATAAGGGTCTGTTTTCATCCTTTAACAGTATGAATCTCTTTGAGATTGTGCATTCACTGCTGAGGCAGTTCGGACCGGAGAATTGGACGTTGTATAAAGGAAAACATCTGCTGTCTTTTGTGGATAATCATGATGTCAGCAGGATTGCCAGCAATCTGAGCAATGAGGCACATTTGCCGTTGATTTATGCAATGGCGTTTGGTATGCCCGGTATTCCGTGTGTATACTATGGAAGCGAGTGGGGCGCAAAAGCCTCCAAGAGTGAGGGGGATCCGGCACTGAGAGCTTGTTTTAATGCTCCCGTCGAAAATGAACTGACAGCATGGATTGCAAAACTTACGGAGGCTAAGAAGCATTCTAAGGCATTGAATTACGGAGATTTCAAATCAATCGTTCTGACGAATCGCCAGTGTATTTTTGAGAGAAGATGTGGCGAGGAGCGTGTGCTTGTGGCAATTAATGCAGATGCAGATGAGTTTACGGCGCATTTTGATGCGGGTTGTGGATGTGCGGTTGATTTGATTACGGGTGAGAAATTCGACTTTGGAGGCGGCACTACACTGCCCGGTTATAGTGCGAAGTTCCTGCTGACGGAGTATTAGATAAAAAGTCAGAAGATTGTACAAATAGTATGCAAAATTTGGTGAAAAGAGCCTAATTTTGTTGACATTACACAAGAGTAATAGTAGAATTACTTTATGTAGACGCAATTTGAGGTGGAGTGGTTGCGCAGAAAGGGAGGGTGTTTATGGACAGAAGTACAAATAGAAAAAATCAGGGCAAAGAGGACAAGTTACCATTGTTGAAACAGACAGGAACTAAAATTTCATTGATAGCAACTGTATCGGTTTTGATAGCCGTGGTAGCGTGTATTCTGTTGACGATACCCAGTGCCAAGGAGGCATTAGGAGCTTCAACAGAGGCGTATATGGAAAGTATGGCGGCTTCCTACAAAGCATTGTTGGATATTGAATATTCAGGTGTGCAGGCTACGACGGAGCAATATTCAGAAGTCATCGGGGATGTCAAGGTGAATGGTGCAGATTCATCCTATGCATATCTGGTAAGTGCGGATGGTACGATGCTTTATCATCCTACAGCGGATAAGATCGGAAGTCCTGTAGAAAATGTTGTGGTTGCCGGCTTGGTAGAGGAACTCAAGGCAGGCAAGACTCCGGCAGACGGTATTGCTGTTTATGAATTCAAGGGGGCAATGAAATACGCCGGTTATGCCATTACAGAAAATAAGGAGATTCTGGTTGTAACTGCTGATGAAGATGAAATCATGGCTCCGATTAACAACATTACGAATAGATCAATTGTGGTAGGTGTCATTATTTTGATATTATGTTCGATTGTAGCGCTTCTGATGAGTTTGAAGATTTCAACGCCGATCAAGCAGCTGACAGTTATCATCAAAGATACGGCGAACTTTGATTTCAGAAAGAATCCTGCAAGCGATACGATCTGTAAAAAGGGTGATGAAGTCGGTGCGATGGCAAGAGCCGTCCGCGATATGAGAGGCAATCTGCGCGACATGGTCGGTATGATAGATGCAGCAAGCGATAAGATTGCAAATAATGTCAATTCCCTGCAGAGCGTGACCAATGTCGTTAACAGTATGTGTACAGACAACTCGGCAACCACTCAGCAGTTAGCTGCCGGAATGGAAGAGACAGCGGCGACGACAGAGACGATCAACGGAAATATCAGTTATATGCAGACGGGTGCAGCAGATATCGGTCAGTTATCTACGGATGGCGCGAAGATGTCAAATGAAGTTATGGCAAGAGCAAATCAATTGCGAAACACGACAATGGAAGCCAGTGCAAGAACGAAGCACATTTATGATTCTGTTAAGATTAAGGCAGACAGTGCCATCGAAGGCTCCAAAGCAGTTGACAAGATTAACGAGCTGACAGAAGCTATTATGGCGATTTCTTCACAGACAAGCCTGTTGGCACTGAATGCAAGTATTGAGGCAGCCAGAGCAGGTGAGGCAGGAAGAGGATTTGCGGTTGTTGCAACAGAGATCGGTAATCTGGCAGATCAGACATCCAGAGCAGTCGGTGATATCAATTCTATCGTAGGTGAAGTCAACAGTGCAGTCGGAAATATGTCGGAGTGTCTGGAAGAAACAACGAGCTTCTTGGAGCAGACGGTTCTGAATGATTACAATGAATTCACTCAGGTCAGCGAACAGTATAATCAGGATGCTACGGAATTCCAGAACAGTATGAATGATATTCATGCTTCCATCGAGAATCTGACCAATGCAATCGGTGCCATCGCAGATGCACTTTCAGGTATCAATTCTACAGTAGGAGAATCTACGGTAGGTGTTACAGACATTGCAGGTAAGACAACAGATATGGTTGGTAAGACGAGTGAGACTTATGATCTGGTATCGGAGAGTTTGGAATGTGTAAGACAGCTTGAGGAAATCGTAAATAAGTTTGTACTTCAATAAAAATGTATCTGAAGGGGTTGTCAAATGACAGCCCCTTTGTTATTTTATAAAGAGAGTTTCAGAGAAAGGAATTCATAGATGATATATACATTGACGTTTCAACCTTCCATTGATTATGTGATATATGTGGAACAGATGGCACTTGATAGGATGAACCGCAGTAAACGGGAATGTATTGTATTTGGCGGAAAAGGATTGAATGTTTCGCAGGTGCTGCACAATCTGGGTGTCGAAAGCAGGGCATTGGGATTTGTGGCAGGCTTTACGGGAACGGAAATCGAGCGAGGCATGCAGGCGAGCGGATGCGGAACGGACTTTGTACATTTGCCCGAGGGCACATCCAGAATCAATGTGAAGATCAAATCCATGAAAGACAGTGCCATTACGGGAGAAACAGAGGTGAATGGCCTCGGACCGGAAATCGGACATCAGGCAATCGAAGAGATGTTAGGCAAACTCAGTGCATTGCAGCAGGATGACATTATGATACTGGCAGGTACGGTCCCGCCGTCTCTGGCATTTGATGAGTATAGAAGCATTCTTGAAAAGATACATGAATCAGGAGCTGAGCTGGTAGTGGATACGACAGGGATTCATCTGCGGGAAGCACTGCAATATCATCCGTTGCTGATCAAACCAAATCAGGAAGAGCTGGGAGATATTTTCGACAAAAGGATCTGTTCTAAGGAAAATGCAATCCTGTATGCAGGAAAGCTTCAGAGAATGGGTGCCAGGAATGTGCTGGTCTCTTTTGCGGGTGAAGGAGCGATTTTGGTGACGGAACATGGCAGTGTATTGCAAAGGGATGCATGCTCAGGGATGGTGGTCAATTCTGTCGGTGCGGGAGATTCCATGGTGGCAGGATTTGTGGCAGGGTATCTGCAGGCGGGTGATAAGGTCTCTAAAGCAGAGGACTATGAGCAGATACTGCATCTGGCTGTGGCAGCGGGAAGTGCAACTGCATTTTCAGAAGGACTGGCACCGCGCGAAGTGATACAGGCTTTGCTGGAACGCTCGTGATGCTTTTGAAATCATAAGCAGATAAAGGGCATCGATCGGAAAGGGACAGAGATGAGAAATGCGGAGAAGATGATGAGGATAAATATGGAAACAATGATGAGCGTGATAAAAAATAAGACGAAAAGCAAGAGACATATAAATCGAGAGGCAATGTTGCTGACGGCTTTCCTACTGGCAGCGATACTGACAGGGTGCTCAGGAGGCGATTCGGCACCGCAGGAAGAATCGGCAGAGCAGGGAAATGTGGTTGGGACTGCGGGAACAGAGAATCCTCAAGAAACAGACGGTCCTGTGATTGAGATCGTTGTAGATACAAAAGTGCCGACGGAACCTGTGACAGAGACGGATTCAGACGATGCGATACAGGAAGAGGCGCAGGGGGGTCAGACTTCTAATGCAGGTACGAGAGTTGTTGTATGGGGTGATAGTCTGACGGAAGGTACAGGCGGGGACGGCGTGACCTATCCCAATGTACTGGAGAAGCTGGCAGGCTGTGAAGTCAAAAACTATGGTGTATATGCAGAAGCGACCACCTGTATTGCCGGACGACAGGGCGGTATGCCGCAGTTGGTACATCCGGTTACGATTCCTGCGGAAGTCACGGATGTGGAAGTGAAAATCGAAAATGGTGATGGAGATTATGATATGTTGCTTGTATTTGGTGATGCAGGCATCAATCCATGCACGATTGCCGGTGTTGAGGGAAAACTATGGATGAATACTGATACGGGCGTGAGAAAGTTTACAAGAAGTACGGCAGGAGAAGAAGTAGTATTGAAAGACTATACACCTATCGAGACTTTTGCAATGAAAGACAAGCGTCCGGATGATATTCTGGTAATCTTTACAGGCTCAAATGATGATCCGACTCCGGCAACTGTACAAAATGTCATTGATGTACAGCGAGATATGATTGCATATGCAGGTGTAGACAGATATGTGATTATCGGATTGACCAGCAAACGCAAGATGCCGATGGCAGCTGAGGTCAATGAAGTATTTGCCAAGGAGTACGGGGAGCATTTCCTGGATGTCAGAAAAGATTTGCTTGAGCATGGACTGCAGGATTCCGGAATCGAGGCAACAGAAGAGGACAAGGCCGATATTGCAAATGGTATGATACCGCGCAGCCTGCTGACAGACGAATCTCATGGAAATGCAGCATACTATACGGTAATTGGTGAACAACTGTATAAGAAGATGCAGGAGCTTGGTTATTTGAAGTAGGATAGTG
>CAZWXS010000098.1:0-3438 GCA_964638005.1 uncultured Lachnospiraceae bacterium
AATAATATATGGCGGCGGAGTTATGGCGAGCATGATATATGATATGAAGAAAATCAAGGGTCTGCATGCACAGCTGCCTTCAAAGAAATGGATAATCTATGCAACGGGCATGACATCCGGAGATGATCAAGGAAATTATGATAATCTGAAGAAGACGAATCTGAGTGACGGATTGGAAAATGTCCCGTTTTTCTATTTCCAGGGTGGCCTGAACTATGAGAAGATGGGCTTTATGGCAAAGAAGATGTTGGGTATGGTAGGCAATGCATTGGCAAAGAAAGAGGACAAGACAGAGGAAGAGGCGGAACTTGCGAAGAACTTTAGCAGTTCCAGCGATGCGTCTGATGTGAAGTTCATCGAGCCGCTGATTGCCTGTGTGAAAGAACAGGAGGCTATACTATGAAGTATCGAAAATTAGGTAAGACAGGATTACAGGTAAGTGAAATCGGGCTTGGAGGAGAGTGGCTGGAACGTCACAATACCGAAGAAGTCAAAGAAGTGATTGCATATTGTGAGAAGCAGGGAATCAATATTCTGGATTGCTGGATGTCCGAACCGAATGTCAGATCGAATATCGGTCTGGGATTGGAAGGACATCGTGAGAAGTGGTATATTCAGGGACATATCGGGTCTACCTGGCAGAACGGGCAGTATGTGAAGACCAGAAAACTGCCGGAGGTAAAGATTGCATTTCAGGATTTACTGACACGCCTGCGTACGGATTATATAGATCTCGGTATGATTCATTTTGTGGATGAGGAAGTGGAATTCCATAGCATTATGAATGGAGATTTTATCACCTATATCAAGGAATTGAAGCAGAGCGGTGCAATCCATCATATAGGACTCAGTACGCACAACCCTGCTGTTGCGAAGCTAGCGGCTGAATGTGGCATCATTGAGATGATCCTGTTCAGTATCAATCCGGCATTTGATATGCTGCCTGCAACAGAGGATCTCAATCTCTATTTTGCAGATGATTATGATGCGTCACTCGGCGGAATTGCAAAGGAACGCATCGAGCTATATCAGATCTGTGAGCGTGAGAATGTTGGCATTACTGTTATGAAGGGATATGCGGGAGGCAGACTATTTGATGCGGCAGCTTCACCCTTCGGAGTTGCGTTGACACCTGTACAATGTCTGCATTACTGTCTGACACGTCCTGCAGTAGCAAGTGTCATGGTCGGCTATGATACTTGTGAACATGTGGATGCGGCAGTTGCTTATGAGACCGCAACAGAGGAAGAGAAGGATTATGCAAGTGTTCTTGCCTCTGCACCGAAGCATGCATATTCAGGACAGTGTACGTATTGCGGTCACTGTGCGCCATGCCCGAATAAGATTGATATTGCAATGGTCAACAAATTGTATGATCTGGCTGCAATGCAGGCAGAGGTACCGGCATCCCTCAAGGCACATTATCAAGAGCTGGCGGTCAATGCAAGTGATTGTATCGACTGTGGCGGCTGCGAGACAAGATGTCCGTTTGGAGTTAAGGTGACGGAGAAGATGAAAAAGGCGAGAGAATTGTTTTCATGAAAGAAGATACGTTAGATAAAACAAAGGGAAAGTCTTTGAAAAGCAGCAGACTTCGAGTATGTCACTTTGGAGTCTGCTGTTTGAAATTATTCTGCATATTATGTATTCCGGTAGTCATTGGTCTGGTGATTTCAGCTTTTTGGCTGCTTCCGGAGAGATGGCCGTTATGGACGGCTATTCTTTTGGCATGTATCATAGTCGGATTCATTTTATTTTGGACAGGCATTATTTGCGTGTATTGTACATCGGTTCAATTGGGAATCAAGTACCGTGTAATCGGTATTGCCTGTGGTATGATACCGATTGTACACTTGATTGTATTAGGAATCATCATTCGAATCGTGTCGCAGGAGATTCGTTTTGAATCAGAGAAGATTCGTGTGAATGAGGAGCGGCGTGCACAACAGATCTGTCATACCAGATACCCGCTACTGCTTGTACACGGCGTCTTTTTTCGTGATTTTAAATATCTGAATTACTGGGGACGTATTCCGGAGCAGCTGCTGCAAAACAGAGCAGAGGTCTATTACGGCAATCATGAATCTGCGGCACCTGTCATGACCAGCGCGCAGGAACTTGCGGCACGTATCAGACAGATTGTGCAGGAGACAGGGTGTGAAAAGGTCAATATCATAGCACACTCCAAGGGCGGGCTTGATTGTCGCTGTGCAATCAGCCAATGTGGAGTGGCACCTTACGTGGCATCTCTGACAACAGTGAATACACCTCATCGGGGATGTGAGTTTGCAGAATATCTGCTCCACAAAATCCCGGCAGGAGCGCAGCAGAAAGCAGCACGCATGTATAATACGGCACTTCGAAAACTGGGGGATCAGAGTCCCGATTTTATAGCATCGGTTATGGATTTGACAGCATGCAGATGTACAGAACTCAATGACATGATGGATACAGAGTGTGGACAGGGGAGCTTTGAAGGTATCTTTTGCCAAAGTATAGGTTCCAAATTGAATCATGCGGTCAGTGGAAAGTTTCCGCTTAATTTCACCTATCCGCTTGTCAAATATTTTGATGGGTATAATGACGGTTTGGTATCAGAAAAATCTTTTTCTTGGGGAGAAAAATATGAATTGCTGACGGTTAAGGGATTACGGGGTATTTCACATGGAGATATGATTGATCTGAACAGAGAGAATATCCCGGGGTTTGATGTGCGGGAGTTTTATGTGCAGCTGGTGGCGGATTTGAAACAGAGAGGGCTGTGATAATGAAGAGGGGGAACATATAAAAAAGAGAAGAAAAATAGGATTGGGAATTGCGGCAGCAGTTTTGGCGGCTGTAGTCATAGCCGGTGTTGTGCTGGCAAATTCCGACGTGGGCAGACAATACCGGAGTTTTAAGAGTGTCAAACAACTGAATGACTATCCGTTCTATACGATGACAAATTATACGGATTATGACCTTGAGGGACTGCTGGAAGCAGGAGCCGGCTCTATGAATGATATCATAGATTTTACAAGAGACCGGTATACGGTAGCCGATGATACAGATATGAAAATGATAGAGGCGGCCTGCAGCTGTTATCATGCATCTTCTCCGGAGGGAGAGGATATCATGGGAAGGAACTTTGACTTTGATTATAGTCCTGCACTGCTTTTACATACAAATCCGAAACAAGGATATGAGTCGATATCGATGGTCAATCTGCTGTTTCTTGGAATCTCAGGGGAAATCGAAAAGGATAGTCAATACGGCGCACTTTTGGCAGCACCCTATGCACCGATGGACGGAATGAATGAAAAGGGAGTCTGTATTGGTCTTATGGAGCTGAAAGGAAAGCGAACTGCGCAGGATACAGGAAAGACCAAGATTACAAGTACGGTTATGATGCGTGCGGTATTAGATCGGGCGGCGAACGTAGATGAGGCAGTTGCCATT
>CAZWXS010000098.1:3538-5203 GCA_964638005.1 uncultured Lachnospiraceae bacterium
TGCCATTATTGAATACTATGATCATGAAATGAAGGTCATGTATAACGAAAATCCCTATCAGGTGTCTACTAACTTTTATATCATAGAACGGTTAGAAGCAGGCAAGAAGGCGGCCTGTGGTCGCTACCGCAAGATGGAAAAAGTGCTTTCGGAATCGAATGGTATTATATCCGAAGAGGATGGCATGGAACTGCTATACGAACTATCGAATCACGGAGATGTTTCCTTTGAAAATCGAACGAAGGCTTTTCAGACGCAGTGGTCCTGTATCTACAATCTGGATCGGCTGACGGTTGATATCTGCATTGGGGAAAATTATGATGAGAAGTATGAGTTTGAGTTGAAATAAAGAAAAGGATGGATTCAGATATGCCAAAGAAGATAGTCATGTTTACAATGGGAACACGCGGAGATGTGCAGCCATACATTTTTCTGACGCAAGCTCTGCAAAAGGCAGGATATGAGGCAACATTGTGTACACATCCATGTTGGAAAGGACTTGTATCGGATGCAGGAATCGACTTTGCACCGATAGGCCCTGATATCGACATTGAACTGGAGGCTGCAAAGATACGCGGTAAGGAAAAGAATGCCATGATGGCAGTATTGAAAACGATGCAGTTTGTTTTCAAGATTGTTGAGCAATCATCTGCGGAGGTGTATCGGTATTGTGAAGGCAAGGATCTGGTTATTGTATCACATAGTCATATCGGAGCGGTCGAAGCAGAGGCACTTCATATCAAGACGATTGATGTGACGCTTCAAACCGAGATGCTCGCAGAGAAAGAAAGATCACAATCTTTTGGTCAGCGATTATTTGGAAGCATGTTTAATGCTTTGGTGAATCCAATGATTGTGAAGCCATATAATAAATTACGAAAATCCTATGGATTATCAAAAATCAAATCTATGGAACAGATGCTGTCCAAGGAATTAAATTTGATTCCCATCAGCAAATATGTTATTCAACCGAGTCCCTACTGGGCACCGCAGAATAAGATGGTGGGATATTGGTATGAGGAACAGACATTCGCATATGAACCATCGGAGGATCTGAAAGCATTTCTTACGGCAGGGGAGAAGCCAATCATACTTGCGCTCGGTGCCATGTCCTTTGAGGCTGAGGAGGAAAAGGATAAGCTGGAAATCTTTCTGAATGCATTTGCCGCAACAAATAAACGTGCGATCATCCAGGGATTTCATAAGACGCTGCAGAATTATAATCTGCCGGATACAATGATTGCTGTAGGCTCCATTCCGCACGGCTGGCTCTTCCGGCAGGGATACTGTGTCATTCATCATGGTGGTTTTGGAACCTCTGCGTCTGCGATGATATACGGAATTCCTTCCATTATTATTCCGCATGCGCTGGATCAATTTGGTGTGGCTGACCGCCTGTATCGTCTGGAGGTTACGACAGAACCAATCAAGGCAAGTGAATTGTGTGTGGAAAAATTGATCAATAGGATAGAATATATGACCCAAAACTATGATGCAATTTCGAAAAATGTGAAAACACTTTCCGAAAAGATGGCGGAGGAACATGGACTTGATACGGCGGTTGGGTTGATTCAAGAATTGGGTTTTATATGTTAGCCATGAGCTATGCGCATGGCGGACTACATTACATCTTACAATTTAGAGCCCTACTGCTGACAAATCCTG
>CAZWXS010000099.1:0-3608 GCA_964638005.1 uncultured Lachnospiraceae bacterium
TAATTTATATATACGTCATGTAATACACTTAATGTTCCCTGATTGTTTATGCGGGTAACCAGATCCCACACCTCCGTAACCGATAGGTTCTTCCCTTCCTTATGCCACTTTGCAAGAATCGCAAACAGACCACTGATATGATATTCCAGTACATAAGACATCTCTATCTGCTCTTTTTCCGGCAGGCTGCTCAAAAACTGTTCGCACTCCGGCTGTATCCACTCACGCAGCCGCTGCGTAAATACCGGAGTTCTGACCTTATGAAACATAATCGTCAACACCTTGCTGTTCTCTTCATAGAACTTGACAAAGGCTTCATCCGGACTCAATGAAATCGGTGCCTCCGTCCTTTGACCTGTCTTGGCGGCCGCATCCTCCATATGAGATTCTCCAACCTTTTTAGCCCGTTCAAATAAAGTATTCACAACATAATCCAGCACATCCTGTACATTATCGAAGTAGGAATAGAATGTACTTCTGTTATACCCTGCATGCTCTGCGATCTCTTTTACCGAGATCCCCGAAATGTCCTTCTCTGCATAGATATTCAGAAATGCTTCCACCAGATTTTTCTTTGTCTGTTCAGTTAACTCCGGATTTTTTTGCATTTTTCTTCGGCCCCTTGAATAGTTTTCTCTCACCGCTGTTGACCTGATCCAGTAATGTATAGAAGACCGGAATCAAGAATAAGGTTAATACCGTAGATGCCACGAAACCACCGATGATAACAACACCCATGCTCTGCATCATCTCCGTACCCTCACCGATTCCGAGCGACATCGGCACCATGGCAAGAATGGTTGTCAGACTGGTCATCAGGATCGGACGCAGTCTGATGCGGCCCGTCTCAACCAGTGCATCCTCACGTTCCGAATCTGCACGCAGCTGATTCGCCGTATCTACGAACAAAATACCATTGTTCACGACGGTTCCGACTAACATCAAAAGACCCATCATTGAGACCATCGTAAGCGTCGTTCCCGTCAGTAACATCAACCCAACAGAGCCAACCAGACTAAACGGAATACACCACATGACCATCAAGGAAAATCGCACCGACTCAAACTGCATTGCCATGATCATCAGCACCAGCAATATTGCTACTATAATAGATGTCCCTAAACTGGAGAACTCCTCCATCATCATTTCATCCTGTGTCGTAGAGCCAACAGCAACATCGCCTGAAAACAGGCAGCCTGCCACGCGTGCATCCACGCTGTCCTGTGCATCGAATCTGGATTCCTTCAAGGTCGTCCCTGTGATGTCTACACTATAGCGTCCGTTATACCTCGTCAACTGCTCTGCACTGTCCGTATATACGAATTCCGCAATATCAGAAAGCAACACCTGTTTCCCTGTCGGGGCCTGCAGTACCAGATTCTTGAGAGATGCAACATCCTCATACATCTCGTCCGGATATTCTACCGTGACCGTATACAGCTTCTTTTGATTTGTAATCTCTATTGTATCCACTCCGCTGAGTGCCATATTGACATTTTGTGCAACCGCAGCAGGAGTAAACCCAATCGCAGCCGCCTTTAACGGATCGATTACCAGCTTTGCCTTACTGCCGCTTGTATAGGCTGTAGATGTCACATCGATGATACCCGGCGTGTCCTTCATGATATCCTCCACCATGACAGATGCTTCCTTCAGATCCTCCATATCACTTCCCAGCAAGGTAATACTGGTTCCGCTGCCGCCAAGTGCTCCCATACTGCCCATATCACTCGTAACTTCCTCTACCGTGATATCAAATCCTGCCATTCCCTTTACGGCAAGTGTCCAATCCTCTGCAGTTTCCCATGTTTCCTTACTGCGATCTTTCTTCAAGAATACATTGACCGTCGCGGTCGCTCCCGAACTGTCAGCCGTTACATTGTAGGATTCCACATCCGGATTGCTCGCTACCATTGATTCCAGGCTCTGCAGCAACCGGTCGTATTTATCAAGTGCAAGTCCGGGTCTGCCTGAAATATTGAATGCAATCTGTCCCTGATCCGTCGCCGGCATCAGTTCCATATTCAGCAGCGTTGCACCGATACCGGATGCCAGAAGCAGTACAAGCGCCACCAGTACAGCCAGCTTCTTATGATGCAGGACTCCGCGCAGCATCTTGGAATAGCGCGTAGAAGTCCGACCCAGAAATCTTGTTATGATGGTATCCTTTCTTTCTTTCGGTCGATACTTGGAAAAGAACAGTGGCACCAGCGTAATTGCCGATACTAAAGATGCAAGCAATGAAAATACAATCGTAAATCCAAGAGGGCCAAACATCTGCCCTGAAAGTCCCTTTGTCAGACTGATCGGAAGGAATACCGCAACCGTAGTCGTAGTCGAAGCAATAATAGAATTGAGAACGAATCTGGTTCCCTCCTCCGCCGCCTCACGATAGGTCAATCCGTCATCTTTCTTACGGAAGCAGCTTTCCAGTACAACAATCGAGTTGTCCACCATCATACCGACGCCTATGACCAAACCTCCCATCGTAACGACATTCAGGGAAAAGCCCATCAGCTGCATCAAAATAAATGTAATCAATATGGAAATCGGCATGGAACAGCCGACAATCAGACTTCCTTTGATATCTCCAAAAAACAGGAACAATATCAGCATGGACAGTCCCATTCCGAGAAGCAGCGTATCCGCAACTGCTTTCAACGAATCCTTTACATCCTCACTGGTGTCGGATATGATCAGGAAATTAGCACCCGCATCCTCGGCTTCCAATTTTTCAATTACACCCTTGACTTCATTGGCAACCGCCACATCACCTGCACTCTGACGCTTTGTGATGCTAATGGTCACATTATCCAGTCCGTTATAGCGGCTGAGAGATGTCGATTTTTCATAATTGCTTCGGATATCTGCCACATCAGACAACTGAATAACAGTTCCCTTTGCCGTAGTAATCGGAATGGAACGCAGCTGCTCGATAGTATTATACTCGGCACTGATGCTTACATTCATGGATTGATTTCCCTGAACGGCAGTTCCGACCGGCATATTAAAATTCGCTGCATTGATATAGGTTACGATATTGCTCATTGCAAGACCGTACTGTGCCATTTTCTGTGGATTCAGGCTCACGCTGACATAAGCCTCCTTGCCGCCGGACACCTCCACCTCCGCAACATCCGTAATACGTTCCAGCTCCGGAACAACATCATTTTCCACATAATTCAACAGATCGATATCTCCGTCAGCCGATGCGGATATCATGACCGTCGGTATCGCATTGATGTTCAATTCTATGATACGTGGTGTCCCTGCTCCGCTCGGAAGCTGATTGGAATTTTCATTCAGCGCCTCCAGAAGATCCATATAAGCATCATCCATATCCGTTCCGTATTCATACTGGAACATAACCATAGACATACTCTCTGCTGATGTAGACTGTATATTCTTCAGTCCCTTCAGAGTACCTCCGGCTTCCTCGATTTCCTGTGACACCAGTTCATCAATATCCTCCGGTGATACGCCGACATAAGTCGTCATAACAATAAGCATCGGCATTTCCATATCAGGAGACAGCTGCATGTTGAGTCCGAATATAGAACCGACACCGAATACAATGATTGCAGCAATAATGACAATCACCGATACCG
>CAZWXS010000099.1:3708-5163 GCA_964638005.1 uncultured Lachnospiraceae bacterium
ACCGATATATTTTTTGACTGCAACTCCGTCAACATCCGTATATACATATGCCTGCTCATTTTCATAATAAACCGCATCCAGCGGAATCGTAACGGCATTTTCGGCAATCGCCGTCTCCAATACCACCTTCACGCTGGAGCCTGCAAACAGCCCTTCGCCACCGCCATCCACAGATGCTTCTATCTTGAACATGCCCGTATTGGCATCTATGCTGTCCTCTATTTCCGTAATCTCACCTGTATATGTTGCATCCGCATATTCAATACTGATCTTCTGTCCTACGGATATATGGTTGATATTGCTCTCACTGACATAGAAGGTAATCATCTTATTATCATCTGTGGTAATGACATACGCCGGTGATCCTGCCTGCGCCAATCCGTATTTCTCTACATTGATCTGCTCGATCACTCCGCTGACCGGCGCCTTGATCTTGTAATTGCCCAGAGCTTCCTTTGCATTGTCTACCGCCACCTGCGCCTGATTGACTGTCGCAGATGCCGTGCTCATGGCTTCCGATAATATCTTGGTAACCGTCAGATTAAGAGTTGCCGTTGCCGCCGCTTCTCCGATTTCCGCTGTCGCAATGGCATTTTCATATGTGTGGATGCTGGATTCCAGTTGAGACTTCGTAGATTCCGCTGTCGCAATCGACTTATCAATGGTCGCAGTCTGCGTCTCCAATGCCGCAACTGCACTCTTAAGTTCTGCCACCTTAGGATCGGAAGGATTGACGCTGACCAATGTGCTTAACTGCTTCTGCAGTTCCTCCTTCTGTTTGTTCATCCCATCCTTTGAAGATTTCATATCCTCAATGCTTCTTCTCGCATCCCCGATTGCATCACATGTATTATAATAATTGTAATAAGCATTATCGACACCGATTTCTGCATTTTTATAGGAAGTAGTTGCTTGAATCGCCTGTGTGTCCAAAGAACTTCCGAGCGTCCTGTCTGCATTCGTCTTGCTGAGTGCATATGCTGCCTGTGCAGACTTGATCGCCTGTTGTGCCTGTGTGTCATCTACCTCGAAGAGCAGATCGCCTTCATTGACTATATCTCCTTCTTCAAAATATGTCTCAAGAATCTCTCCGCCTGCCTTTGCTACTACCGAAACCGTATCTCCCGTAGCAACCGTACCGATAAATTCTCCGGTATTTACGATTGTCTCTCGCATAGGAGCCTCTTCCTTGACCAGCAGATCCTCATATTCTGCCAATTCTTCTTTCTCACTGCAGCCGCAGAATATAACACCCACAATACACAGCAAGCCGATTATTTTTCGCTTCTTTCCTATCATCACAATTCTCCTCATCCTAAAATCCTGCTTCTAAAAAACAAACTCTGGTCCATTACCCAACACCATGTTGTCCATTGATGATTATAATGAAATACTCTCAGATAATCAACCGACATTTTTTAATTGATTGTTGTATTTAAGAATTATTTCATAATT
>CAZWXS010000100.1:0-5087 GCA_964638005.1 uncultured Lachnospiraceae bacterium
CTCCTAAAAATGCTCACGCAAATATTCTACCCTGTTTTATGACTGTTGTAAAGCGCAACTATTCCATAAGTCCACGGTCTGCCTCATACGACCCTGATATTTTCCGCTCCGAAAATCGCTGATAACTGATTCAACAATTCCGTATCCGCACACACACTTCTGCTTCGCGGCAGGTTCTTTATTTCCTTTGTTTCTTCTATATAGATAACAACAGTATCATTTCCGTCTGACCCTTCCGTAATAAGAAGCAGATCCGATTCCTTGCGCAGATAGTCATCCTTGGAAGCAAACTTGATCCACAATTTCCTCGGAATGCTTTCAAACGGTGTGATCTTCTCACATATAAGCTTTGCATCCTTTTCTTCCTCTGCGGAAACCCTGCCATAGACAAATACTTTGCTGTTCTCAATCAGCCACTTGGCATTCTTCTCATAATCATTCGGCCACACGATGACTTCTGCCTTGCCGGTCAGATCCTCTACAACAATGAATGCCATATTCTTCCCCGACTTCGTATACTTGATCGTCTTCTCCTCTATGATGCCGCCAATGGTCACTCTTTCCATATCCTTGACCTTTGCCTCACCCGTCTCTTCATCAATCGTAAAATCTGCCGCAAAAGCAGATATGTGTTTCTTCCACATGGCTTCATCAGCTTCCAGTGGATGACCGCTGATATAGATACCGATGACTTCTTTTTCAAAGCCAAGTATCATTTCCTTGCTGAATTCACCCACGTCCGGCATCTTAATCTCATATTCGTCCTTGTCATCTTCAGCGGCAATATCAAACAGTGAAATCTGCCCTGCCATGTTATTTTTCTTATTACGGACGATATTATCCATAATCGGAACATATATATTCATCAACTGTTTACGGGTTCCGGGCAACGAATCAAAAGCTCCCGCTTTAATAAAATTCTCAATGACTCTCTTATTGATATCTTTATCTGCCAGTCTTGTAATGAAATCCTTGATAGTCGTGAAAGGTCCTCTTGCATTACGTTCTGATACGATCTCATTGATAATCGGTCTTCCGATGCCCTTGATGGCAGACAGGCTATACCTGATGCCTCGCTTATCCTTTTCCTCATCATTTGCTTCGGCTACAGTAAATCCGACATCTCCCTGGTTAATATCCGGCGGCAGTATCGATATGTTCATCGTCCGGCAGGTGTAAAAATACTCATATAATTTATGTGGCGCATCAATCACCGAAGTCATAAGGGCTGCCATATATTCAAGCGGATAATAATACTTCAGGTATGCTGTCTGATAAGATACCACTGCATATGCCGCAGCATGTGACTTATTAAAAGCATACTTGGCAAAGTCCATCATATTCTCATAAATTTTACCGGCCACCTTCTCATCGATTCCTCGTGCCCTACAACCGGGTACATCCTCCTCCGGATTTCCAAATATAAAGTTGTTACGTTCCTTCTCCATGACCGCCTGTTTCTTCTTAGACATAGCTCGCCGCACCAAATCACTGCGCCCCAGCGTATATCCGCCCAGTTCCCGCACAATCTGCATAACCTGTTCCTGATATACGATACAGCCATAGGTCGGTGCCAAAATCGGTTCCAGTTCCGGACAATCATAACGGATGGATCCTGACAAGTTCTTACCCTTGATATATTGAGGGATAAAGTCCATCGGACCCGGACGATACAGAGAAATACCTGCAATGATATCTTCAAGATTACGAGGTTTCAGTTCCTTCATAAAGTTCTTCATACCGGCGCTTTCCAGCTGGAACACACCGTCTGTACGGCCTGTCCCTATAGAATCAAGCACCGCCTTATCATCATAATCAATATTGTCTATATCAATCTTCTGTCCGATGCTCTTTTCGGCCAGTTGTACTGCATTCTGGATTACAGTCAGTGTACGCAGACCAAGGAAGTCCATCTTCAGAAGTCCCAATTCCTCAAGCGTTGTCATCGTAAACTGCGTTGTGATCGAACCATCTGAACCCCTTGAAAGTGGAACAAACTCATCCGCCTCCTTCTGGCAGATGACAACTCCTGCCGCATGCATGGAGGTGTGACGTGGCAAACCCTCCAGTCTCCTGCACATATCAATCAGGTTATGCACCTGTTCATCTTCATCATATAACTTCTTAAAATCATGATTCAATTCCAATGCACGGTCAATCGTGATATTCAGTTCATTCGGTACCATTTTGGCAATGGAATCCACATATGAATAGGGCAGATCCATAACACGTCCGACATCACGGATAACGCCTTTTGCCGCCAGTGTACCGAATGTTACAATCTGCACGACCTTGTCCTTGCCATACTTTTCAACAACATAGTCTATAACCTCCTGCCTCCGTTCAAAGCAGAAATCTATATCAATATCAGGCATAGACACACGTTCCGGATTCAGGAAACGCTCAAACAGCAGATTGTATTTGATCGGATCGATATTGGTAATCTCCAAACAATAGGACACTATAGAGCCTGCTGCCGACCCTCTTCCCGGGCCCACTGCAATTCCATGCTCTTTGGCATAATGTATGAAATCCCATGTGATCAGAAAGTAATCTACAAACCCCATGCTGTGTATCGTATCCAGCTCATATTCCAGCCGCTCTTTCAATTCTGTTCCATAATCAGGATAACGCTTTGCAAGACCGTCAAAACATAACTTATTCAGATATGACCATGCATCATAGCCCTCAGGTACATCGTATCTGGGCAGCTTCGTCACACCAAATTCTATCTCAACGTTACAGCGTTCCGCAATCTTTCCGGTATTTTCAATTGCCTCTTTTGCATAGGGAAAAAGTGCCTGCATCTCCTCAGGAGATTTAACATAATATTGTCCGCCCTCATAGCGCATCCTATCCTCATCCTGCAACTTTTTGGCTGTCTGGATGCACAGCAGGATGTCATGAGAAGCAACATCATCTGCATATGTATAATGGATATCATTGGTTGCAACAAGAGGAATATTCAGTTCCTGACTCATACGAAGCAATGCCTGATTCACAGTCTTCTGCTCCGGAATGCCATGATCCTGTAGTTCCAGGAAATAATTATCCTCACCAAAACATTCCTGATACTTAAGTGCAGTTTTCGCCGCCTCGTCATAGAGCCCTTTTTGAATATAACGGGGCACTTCACCTGCAAGACATGCAGAGAGTGCAATAATGCCCTCATGATATTCGTTCAGCACTTCCATATCCACACGCGGCCGATAGTAATAGCCTTCCGTAAATCCCTTGCTGACGATCTTCATCAAGTTGTGATACCCTGTATTATTTTCCGCCAGCAGAACAAGGTGGTGATATCGTTCCTCACCGCCTGTCACTTCCTTATCGAATCTGGAGTTGGGGGCAACATACACCTCACACCCGATGATTGGCTTAATCCCTTCCGCAAGTGCCGTCCGATAAAAATCAATGACACCGTACATAACGCCGTGATCGGTAATTGCCGCTGCATCCATGCCGAGTTTCTTCACTTGCTGTACATACTCTTTGATCTTATTGGAGCCGTCAAGCAAACTATATTCCGTATGTGTATGCAAATGTGCAAAACTCATGTAGATGCCTCCTTTTTTGTATAAAAACGTGCTAAAGTCAGTATAACACAAATGTGTGTTTGTACAAATATAATTTGTGTAAAGTCTTTTGCTCATAAAACAAAAACACCGGAGCGATGTGTCTCAACCGTTCCGGTGTCTGCATTCTAATTTCTTATATGAATCTTATAAATATTTCTTCAGATCGTCTACTTTGTTCAATGCTTCCCAAGGCAGTTTCAGATCATTACGTCCAAAGTGTCCGTAAGCTGCTGTCTGCTTGTAGATCGGTCTGCGCAGATCTAACATCTTAATGATTCCGGCAGGACGAAGATCAAAGTTCTCACGAACGATTGCTACCATCTTCTCATTGGATAATTTACCCGTTCCGAATGTATCAACCATGATAGAAGTAGGCTGTGCAACACCGATTGCATAAGAAAGCTGGATCTCACACTTCTCAGCAAGACCTGCTGCTACGATATTCTTAGCAACATAACGTGCTGCATATGCTGCAGAGCGGTCTACCTTTGTGCAGTCCTTACCGGAGAAAGCTCCGCCGCCGTGACGAGCGAATCCACCGTAGGTATCTACAATAATCTTACGACCTGTCAGACCTGCATCACCGTGAGGTCCACCGATTACAAAACGTCCTGTAGGATTGATAAAGAACTTTGTCTCAGCGTCGATCAATTCCTTCGGTAAAACCGGATCGAATACATACTTCTTGATATCTTCATGAATCTGTTCCTGTGTCACATCTTCATCATGCTGTGTAGATAATACAACTGCTTCCAGACGAATCGGCTTGCCGTTCTCATCATATTCTACAGAAACCTGGCTCTTACCATCCGGTCTTAAATACTTGAGTGTTCCGTCCTTGCGGACTTTCGTCAACTGAAGTGCAAGCTTATGAGCAAGCGAGATAGAATACGGCATGTATTCTTCTGTCTCGTTGGTCGCATAACCGAACATCATACCCTGATCTCCGGCACCGATTGCTTCAATCTCAGCATCACTCATCTTATTTTCCTTTGCTTCAAGTGCCTTATCAACACCCATGGCAATGTCTGATGACTGCTCATCAATTGCGCAAAGTACGGCGCATGTGTTACCATCAAATCCATACTCTGACTTTGTATAACCGATTTCCTTTACTGTCTCACGAACGATCTTCTGTATATCCACATAAGCATTCGTTGTGATTTCTCCTGTAACCAGTACAAATCCTGTACAGGTTGCTGTTTCACATGCCACACGGCTCATTGGATCCTGTTCCATAAGAGCGTCAAGCACTGCATCAGAAATAGCATCGCACATTTTATCGGGATGCCCCTCTGTAACTGATTCTGATGTAAATAGTAATTTTTCCATGTTGGTTCCTCCTTAAATTAAGTAAAAAATTAAGGCCCGCGTTAAGCGGACCCGATACTCAAATGACAATCAAATCCTCTTATTGTTCGATTAAACTCGCTCAGGTTGGCACCTTCCCTAAGGGGGTTGCCGTGGCTTCACAGATCCTTTGTATCTCCACCACTCTGAATAAGAGAA
>CAZWXS010000101.1:0-5010 GCA_964638005.1 uncultured Lachnospiraceae bacterium
AACTCTACCTGCTTTATGATGAATAGTGACTGTTTCTCTCCTAATTGTAACATATTGTCCTTTCTGATATTACGTCCGTAATCATTCTACTCTATCATTCATTTTGTTCCTTCTTAATTCCGCTTAAATACTCAACAAAATTCCACCACTGAATAGGGTTCTCCTGCATCATCACAGAGTGCAATGATCTGTCTGCCCTCTTCCGCATACAATTTTGACTGCATAACATCACCCAGTTTTGCAGGCTTTCTATATTCTGCCCGCATCTGTCTGATATTCTGATGTTCCGTCAGTAATCCAAGTGCCATCTTAATATATTGCCCATTATTCACATGATGATTGGTATCCAAATGATGCTCCAGGACGGTAATGGAACGCATTGCCTTATATTCCTCCGGCAGTCTGATCTTGCGGGAAGCATACTCCATATCAAGCTTCGGTTCCAATGCATACGCCGCCCGTTCAAACTCATCAAGTCTTGCCGGTTTACCTGTCTCTGTGTCGA
The DNA here is from genome assembly GCA_964638005.1 of uncultured Lachnospiraceae bacterium. Taxonomy (GTDB): domain Bacteria; phylum Bacillota; class Clostridia; order Lachnospirales; family Lachnospiraceae; genus JAAYYM01. Next base: position 506 of record CAZWXS010000101.1, read on the forward strand.
GATATACCCATATGGAATTGGCACATGCAATCTGCTGTCCTGCCTCATCCTTCATAATGAAATTACGGCTGCCTATAAATCCCTGAAAAGCATAAGCCCATGTTCCCACTGTAATATGTTCACCGAACTTCGGATATCGGTCTACGATGATCTGCCATGAGGACAGCACCCATGCTCTGTGATGTGCAATCAGATAATCCAATCCCACCCCGACATCTTCTGAATGAAAGGTAGAACAATCCTGAAAATAATTGATGATGCCGTCTAACGGCAGCTTTTCATCCACATCCACTTCGCTGTATCTGATCCTGCTCTCAAAACTGTACATCTATCGATTCCGCCTTCCGGTTTTCATATCTGTTTTTTAGTGTACCATATTTCTCACGTTTATACAATTTGACCTCCACATAAAAATACCCCAATGAATTGCTTCATTGAGGTGTCCCTAGCAGGGCTAGGAGGATTCGAACCTCCAGATGACGGAGTCAGAGTCCGTTGCCTTACCGTTTGGCGATAGCCCTATAATTCCAACAATCGCTATTATACATGATGTCCTGATAGATTTCAAGTAGTAATTTTAATTTTCTTCCATCATGCTTCCGCTGCCTGTTTTCCTGACATTTCAGGTCTTTTATAACATCACCCAGTTAGGCAGAGTCTTTTTCTCATTGTCCTTGGTTCTCATGTAGACCTGAGGATAAACTGTGATATGTCCCGCATTCTGATTGAGAAAAGCCCCCCATTGGCTGAAAGTGGAGTTGGCTATGATATTGTGCTTGCACAATGACATCAGCTGCATGTCGCGAAAACTGTCATTTCCTTCGTTTCCCGTTACGACTACATACGACTTCAGCCATGAGAATTCCTGTTTTACAAAATCGATGTCATCAGAAAATATATAATAAGTGGGAGATTCCACACGTTCTTCAATGTAATCCGTCGCACGTTCATAGTATTCCCTGCCAAGTGCGATAAAATCCGACGCATATTTTCCCAGATAATCGCCACGTCTGACATGAATGCTGACAGAGTCGGTTGTCGTAATCTGATCAGCAAGCATTTCATTGGATATGCTGCTTTGATTGCCATCCTGTATATCTGCACGGACACTGTTTTGCACACTGAAATCAGGAAACTTCAACTCCCGCTGTAATTGTCCGTTCAGCAAGCGCTCTTTATAATACATCTCTTCTATCCAAAATCCCCACAAATACCAGTCCTTGGATGTATCCAGATGCATGACCTTTTGATACAGTTCCTCTGCCGTCATAACGCCTTCGCCAAAGCACAGTTCCAGTTCATCAATACGCCGCGGCAGACATTTTTTTTGTGTAAACTCACGAATGATCCGATTGGGATATCGTCTGATCTTCTCAAATGCAATGCCGGCATTACCCGACATAAAATTCGGAATCATCCCTGTCACACGACACAATTGCCCCATAGATGCCTTTTTCAGCATAAAATCAGAACCGGAAACATCTGCAAAAATACGTTCCAGTTCATAGCCGTGATGGTCATCATTTGCATGAAACCATGTAATATCTGCTCTAACCTCTGTCTCGGGATACCGTTCCTGCATCAGTCGATAGAATGCATACTGGAACATCTGATTACCGAGGCCGCTTGTAATCCTTACAATAATCATATTTGGCCCTCTTATATGGCATTACATATGCTATCTGTTTAAAATAACATCGCAGATTCTGTCCACATCCTCAAGCGATAGTCCTGCTGCCATCGGCAGTGTCAGCACACGATTGGCAATCCGTCTTGCCACCGGAATGTCTGTGCCTGCAAATCTGTCTCCAAAACACTCCAGATCCGTTGTCAGTGGATAGAAATACTTACGTGCATATATATTGTGTTCCTTTAATCTTGCAAATACATCGTCTCTGGATGATCCGAATATTGCCTCATCAAACACTGCAGGAAAATATGCATAATTGGACTGCACCTCAGGTACATCATACATGATTTTCAATCCATCCGCTTTCCCCAATCGCTCACGATATTTCTCCACAACTGCTTTGCGCTTTGCAATTTCCTCTTCAAGATGAACCAGATTACAAAGACCCATGATTGCCGCAAATTCGTTCATCTTTGCATTTGCGCCAACGCCGTCAATCACCTCTTCATCCTTGATTCCGAAGTCCTTTAACTTATACAGCTCGGCATCCAGATGCTTGTTCGCAGTTGTGATCGCACCGCCCTCTATTGTATTAAATACTTTGGTCGCATGAAAACTAAACATCGATGCATCGCCGAAATTGCCGATGCCGACTCCGTTGACTGACTCTCCGAATGCATGAGCCGCATCATACAGTACCTTTAAACCATGCTTCTTCGCAATGGCATCTATCTTGTCGACATCACATACATTCCCGTAGACATGTACCGGAATGATTGCTGATGTCCTATCTGTAATCAGCGCTTCTATCTTATCCGCATCAATGGTATAATCCTCGGGGTTGATATCACAGAAAACCGCTGTCAGATTGTTTCTGATAATGGCATGTGTTGTAGACACAAATGTAAACGGTGTCGTGATGACCTCTCCCGTCAGCCCCATTGCCTGTATACAAAGTTCCAGAGCCATATGTCCGTTCACAAAGAGAGACAAATTTGACACTTGCAGATACTCTGCCAGTTTCTTCATCAACAGTTCATGATTCGGCCCCATATTGGTCAGCCACGCTGACTCCCATAAGGGACGAATGGCTTCCACATATTCTTCAAACGGCGGCATTGATGAACGCGTCACCAGTATCTTCTTCTCTTCCAAATCCTTAACCTCCCGACAGAATCCATCCTTCTATCCTATGCAGCCATATCTGACTGTCAGGCTTGTTTCGTAGGCTTGCCTCTGCGCAATCTTTTCATAACTGCCTTCGCCGAATAGGTCAATAAAGATGTTTTCTGACCCTGCATAACAACTTCTTTGATATTATATCCGAACATATCCTTTACAAATTTCAGATTTTGACCATTGGGCTTGTGTACAAATGCATTCAAAGCCGTCTCGAAATCACGATTCGCAATCTGTCTTCCGTCGTCCGTCAATCCGAAATTGTCTATACACCATTTTAACAGATGCTGTGTCAGATAACAATCTTCCCGAATCGTATCACGATTCATAGATATGGAATTCCAGTTACCGCCACCCTTTTTACGAACATAGCGCCATGCACTCATGGTATCTTTCATACGCCAGATGTCTCCCTGCAAGAGTAAGAACATCAAAATCACACCATCATCAAAGAAATCATGCGCCTTATAGAGTACAGAATAATCATATTTGCCTTCTCGATAAATATTCCTGCACAATACCGTTCCATAATGTCCTGCCCAATTGGACTGATGCTTATAATCTTCAAAGGTAAATCTGCCGTCCCAGTCATACATCTCACCAATTTTTCGGACATTCTCATCGGTAATGGTTCTGTCCTCTTCATCTACCAGTTCACACGTATGTGTGACCGCTATATACTCTGGATGTGCCTCCAGATAATCTACCTGTTTCTGCAGTTTCTTTGTATCCGTCCAGTAATCGTCGCCTTCAAGGTACGCAACATATTTCCCTTTGCACTCCATTGAAGTCTGATACACATTCAGAGTCGGTCTGCCCAGATTCTTCTCTCTGAATAACAGTTTCACCTGCTCCGGGTACAGTTCCTTGATTTCCTGCAAAATTGCACGCGTATTGTCTGTTGAACAGTCTTCCCCTACAATCACTTCAAAAGGAAAATCTGTTTCTTGCTGCAGGACACTCATTAACGCCTTACGGACATATTTCTCATGGTTGTATGTAATAAACACTACACTGACCATCAATTCATTCATAGCAATTCCTCATTATCACTCTAGCGATCATTTAAATTTCCTAATGCCTCTTACTTTGACTGTAGTTCTTCCTGATTTTCAACCCTCTCGATTTTGCCGCCATCCACCTTAAAGACCACCTGACAATTTCGGATTGTCGTCAGTCTGTGTGCAATGATGATTAAAGTCTTACGTCCCTGTAATCTGTCGATTGCCTCCATGACCGCTGACTCTGTTTCTGAATCCAAAGCTGAGGTTGCTTCATCCAGTACCAATATCTCCGGATTGTCATACAACGCTCTTGCAATACCGATTCTCTGACGCTGTCCACCCGAAAGTCTGACACCGCGTTCTCCTGTCATCGTATCTAGTCCGTCCGGCAATTTCTCCACGAACTCTTTGAGCTGCGCCTCTTCCAAAGCTGCCCATACCTTGGCATCGTCTACTTCATCCTCTTTGATTCCAAATGCAACATTGGAACGGATACTCTCATCCGCGAGAAAAATCGCCTGCGGAATATATGCCAGTTTCTTAGACCATTTAATCGGATGTTCATGAACGTTCATAGAACCGTAATGAACAGCCCCTGCCGTCGGAGTCAGTATGCCTAATATTACATCTGCAATCGTAGACTTACCGGCACCGGAAGGTCCAATCAAACCAACTGCTGCTCCAAGCGGAAT
>CAZWXS010000102.1:0-4963 GCA_964638005.1 uncultured Lachnospiraceae bacterium
TATGGACTTTCAAGATTTGCAAACAATAAAAATGAGGCAGGAAAAGACTTAAAAAGCCCTTTTTCCTGCCTCAAAGTTAATGCAAACTACTTTTTGCATTTAATCTGCAAATCTTGCGCAAAAATACAAGACTAGTTTTTCCCTTGTGTTTTTTTTGTAAAAATGGCTTTTAATGACTCAACATATGGTGCTCGGGCAATTCCGTATTCTGTTATGATTCCTGCAATCAGATCATGATCTGTTACATCAAACGCGGGATTGAATACCTTGACCCCCTCCGGCGCCATACGTTCCTTATACCACATCTCTGTCACTTCCTCTGCCGATCTCTCCTCTATATGGATATCATCTCCGGTCAGCGTATTCATATCAATTGTAGAAGTCGGTGCGCAGATATAGACCGGTACATTGTAACGTTTTGCAACAGTCGCCACTACCGAGGTTCCGATCTTATTTGCCGTATCCCCATTCGCCGCAACTCTGTCGCAGCCGACAAACACCGCATTGACCCAACCGTTACGCATGACCGTTGCAGACATATTATCGCAGATGAGTGTGACATCAAGACCGGAAGACTGTAGTTCATATGCCGTCAGCCTGGCACCCTGTAACAAAGGTCTTGTTTCATCTGCAAATATTTTAAAATCGTATCCTCTCTCATGTCCCAGATACATCGGTGCGGTTGCTGTTCCATACTTAGATGTGGCAAGCTGTCCTGCATTGCAGTGTGTCAGCAATCCATCCCCCGGCTTTACCAAAGACAGACCATACTCTCCGATTGCCTTGCATACTCGGATGTCCTCTGCCTGAATCTCCACCGCTTCGTCATGCAGACATTCTACAATCTGTCCAAGCGTCTTCTCACAATTTCGTTCACATACGCCCTGCATCCTGTTGAGCGCCCATGACAGATTTACCGCCGTCGGACGGGAAGAATCCAAATAATCCTTTGCCTCGTTGAATTTTGCCATGAATTCCTCGTAGGTCTTGGCATTTCCGTCGCTTATGATTTCCTTTGCTGCCAAATAGATTCCGTAAGCCGCTGTTACTCCGATTGCCGGTGCGCCCCTGACCTGCAGCAGATAGATTGCATTCCAAATCTCCTTCTGTGTCCTGAGGCTGATCACTTCTGTTTTATACGGCAGCTGCGTTTGATCTATAATGCGGATCGCACTGTCGGTATCATCCAACGCAACCGTGTCAATATCCATAATACTTTTTCTCTCTTCCATAATATCCATACCATCCATATTCATTAAAATGAGTCCTCCGAGGCAAATAAAACTCCTTAATACGATTCGTACTAAGGAGTTTCATAATAACTTACATTAGATGAAATGCTTAAACTTCCGGTTCCAAGAGACCATATGTGTTTCCTTTTCTCTTATACACTACATTTACCTGATCTGTCTCTGCATTACAAAATACATAAAATCCGTGTCCCAAAAGTTCCATCTGTACACATGCATCCTCCGGATACATCGGCTTGATGTCAAACTTCTTGGTTCTGATGATTCTTACTTCTTCATCCTCCGAATAATCCTTGTCAAGGAACTCCTGCTTGAAATTGCTTGTCCCATGCTTTGCATCAGTCAGCTTGTTCTTGTACTTCTTTAACTGACGCTCAATGATCTCTTCTACCAGATCAATAGAAACATACATATCATTGCTCACCTGTTCGGAACGAATGATGCTGCCCTTCACAGGGATGGTCACTTCTATCTTCTGACGATCCTTTTCTACGCTTAATGTCACATGAACCTCTGTATCGGGAGTAAAGTAACGCTCCAACTTACCGATTTTATCCTCTACTGCTGTCTTAAGTCCTTCTGTCACATCGATATTCTTGCCGCATATAATATACTTCATAACGGTCACTCCTTTACGCCTTCGCGAGTATAAAGCGAATTATTTTTGATAGCATCAGTATACCACATTTCCGCATCCATTAGCAAGAGAACATAAAGCGACAAAAGCTGTCAAGACTTTTTTCTCGTTTTTTTTACAAATTCCTAATTTTATTATAATCCAACAAAACATTTGTTCAAAATTCTTCGTGATTTTTCCTTCTTTTTCTGTGGATAATGTGTATAAGTTGGTGTATAAGTCCTATTTGCGCATTTTTGAACTTTTTTGGATGTGGATATCTTCCATCCCATTCGACAGCATTTTCAACCGCATCATTCGTCAAATTCAAACATTTTGTGCACTTTGCATATTTGATACTTTGTCAATACTTTTGTAATACATTTGAATAATTTTTTTGTCGATCGGCATCTTATCTTCCATCAAAAAGAGCCCATCCTAAGATGAACTCTTTTCACACCTTACAATATTATGTTAGAAGATTCTTCGTACTGACAAAATCGATCTGTAACCTGCGTTTGAAACCTTAATACCTGTTGCTGCCGTACTTGCATGGACAATCTGACCACCACCGATATAGATACCTACATGACCTGAGTAGCATACGATATCTCCCGGCTGTGCGTTGCCGATACCACCGACATCATAACCCATGCTGCGCTGTGCTCCTGATGAGTGCGGTAAGGATACGCCAAAGTTCCTGTATACACCCATTGTAAATCCTGAACAGTCTGTACCGTTTGTCAAGCTTGTGCCGCCATATACATATGGATTGCCGACAAACTGCAATGCGTAATTTGCAACTGCCGAACCCGTACCACTGCCTGATACCGCAGCTACCGGTGCTGTAGCATTAGATGTTGCTGCTGTTGTCTTATTTGAACTCTGCGCTTTGCGGGCTGCTTCCTGTGCCTGCTTACGAGCTTCTTCTTCCTTCTTTAAACGAGCTTCTTCTTCAGCCTTTGATTCAGCTCTGACAAACTCTGTTGAAACATCAACAAACTCCTTTGATACCCAGCCGTCACCTTCCTCGATGGATACCTTAACCCAGTTCTCGGTTTCTTCTACAACCGTCAACTGATCCTCTATCGGTACCAAGCCGAGAACAATCGCTTCTGTACTTGGATCCTGCCTTACCTTCAGTGTTGTCGTGGTAACAACCGCTACCCTGTGACCTACCTCTGCCGCAAGTGCTACAGCTGCATCGCCTGTCACTACAAATTCACTCTTTACATATCCTTCTACGTTTCCTGATTTGATCTTATACCAATCACCCTCGGCGCCTAACCACTCACCTGCAGAGTTGTTATATAACTTACCTACAACTTCGCCTTCTTCGCTGGCTGCATCTCTGATGTTGACATAGTTGGAAACCTGCGCAATCATCAGACCTGTGAAATCCTCTTCCTTATTCTTCTCTTCTCCGGTTGCAATCTCTATCACCGGTGCCGCCGTCTGTGTATTAGCCGTTGCATCAGCCGGTGCGGCACTGTTTCCTGAAACCGTACTGCCGGCTCCATCCTGAGTTGCTGCTGTTGCAGACGAATCAACCGGTGTTGTTGACGGTGTTACAGAATTACTGCTGGCAGATGAACTTGTCTGACTGCCGACAGATGAACTCGTCTGTTGTGTCGGTGCGGAAGGAACTTCTACCACCACTGCTCCTCCTGCCATCGGAAGCCCCGTGGAACTATTTGCTGCCGCATTCGTTGTATTTGACGTTGCAGCTGTTACAGTCGTTGACTTTGTTTTATCAGAAGTCTCTGTATTCACAAGCGTTGCTGCTGCCGGAACAGAAGTCTCTTGAATGGTTTGAATATTATTACGTGCCTTTGTGACAATCTGGTCACGCTTTTCTTTTTGAATCTGCTTGACCGAAATGCCTTCACCGACTACCAACGCTCCCCCTGCTGCCGGTAAAATGGATGAAAATGAGGCTGCATCCGTCGGTAAAGCTATGCTTGTAACTGCAATCGTACTCGCCAGACAAAATGCCGCGGCTTTCAGTACCCCTTTCTTCATCGTAACCCTCCAAATTATTGTTTCTTTATTGTTATCTTTCGTATTGTCACATTTGTTACAAAATTGTTACATCCGTAATAAAATATATCATGTCACGTAATAATTGTCAACCTAAAGAACCTTATTTCATCATTTTTCCATGCGCAATAAATATTCCTGTACACTGGTCACCGCATTGGCTCCATCGGCAACTGCCGTTACAATCTGGCGCAGGCCCTTTGTCCTGATGTCTCCTGCCGCAAATACACCTGCCACATCCGTCGCACAGTCTTCACCCGCTACCAGATAGCCTGCCACATCCTTCTTGACTTCTGTAATATAAGAAGTATTCGGAATATTGCCGACTGCAATAAAGACACCGTCAACATCCTGTTTGGATTCCGTACCGGTATATACATTTTGTATCGTCAGAGCCTCTACCTGCTCCTCGCCTTCAATAGAAGTAACGATGCTGTCCCAGATGATTTCGATGTTAGCAGTCTCTTTGACTGCATCACACAGAACCTTTACGGCACGGAACTCGTCCCGCCTGTGTATCAGATATACCTTTTCACAGGCACGTGCCAGAAAAATCGCATCTTCAAGTGCCACATCGCCGCCACCCACAACAGCAACCTTCTTATTTTTGAAAAATGCTCCGTCACAGGTTGCGCAATACGAAACTCCCATTCCTGAAAGCTTATCCTCGCCCGGAACGCCTAACTTTCTGTGTGCCGCTCCGCTTGCCACGATTATGGTCTTTGTTTCTATAACTTCTTTTTCTGTATAGACCTTCTTAATCTGTTCTGCCACTTCCAACTTCGTGACATCCGCTTCTTTTATCTCTACACCCAGCTTAGATGCATGTTCTGTAAATTTCATGCCCAAATCAAATCCATTGATTCCCTGCAGACCGGGATAATTATCTACTTCATAAGTGTTTAGAACTTGTCCGCCTCCCATAGAAGCCTTTTCAATCAAAACAGCATCCAGACCGGCTCTCTTTGCGTAAATGGCTGCCGTGATTCCTGCCGGACCCGATCCGATAATCACTACATCATGTAATACATTCATTTCATTTCTCCTTTTGCCAAAC
>CAZWXS010000103.1:0-4886 GCA_964638005.1 uncultured Lachnospiraceae bacterium
ACCTGATACATATGAGGAGCGCGTCAGATTGACCACTCTTTTATTCGGTACCGTACGCCTCCAATTATGATAGATTCCCCGTGCGTGATATAGGCCATACGAATTGATCTTTTCCCATGGAATTGATTTTTTAGATTCCTCGACCACCAGACGATAACGCTGCTCCTCACTTCTTTTTGTTTCTCCGTACCAATCGGCATCGGAAAACGGTTCCGCATTATCACACCACAGCGCATCACATTCCGCACTCATGATTTCTGTTTCACACTGCTTCCAATAGAGTGCAGCCGCCTCCTCTGCAAACGCATTATATACATTTGCGTTTTCCAATAAAAGATTCTGTTCCGCAAACTCCTGATAATCATCACATTCCGGATTCATATTAGGCCATACAGAAATCATAAATCTACTGTTCCTGTCATGCAATGCCTGCACAAGCGCCGGTACATCCGGATACCTTGCGGGGTCGAATTTCTTTTCTCCCCACAGCCCCTCTTTCCAGCTGTGCCAATCCTGCACGATACAGTCCAACGGAATATCCCGCTTACGGAATTCATCCGCAATGCCCAGAATCTCCTCGGATGTCCTGTACCTTTCCCTGCTCTGTATATAGCCAAATGCCCATCTCGGCAGCAAAGCTGCCTTGCCTGTCAACTCCTGAATGTCCCTTATGATTTCGGCAATGTCTTTTCCCAGTATGACATAATATGTAAGGTGTTCGGTAGTATCTATCTCGAAACGAATCGATCTGCCCTCGCTTTTAAAAATCATATTGCTCTGTGAATCCACAAAAATGGCATAGTGCCCCGTGGTCATCAATATAGGAAGTGCTATCCGCATATTGGATTCATATAGATATTCTGTATGGTTCCTGTAATCAAAAATCCCATCCTCATACTGCCCCAATCCAAGCAGCAGTTCATCCGCTCCGATTTCAAATTCCAATTCCCCCATATAGGAATACCGTTCAAACTTTTCTGTCGCATTTGCAATATAGGAAACCTCTCCGTTTGCTGTCTGTTTTTTCATGATTTGAGGTTCTCCGTCTATCACATAGCGAGAAACCTCCTTTTCCGACAATTCCTCTCCTGTTTGTACAAGAACCGTATCTCCGGCATATAAGAATTCTACAGAAGATAAGGTTTCATGAACACACTTGTTCACGACAGCCTGTTTCTCAAAACTGTCCGATATCAGTTCGCTTTGGGGAGGCATGGCATCCTGGCAGGTATAAGAAACCCGTACAATATGATCATTCAATTGTTCAATATATTGCTTCATCATCCGCTCTTATCCTTTCACTGCACCGGCTGTCATACCTGATACAATATATTTCTGTCCGAATAAATACACCAGCAATACAGGGGCACTGGTAAGCACAATATCCGCACACACCAGATTCCAATCCTTAAAATAGATTCCGAAGAAATTATAGACAGACAAAGTCATCGGCCATTTCGTGGAACTGCTCAGGAAATACAATGGTGATACGAATTCATTCCATGTGTTCAAAAATGTCAATACGACTGCCGTAGCCACCGCCGGCTTCATCATCGGAAACACAATGTAAAAGAACAGTTTCCATACATTGCATCCATCTATGATTGCTGCCTCGTCCAGTTCTACCGGAACCTTTGCCACGAAGCCATGAAACAGGAAAACCGTAAAGGGCAGCTGCATTGCCGTATATAGCAGCACGATCCCTCCTCTGGTATTATTCAGCTGCAATACCATCAGCACCTTTGTCAATGCAACATAATTGATCGGCATCGTAATGCCCAGAACCATATATAGATACAAAATCTGATTCAATTTTGTCTGATTCCTGGAAAACACATATGCCGCCAAAGCTGCAAACACCGTACACAAGAGCACGCTACCGACAGAATAGGTCAGACTGTTCAGAAAAGATGCAAACAGTTTTCCCTTTTCAATGACAACGGCAAAATTACTCCACTGAATCGGTAATTGCGGCAGCTGCAAATTCATTTCCGATGCATGGATGCTGTCCTTCAACGAGTTGAACAGAATCAGGACAAGCGGCACAAGACATATCACGGATATGATCCATGCCAAAATATTCGAGAAAATAAGTTTTAGTTTTGATCTCGGACTCATTACTCCACCACCTCATCCTTTGTCATAATCCGTATCATAAAGAATCCTATGATGACCATAAATATGAACATCACCGACGACAATGCAGTTCCGACCGCATACTGTCCCGTTCCAAACTTTTTAAACACTGCCGTATACAGTACTTCTGTCGTCGCCTTACCCGGTCCGCCATTTGTCAATGCATATACCATATCAAACACCTTCAGTCCGTATATGACATTCAATACGGTAGTCGTTGCCATGGTCGGCAGCAGCAACGGGAATGTAATATAACGAAACTTCTGAAAGCCGCTGGCACCGTCAATGGCCGCCGCTTCATAATAGGTCGTTGAAATCGACATGATACCCGCAATCAAGATTGTCATGATATATCCGACACCTCTCCATATGTCCACTGCCATCACCGACCCAAATGCAAGCTCCGAGGTTACCAGCCATTTTTGAGCCAGCATGTCAAGCCCTATGGATCTGAAGAAGCCGTTCAGCAGTCCTCCCTGCGGATCCAATATGGATTTGAAAATCATACCGATGATCAAGGTTGACAATACCGAAGGCATGAACATAATGCCTCTGTGCATGTTCAGCAGTTTGATGGACTTTGTCAACAATACAGCCAGAATCAAACCGATTGCATTCTTCAACAATGTCGTCACCAATGTGAACCACAGTGTATTCTTGATTACGATCGTGTAGTTCTCATCTGCTGAAAATACGGTTTTGAAATTTTCAAGTCCGACAAATGATAATTGATCGGAATACGCTGACCAATCCGTAAAGGAATAACCGATACCGATAATTCCCGGCAGCACAAACAAAACAGAATAGATCAAAAGTGCCGCGAAGGAAAAGTATATCGGATATACGTTCTTTTTTTTCATGCTGATCGCCTTTCTAAAAAGAGGTCGTCTCTAAGGGATAAGACGACCTCATATTGATTTTTAGTTTTTCTATTTAGCCCAAGCCGGATCACTGGCTGCCTTTGCCTGTTCCGCTCTCATCTTATCAATATCTGCCAAGACTTCCTCTTCTGTCATTTCACCCAATAACATAGCTGAAATATTCGCACCCATATCCATCCACTGCGGATTGAAGTACTTCACAGATGCCTGGAATACATTTTCTTTTGTCGGATATCTGTCATAGAAGTCCTGAATGGTTTCCGAATATGCAGAAGGTGCATTCGAAAACGGAAGCTGATTGAACTTTGCAACATGCTCTGTCAGATATGCAAGGCTCTCATCAGATGCCATGAACTCTAAGTACTTCTTTGCTGCATCTGCATTTTCCGAGCCGGAATAGATAAATCTGGAAGGTCCGCAGGAATTCACATTCAATATCTGATTGTCACATAAAGGCATTACAAAGTACCCAATGTTATCAACACCAAAAGAAGGATCTATTGCATTGATCTCTGCGCCCATACCTTGATTGGCCACTGCCATGACATATTCTCCTGATGCCAGATTCTTTGCTGCATCAGCGTTGGTATTGGACATATAGTTTTCTCCCCAATATCCGGCATCAGCCATTTCCTTAATCTGCGTAAGTATCAGTTCCAGATCATCATTACTCACAAATGTGGATGTATTTTCATTCAATGCATCTACCAATGTCGGATCTGCCTGTGCCGCCGCAACAGCATTCTCCAGCCAGAGCGTATGGTGCCATACATCTGAAACACTTTCATAGATCGGTGTTTTGCCGGATTGCAATATTGCATCACACACATCCTTGAATTCTGCGTATGTAGTCGGTATTTCCAAGCCCAGATCGGCAAAGACCTGTTTGTTATATGCCATTGCCCATACTGCCGAAACATCCTGTACCGGCTGGCCGTATAATTTTCCGTCCACTGATAACTCACCTGCTGCAGCCGGTTCCACATTGTCTGCCCAGCTTTCACTGCTCAGATCAACTGCATTTTTCTCTACATCGACCTGCGTCTGTATATTGAAACGTCCACTCTGTGCACCGAACAGATCGGTACATTCACCTGTGTTCAATTTTGTCATCAACAGATTTTCATACTGGTCTGCGGGAATGATCTGATAGTCAACCTTGATACCGGTTTCTTCCGTAAACTTTTCTCCCAATTCCAGTTCCGCATCCTGTACCCAGTCCTGGCTTGCCATATATGTAATCGTAATATCGCTGTTGCTGTTTTCCTGTGTCTCCTCTTTTGGTGTATCGCTTTCCTTGACACTGCTTTCTTCCTGTACCACCTCTGTTGTTGTAGCCTCGGCTGCACTCTGCTGTCCACATCCGGCAAGTCCCATTACCATTGATAAAACCAAGCCTAATGTTAATACTTTTTTAAGAGCCTTCATAGTTTCCTCCTTATTTTTAACAGTTAATAGATGCTTGACAATCGATTGTTATGATTTATTATAAAGGGAGAGTCCTCTTTTTTGAATGTATATTTACGGACAGAACCATGTCATTTTTTTACCCCTGTCTGATACCTGTTACATCCGCTATGGAAAGGATCCAAATAATGAAGAGACGTCCCAAAAGCATACAGGCCACCTTACAAATCGCATTTTTCATTGTGTCTTTTGCCATATTCTTTTCCTATATGCTCTACTTCGTCATATCAGAAACCGGCAAGATCAAGCGGCAGGCATTTGATGCGATAGAACAAAATGTAATGACGGTATCCTCTTTTGTGGACTCGGAAATATCCACTCTTGATACAGTGGCGCAGAACATTGCCTATTCCAATTTGGTTAAGGAGCGCTTTGCGACATATCTGGATTACTCTGCCACTC
>CAZWXS010000104.1:0-4816 GCA_964638005.1 uncultured Lachnospiraceae bacterium
TAAGTTATAAATCATATTGTGAATGCTAAAGGAATGTATATTGGAAATGTGTTGTGGGATGTATATTGAAAAAAAGTTCACGCCTGCAATGAGCCATGCGAATAACGACAAAAAGATATTTGCATTGTGCTGACACATAAGCAAATATCTTTTTGTCGTTATTCATAGGGCGAAGCCCGTGACCAAGATGCAGTGCCAGCGGAATCGAGGTGCGTGGCGGTCTACATTACGGCTTACTATTTATTTATAGCTTACTATTTATTTACGGCTTACTAGAGCTTATTTTATTCAATTCCTCAACAGCCTTCTCCATATCTTCATTCGGAAAGTTATCAAAACTCCTCAGCGAACGGATCGGCATATAGCGGACCATTGCTTCCTGCATTTCTTCTGTGATGGCTTCTGCTGCCGCGGCGTTTTCTTCCATGGTTTCTTCGTCAGACACCAGTACGCCCATTCTGCACATCAGATTCTGCCTTGTATACTCCTTCAGTTCCTCATGCTGTAACAGTTCTCCCAAAGTGGTATCCTTTGTCACAACAAACGGAAGCTTCGTTTCAGAAATATACTGCACAGTTGCCTCTGCGGCAATATCACGAGACGAATTACCGACCATGATCACATAATCACCGGTAGCTGCATACCAGTTCTTGATTGTCTCATTGTACCATGCAAAGGAACGTTTATCCAATTCCATGACAACTGTCTTTGTTTCATCCGGATTCAAGGATACTGCTTCAAATCCCTTAAGTTCCTTCTCCGGACGGATCGCTGCACCCGTTGTATCTTTCACATAGAGCTGTACGACCTCCTTGCCCGCCATACTGCCTGTATTCTTCACATCCACACGAACCTCAACGGTCTCTGACTCCTTAACGGAAGTCTTGCTTAGGCGGAGATTTGAAATCTCAAAAGAAGTATAACTGAGTCCGTAACCAAACGGATAGCGCACTGCCATCTTCTTGGTATCATAATATCTGTAACCGACAAATACACCTTCCGCATAATTGACCTTGCCACCTGTTCCCGGAAAATTCAGATAAGAAGGATTGTCCTCTAATTTCAGCGGAAATGTCTCCGCCAATTTGCCGCAGGGATTCGCCTTGCCGTAAAGTATATCTGCAAGTGCCTCTGCTACACCCTCGCCGCACAGATAGGCTTCCACAATGCCCTTTACACGGTCTGCCCACGGCAGTTCCACAGGTGAACCATTGTGTAGGACAACGATCACATTCTGCTGTACCTTCAGAATTTCTTCAATCAACTGATTCTGGCAATTCGGAAGACGCATATGGCTTCGGTCATAACCCTCTGACTCGAAAGAGTCCGGAAGTCCGGCAAATACAATGACTTTCTTCGCTGCCTTTGCCGTCTCGATTGCTTCCCGAAACATCTGCTCATCTATCACGTCCGCAGTTGCAGAAAATCCTTCTGCATATTTTACAGCACCGTACTTCTTCATCGTCTCCACACCGGAAGGAACTTTGTAGGAATTGATATGTGAACTTCCGCCACCCTGGAAACGTGGCTTTTCAGCAAATCCACCAATCAATGCAATGTCGTCTTCTCCCTCTTTGAGCGGTAATATTCCATCCTCATTTTTCAAAAGAACCATACACTGCTTTGCTACCTCGACCGCCTTTTTATGATCTGCCTCACGATCGAACGCCTCAGCCTGTCTATGCTCCATATATCGAAATACAATTTTCAAAATCCTCTCGACTGCCGTATCAAGCACGGCTTCCGATAATACACCATCCCGAACCGCCTGGACAATATTCTTGTCATTTGTACCATTGCTGCTCGGCATCTCCAGTTCCAGTCCCGCAATGACACCTGCCACACGGTCACTGACTGCACCCCAGTCAGATACGACAACTCCTTCAAATCCCCATTCATCCCGCAGGATATCTGTTAACAGCCTCTTATTCTCCGAAGCAAATACACCGTTGATCCTGTTATAAGAACACATCACCGTCCACGGCTGTGCTTTCTTAACCGCTGTTTCAAATGCCGGCAGATAGATTTCCCTGAATGTCCTCTCGTCTATCTCCGAAGATCCTGACATCCTCTCATGTTCCTGATTGTTTGCAGCAAAATGCTTGATAGACGTTCCGACATTTTGTGACTGTACGCCCCGTATATATGCAGCAGACAGTTCACCCGCCACATAAGGATCCTCTGATAAATACTCGAAATTCCGTCCACACAGAGGAGAACGCTTGATGTTGACCGCCGGACCCAATAAAACCGCAAGATCCTCTGCCTGGCATTCCTTTCCCAGCGTCTCTCCAAGCTCCTTCATCAATTTTCTGTCAAATGTACAGGAAGTCGCACATGCAGTCGGAAAGCACACTGCGACAATACTTTCATTCACCCCGAGATGATCTCCCTGATCAGCCTGTTTTCTAAGTCCGTGAGGGCCGTCGCTGACCATGATTGCCGGAACATCCAGCCTCTCTACCGCTTTCGTATGCCAAAAGTCACTGCCGGAACACATTCCCGCCTTTTCTTCCAAGCTCATTTTCGATATGATTTCTTTTATTTGCATAATCACTTAACCCTCCCGCAATCAACGCACCTTGCTAATTGATCTGCTTCCCCTTCTTCGCCTCAAAAAATGCATCTATGGTAGACACGATCTGTCCCGGCGGCATTGTTTTTAACATATAGCCTTCCGGCTTTAGGGATAATACCTTCTTCACGCTCTCTTTGTCGCCCTTGGCTGTCAGGAACATGACCGGAATGGAGCTTGTCTTCACCTCGGCACGTATCATTTCTAACATCTGTGGACCTGAACAGACAGGCATTTCGTAATCCAATAAAATCAAATCCGGCTGATTGGTCGCTAAAAAAGCAATGGCATTGGTCGCTGAATTCACCATGGATACACGGTACTTACCCGACAGCCATGTCTTGACTGCCCGAAGTGTCGTCCCCGAATCATCTACTACAAGGATGTGCTTTTTCTTCTCATCCAATTCGCCCTTAGCCACGATCATGTTCAGTTTCTCTCCAATGACCTTGACATTGAGCGGCCGCTCAAAGATCCCGCCTATGATTTCCGATGGCATCTTCTTCTTAACCTCTTCTACATCCGGTGAATACCCGATCAAAAAGAGCAATCTCTCTTCTTCCATACAGATATCCCGTATATAGACCAGTACATCTGCTTTTCCGGACGCCTGCTCATCCAGGTATAAAAAAATCAATGCAGGTTTATTCTCCATTTGGCTGATTTCTGTCAAGTCAAATGCCGCAAACTCGCATTCATATCCCATCTCCTGAAATTCCGCCGTAATCGCTGTTACGATAAATGATGTTGATTCTCCAACGATCAGTATTCTTCTGTCCATCAGTGTTCCTCCTCGACCAGATACTCTTTGATGATTTCCATTATATCATCCCTTGCAACTTCTGCCATATAAGTTTTTATTTGTTGATATTTTTTTTGAAAATGCTCCGGTATTCGGTACTTTGATAATGTATTCATCATACCGTCCGCACTGTCAAAGTCAAATACCTCCACAGCCTCACTCAGAGCCGTGAGAGCTTCTCTAAGCATCTTCTCTTCCAGCATCGGCTTTGTGTCTTCCTCCGCCAGATTGACAAACAGCGGCTTCAACTGCTCTGCATATGTACGATAAGACAGCAATAACTGCGGAGTTTCATTGCGGATGGTATCCGTATCCTCCGCACGTCCGCACTCCTCCAGCCGCCGTGCATGCTCCGATAATCCCAACGCCCCGATCAATCTGGCAGAACTTTTCAGCGCATGTACCTGTATGGTGTAATTTTTATAATCTTCGGTTCTCTGAAGTTCCTCGATCAAATCAGCCTGCTTCATCGCCGCATCATAAAATGTCTCGACCACCTGCTGATAGATTTCCCGTGTTCCGCATGCTTGAATACCTGTAGCTGTATCAATTCCCGGGATCTGCTGCAATTGCTCAAAAAAAGTCTCAGATGCATCCCAGTACTTTACACTCTGCGCCATGGAAAGCGAGAATATGGAACCTTTTCCGTATACGCTGGATACTTCGATATGACTGTCCAGCTTCTCACGCAGTTTTTCAAGTTCCTCCTCTTTGATTCCGCATCCTGTATCGGCTATCCTAAACTTTAATACAACCTCACCCTCGCTCTTCTTTTCGCAATTGACTGACATGGTCACTGCGCCTTTGTCCGTATATTTCACTGCATTCAAAATAAGATGCAAAAGCATCTGTTTCAACTGTTCTCCGTCACCGCACAGCAGATATGGAAGTTCCTGGCTCACTGCCATCCTGCACTGTAATCCCCTGCTTCCTGTTCTCTCCTCAAGGGTCTCTGTAAGGTCATTTACGATAGCACCTATTTTGTATTCCACTTTCGTCCTCCGCTACAATTCTCTTAGTACAAGCTCCGTAATTCCGGGATTATTACCGCCCTGTATGCGGATTACCTTTGGATGCCTGCCATAATTATATTCCTCTTCAATCATATCCCTGATTCCGGTACCGCCGTGATAACCATGAATCAGACGCAGCCTGTATATTCCTCCGCCTGCCTTGTTCAATTGACTGTCTATCTTCACTTTCGCCTGATATACATTCATACCATGTAAATCAATCTCAATCATTCCCGCGTTCATCACTTTCTGTTTCCCTGCCTTATACATATAAAAATAAAAGCTCTCCACTCATAGTATCATAAAATGAGCGACAGTTCCATGCGTTGTCTGCCAAAAAATCATGTTTTTATACAGGCAAATTTCGCTGCTTGCCGTTTGTATCGTTTTGCTGTACAATGACTACAGTTTGCAGGAATAGGTGAA
>CAZWXS010000105.1:0-4709 GCA_964638005.1 uncultured Lachnospiraceae bacterium
ATATTCATAATATAAATGTTCTTGACATAATTATTATAATAGTTATAATATTTATTATAAAATAAATCGGAGGAATTCGCATGAATCATTCCATCAGTGTAAGTAACACCGCTCAGGTTCGAAGTTATAATATAGAAATTGTTAAGAATGCTCTTAAGGCGCTTCCCTGTGGTACCAAGAACACCGTTTCCAAAATCACAGGTCTCAGCGTCGCCACTTGTAATACCCTGCTAAATGAACTTTCCGAAACAGGTGAGATATTAGAAGTAGAAGATCTCATCAATACCTGCTCTGTCGGCAGACCTGCCAAGGCATACCGATTCAATGAGCATTTTTCGTACATTCTATGTATTTATGCTACTACCATTGGTGGAAATCGCAAATTGCATTACGGTGTCATGGATTTGCTTGGACAGATTGTAGAAAGTTCAAGCCTGGATAAGGACTTACTTGATTATCAAGAAATCGAAGATCTGGTATCTGAACTGATAGAAAAATATCCAATCATCAATGCAATCGGCTTTGGCATTCCCGGAATCGTCAATCGCGAAATGGTTGTGGAATCCTGTGATATCGAAGCGTTGAACGGTTGTCCTCTCCGCAAGCGTCTGACAGATCAGTTCGGAGTAGACGTAGTAATCGATAACGATATGAATCTGATTGCCTATGGCTTTTATCAAGAGGAATCACCCGAAGAGGATTCCTCCATGGCACTTGTATCCTTTTTTGAAAAAGTCTGTGCAGGCTGCGGGATTATTATTAACGGAACCATCTTCCACGGCAGCACCAATTTTGCGGGAGAGGTTTCTTATCTCCCCTTTGAACTAAACCATTCGGAGCAGATACAGCTGTTAAATACACGTGAAGGAGTACTAAAACTGGTCTCTAAGACCATTTCTTCTCTGGTCGCCGTCATCAATCCGACTCAGGTCGTATTGACCGGAAGCCCGATACAGGAAGATATGTTAGAAGAATTGATTGCTCTGTGTGAAATGTGTATACCCGAACAGCATATGCCAAAACTGCGTTATTCAGCGGAAATTGATCATTACTATTTGCTTGGACTATGTGCCCTGACGTTAGAATATATCAACAATCCTTACAAATAGTCACTCATAATCTATTATCAGAAAGAAGGAATTTAAAATGATGACTTTACTTATTGTAATTTATCTTGCATTTATCAGTCTCGGTCTGCCGGATTCCTTGCTCGGTTCTACCTGGCCGGCTATGAGGCTCGATATCAATGCACCTCTCTCTATGGCAGGAATTTTATCTATGTTCATATCTGGCTGTACAATTATCAGCTCGCTAAACAGTTCGCGTATGATACAACGCTTTAAGACCAGTCGAATTACATTGGTCAGCGTATTTTTGACGGCAGCCGGATTGATGGGATATTCCTTTGCACCTTCCGTGATATGGCTCTTTGTCCTTGCCATTCCTCTCGGACTGGGTGCCGGAGCCATTGATTCAGGCTTAAATAATTTCGTTGCACTACATTATGAGGCTCGTCACATGAGCTGGCTGCATTGCTTCTGGGGAATCGGTGCCACCACCGGACCTATCATCATCTCCGGCTTCCTGAATGTCAATAACAATTGGCGCGGTGGATACCGCACAATTTCCATCATTCAATTCTGTCTGGTCATCGCAATGTTGGTAACTCTTCCGAAGTGGAAGGTCGTAGAAAATGAAGTAGCGGATGCCGAGAAAAAGGAACAGAAACTGATCACAAACCGCGAAGCACTGAAACTGAAAGGGGCAAAATGGGCACTCCTTACCTTTATCTGCTATTGCAGCGTAGAGATGACAACAGGTCTGTGGAGCAGCACTTTCCTGACAGAAAACAGAGGATTAAGTGCTGCAACCGCTGCCGCTTTTGTCTCATTGTATTATGGCGGTATTACCATCGGAAGAGCCTTCAGTGGTTTTCTGACCATGAAATTCAAGGCAAATACTCTGATTCTAGCCGGAGGTATTTTAAGCTGTGTTGGTATTATCCTGTATATGCTCCCGCTTCCTGTCGTATTTTCAGCAGTTGCTCTGATTATGATCGGGCTTGGATTTGCTCCGATCTTTCCGAATATGCTGCAGGAAACACCCGTCCGCTTTGGAAAGAAAGCTTCACAGACGATGATGGGACTGCAAATGGGCTTTGCCTATATCGGAAGCACCTTTGTCCCAGTTATATTCGGTTTTCTCGCAGACAAGATTGGCTCCTTCCTGTTGCCTTATTTTCTGCTGATAGTCACTTTGTTAATGATTGCTTCAACAGGAAGAGTTGCAATGGTTAAATACCAAGAGGAAGCATAGCCTCAGAAAGGTTGGTTGAAAATGAAAATCACACACATTGGTCTGTATGTTACAGATTTGGAAAAAGCGAGAGATTATTATATGACTTACTTCGGAGCCGTCAGTAATGAGAAATATGTAAACGACAAGGGCTTTTCCAGCTACTTTCTTCGTTTTGACACTGAGACTTCGTTAGAGTTGATGCATCACGTAAATCTGGAAGAAGTACATCATCTCGACAAATCAAGCGGATGGCATCATCTGGCATTCTCGGTCGGAAATAAAGAAGCCGTACTTGCCTTGACCGAACGCATTACAGCAGACGGATACGAATTATACAGCGAACCTCGCACTACTGGCGATGGCTATTTCGAAAGCTGCGTTGCCGATCCGGATGGAAATCGAATTGAGATTACCGTTTGATGATTGGACAGAAATAAACAAAAATCATATTTTAGGGCTTGAAATTTGCAAGATTTATGATATACTGGGAATGTTCCGTTGGCAGTTTGCAAGCAAACGTACAACAACGGCGTGTGGCTCAGCTTGGTAGAGCGCTACGTTCGGGACGTAGAGGTCGCAAGTTCAAATCTTGTCACGCCGATTTGGAAAGTAAGAAAAAAACATGATAAATGCTGAATCCGTTGTAAATTCAATAGATTCAGCATTTTTCTTGTTGTAATTCTAGTTTAATTATTTTCCATTTTTACATCATTTTCTTTTTGTACATTTGAGGCTCCTTTTCTTTATGTTTCCAATATTATCACGTTTACTTTTTTATTTCAACGAATCAATAATTGAGCCGGCATATTGCCATATGAAACTAAAAACCCCTGAGAATGTATCTGATCTACTCTACATTCTCAGGGGCCTTTTCACTTATGCACACTATTTACTCTTTTATACCAATACCCCACCGCCGTCAACAACAATGTACTGACCTTGTACATAGCTGGAGGCATCGCTGGAAAGGTATAGGATGGTACCGTTCAATTCACCCTTTTTACCAGGTCTTCCTGTTGGATTTGCCATATTGTAGCTTTGTAGAAATTGCTCTGACTTGAAGAGAGAGCCTGCGGTCATCTCTGTCTCAAAGAGTGCCGGACCGATGGCATTTACAGTAATTCCGTTCCTCGCATAGGAACATGCCATACCCTTCGTCAGTCCGAGGACTGCGGATTTTGATGCATTATAGGAATGGCGGATAAAAGTATCGTTTTTATCAGCTATGACTGCATTGACTGATGAAATATTGACAATCTTGCCGTATCCCTGTTCCTTCATGCCCGGAACTGCATACTTGCAAACAAAGAAAATGCCCTTTACATTTGTATCAAAAGATTTATCCCAATCGTCTTCGGTCATTGTTTCTACACCGCCGCGAACGGCTATTCCGGCGTTGTTGAGCAGGATATCAATGTGTCCGAATGTATCAAGAACCGTCTGCATTGCATTTTTTACGCTTTCTTCATCTGTTACGTCACACCGGACAGCAATGGCTTTGCGACCGGTCTTCTCGATTTCTGCCTTTACATCCTCGAGTTTCTCAATACGCCTTGCCAGCAATGCTACATCCGCACCTGCTCCTGCATAAGCCAGAGCTGCATCCGCACCAAGACCCGAGCTTGCACCTGTTACAACGGCTGTTTTTCCTGTTAAATCAAATAAGTTCATCTTATACACCTCGCTTTCAATCTATATTATATACTAAAAGCCTTTGATATATCAATCAAGATCCGTTTTGTGCTCTAGGACAATACCCTGTCTATATAAGACGGCATTTCTTCCATTTTGATTCCGAGTGCAAGCGCCAATTCGCCATACAACAGCTTCTCTGCTTTCTGGAAAATGTTCGTATCCGCCTGTGAGAGCTTCTTTCCGTCCATTTCCTTCTGCTTCTTTGTACGATACAGACCCTTTACCATTCGAATCCATTCCTTACAATCACCGGATCTGAGTATTTTCTTAAATTCCGCATCTCGTTCTTTATCGTTAGCAAACCATATCACTTCGGCTGCTTTCATATCCTCGATGTGTTTCTGCGCTTCATCCTTCGTCAAGCTCTTTCTCATCAACATCTTGTCGCTGCCGACCTTGGCGTAGATTCTCTCACTCGCATTGTAAACCGGCTGTAGTACATAATACATGTTTCCGTCACGCATAAAATCAGGACTACAGATATCCGTAATCTTACAAACTCCGATCGCTCCGTACATTACAAAATCTTCTACTGCGTATTCATTCATTCCATACCTCCTTTTGGGCTAACAAAAACCTTCTTTGACAGGCATTCATTCCTATCGAAGAATAAAACAGCTTGCCCTTTACATTTATCCAAGCTGTAAAGGAACATGCTACCATATTTATAGTATAACACACTTTTCACAAAAATGTCAGTGAGAGTTTTCTCCCAC
>CAZWXS010000106.1:0-1972 GCA_964638005.1 uncultured Lachnospiraceae bacterium
ACATCCTGCAAAGCGTCATAACCTTCTTCGCCGGTGCGAACCTTGATTACATTCTCGATGTTGGATACGAAGATCTTACCATCACCGATGTGTCCTGTATAAAGAACCTTCTTAGCTGTCTCAATGACTGTCTTAACAGGAACCTTACATACGACCATTTCAACCTGAACTTTAGGAAGCAGATTGCTTTCCACCTCAGCACCACGATAGTATTCCGGTTTGCCGTTCTGGATGCCGTATCCCAGTACATTTGTCACTGTCATACCTGTAATACCGATGCTGCTCATAGCCGTCTTCAGAATATCAAATCTGTTCTGCTTGCATATGATCTCAACTTTAGTAAATCTCAATCCTGAATCATCGCTTGCAACAGAGGGTGCTGACTTGAGTTGTACAGGAACTGCCTCCTCAATAGGAGTAGAACCTGTAACTTCAGCTGCGAGAGGTTCATCTACATAGATTTCTTCCATTGTAGAGGAAAAATCAGCATATGCACTTACCAAGCCATGCTCTGTTACATCCAATCCCAGGACTTCCTCTTCAACAGAAACACGAAGGCCGAAGATCTTTTTAATCAGCAAGAATACGATTGTCATAGTAATTGCTACCCAAATGATAACACTCAGAACACCTAAGCATTGAATTCCGAAGAAAGCAAATCCGCCGCCGTATATGATACCAACTTCATTAGCGAAGACACCTGTCAGGATGGTTCCGAGAGCACCACAACAGCCATGTACTGCAATAGCACCGACAGGATCATCAATCTTAAGGACTTTATCAAAGAACTCTACTGCGAGAACAACTACAATACCTGCAATAATACCGATGACAGCTGCCGCCCAAGGCTCAACGACATCACAGCCTGCTGTAATGGCTACAAGACCTGCAAGTGAACCGTTTAATGTCATGGAAACATCAGGTTTCTTATAACGAATCCATGTAAAGATCATGGTTGCAACTGTTGCGCATGCAGCAGCAAGGTTTGTTGTAACAAATACTTTGCTTGCGAGGATATCTGCGCCGTCTACCATGGAAACCGTAGAACATCCGTTGAATCCAAACCAGCAGAACCAAAGAATAAATACACCAAGTGCACCAAGTGTTAATGAATGTCCCGGAATAGCACGAGGTTTACCGTTTTTGTCATATTTACCAAGTCTGGGTCCGAGGATCTTAGCGCCGATGAGAGCTGCCACACCGCCGACCATATGTACTGCTGTAGAACCTGCAAAATCGTGGAATCCCAACTGTGATAACCAGCCGCCGCCCCAGATCCAGTGACCGGAGATTGGATATACGAATGCACTGATGATAATGGAATATACCAGGTATGACTTAAACTGCGTACGTTCTGCCATAGCACCGGATACGATGGTTGCTGCTGTCGCACAGAATACTGTCTGGAAGATCAATGTAGCATAGTCACCGCCTGCATTTGTGAATAAATCAATACCGCCGATGAATTTTCCTGTGCCTGCGAACATCAGACCAAAACCGATGATCCAGAAGATCGGAGCGCCACAGGCAAAATCCATTAGGTTCTTCATAATGATGTTACCTGCGTTTTTTGCTCTGGTAAAGCCTGTCTCTACCATTGCAAAGCCGGCTTGCATAAAAAATACCAGTGCTGCGCCGAGCAAAATCCAGATTGTGTTGATGTTTTCCGGAGTAACCGAAACTGATAAAAGTGTGTTCATAATTTTTTCCTCCTCATGGAATATTTGTATGACGTACGCCGAGGACAAATAATGTTCTCTCAGCGCCCTTGTCGGTACACCGCTTTGCGGGTGCCGACGCCCTCAACTCCGCCCTGCTTCGAGAACATTATTGGTCCTCGGCTGCTGGTTGAAATGATGATGTATAAAAAATAAATGGTGTGTATCTGAGGGCTCTCATCTGCCCGGATACACACCATTGTGTTCTAATTAGGGGAGAGTTCTCGTTGCGAAGCAATGAGATACCCCTAATA
>CAZWXS010000106.1:2072-4529 GCA_964638005.1 uncultured Lachnospiraceae bacterium
TAATTAGGGGAGAGTTCTCGTTGCGAAGCAATGAGATACCCCTAATAAGCTTATTCAGTTTTCAAATGATCAGGGTTTACTGCAAACTCAGACCTTGAATAAAAGATCACCATATTGTGGGTATGGCCACAAGGTTTCGTCTGTGTTGACTTCTATGGCATCTACGGTTGCACGAAGTGCAGTCATGGCACTGATGACGACATCTTTGTAATATGATGCCAACTCGAGGCCTTCGCCCTTGGCATTCTTAAGTGCATCAGAGAGTGCTGCAATCTGTGCATATGCTGTGTCTTCAAGCGTAGAGAGCTTTTCAATCAAGCTAAGTTCCATCTTGCAGGGCAGTGAAGCATCCAGACTCTTTTTGGTAGCTGCGGTAGCAGACAACTTTGCTATGTATGCATTGACTGCGGGCAGGATTTCCTTGTTTGCCATATCGACCATGGTCAAGCCTTCGATGTTGATAATCTTTGAGTAGGTCTCAAGCAGGATCTCGTATCTGGAGTGAAGCTCTGTCTCTGTAAAGATACCGTGCTCTGTGAATAACTTCACATTCTTTTCAGAAATAAATTCAGGAAGTGCATCTACAGTGGTCTTCAAGTTGAGCAAGCCTCTCTTTTCGGCTTCTACCGGCCATTCTGCCGAATATCCGTCACCGTTGAAGATGATACGTTTATGTTCTCTGATCGTGCGTCTGATCAATTTGTTTAATGCTTCTGTAAAGTCTGATGCCTGCTCAAGTTCATCTGCAAACTGCTTTAACTCTTCTGCAACGATTGTATTTAATACAATGTTGGGACCGGAGATAGAAGCTGCGGAACCGAGTGATCTGAATTCAAACTTATTTCCCGTAAATGCAAACGGTGAAGTGCGGTTTCTGTCAGTGGTATCCTTCGGGAAATTAGGAAGGACATGAACACCGATTTCCATAATCTGATCACCTGATCCGTTGTAAGGCATTTTGTTAACCAGTGCTTCCAGAATCTCTTCCAGGTCATCACCGATGAACATGGACATAATCGCCGGTGGCGCTTCGTTTGCACCAAGTCTGTGGTCATTTCCTGCGGATGCAACGGACACTCTCATCAGATCCTGATATTCATCAATTGCTTTGATGACTGCTACAAGGAACAGCAAGAACTGTGCATTTTCGTGAGGAGATTTTCCGGGTTCCAAAAGGTTTACTCCTGTATCTGTACTCAGTGACCAGTTATTATGCTTACCACTTCCGTTGACACCGTCAAACGGCTTCTCATGAAGAAGACATACAAGACCATGTCTTGCGGCTACATTCTTCATTGTTTCCATTGTTAACTGGTTATGATCGGTAGCGATATTTGTTGTTGTGAAGATGGGAGCCAACTCGTGCTGTGCAGGAGCAACTTCGTTGTGCTCTGTCTTAGCGAGGATTCCAAGCTTCCACAGCTCTTCATTTAATTCTTTCATGAAAGCGCTGATACGAGGCTTGATTGCTCCAAAGTAGTGATCATCAAGTTCTTGACCCTTAGGCTGCTTGGCACCGAAAAGTGTGCGTCCGCAGTAAATCAAATCTTTTCTCTGATCGAATAACTTCTTATCTACGAGGAAGTATTCCTGCTCGGGTCCCACTGTTGTATTGACACGTTTTGCATCTGTATTACCAAACAAACGAAGGACTCTGATTGCCTGTTCGCTGATGACTTCCATGGAATGTAAGAGCGGTGTCTTCTTATCCAATGCTTCTCCGCCATAAGAACAAAATGCGGTGGGAATACATAAAACGCCATCCTTTACAAATGCATATGAAGTCGGATCCCAAGCTGTATAGCCTCTTGCTTCAAATGTAGATCTCAATCCGCCTGACGGGAAACTGGAGGCATCCGGCTCACCCTTAATTAATTCCTTGCCTGAGAACTCCATGATGATACGTCCGTCATTTTGCGGTGAGATAAAACTGTCATGCTTTTCGGCTGTAATTCCTGTCATTGGCTGGAACCAGTGTGTGTAGTGTGTAGCACCTTTTTCAATTGCCCAATCCTTCATGGCGATTGCAACTACGTTTGCTACTGTGATATCCAGATCTTTACCATCTTCGATGGTTTTGCGTAATGACTTGTAGATGTCTTTCGGCAATTTTTCTTTCATGATTGCATCATTGAAAACCATACTGCCAAATAATTCTGGTACATTGCTCTTCATAATCTTCATCTCCCTTATCTGATATTAAATAAATGAATCAATAAATATCAATATTCACCGGTAAATATAGAAAAGGCGCTGTGGTCTTAGCCCATAGCGCCTTCGCTTTTCATGGGTGCATTGTAACCCTTTCCAAAAATCTTGTCAATACTTTTTTAAAATTTTTCTACATTTTTTTTCTGAAATATTTTATTTCAGCCATTTCAAAATCTAAAATTCAGATAAATCATACCATGGTTTGGAATACACGTAAAGACTGTAAAACGGGCGGGAAAACTGACG
>CAZWXS010000107.1:0-4518 GCA_964638005.1 uncultured Lachnospiraceae bacterium
ATAAATATTATAACTATTATAATAATTATGTCAAGAACATTTATATTATGAATATATACGTTGTGATTTGAGGCAGTAGTTGAATAATAGAAACAAAAATGCCGATGCAGTCAGCACCGGCATTTTATGAACTTTAAAAAGCAGTATATCTAAGCGGATGTTTTACTCACCTTTGCCCTAATGATCAGCAGTGTCCCGATGAGCAATACAAGACCTGTTAGGAGTGTAATAACTACATTTTCCGTAATACCGGCTACGATATAACCGATGAAGCAACAGGCTGCAACCACCATAGCATAGGGAATCTGCGTGGATACATGATTTACGTGGTTACATTGTGCACCGGCAGAAGCCATAATAGTTGTATCGGAAATCGGAGAAATGTGATCTCCACATACGGCACCGGCAAGAACAGCAGCAATTGAAATAACAAGAATCTTGGCATCTGCCGGAAATACTGCGGTGATAATCGGAATCAGAATACCAAAGGTTCCCCAGGAAGTACCTGTTGCAAATGCAAGACCTGTTCCGATGAGGAAAAGGACTGCAGGGAAGAGAGAATTTGCGAAGGAACTGTTATTGAGCGCACCTGCTACAAAGGCACCTGCATCCAAACGGTCGCTGCAGAAACCACCAAGTGTCCATGCAAGGATCAGAATCAGAATAGCTGCAATCATAACACGGAATCCCTGAGGAATCGCATCCGTGAAATCTTTGTAGGAAATGACTCTGCGCGGAAGATAGAGCAGGAACATAAATACCAGTGTGACGAATGATCCCAATGCCAGACCAAGCGAAGCATTGCAGTCAGCAAAAGCGGCAATGAAAGCATTTCCGTCAAAGAAGATGAAAGCTTCAAAGAATCCCTTGTTTTCGAAGAATTTGCCAGTATATACCATAAACAAAACACAGGATACAATCAGAAAAACGATAGGAAGAACAAGATCGAATACCCTTCCTTTATTGGAGACGTGCATGTCATCCATCTGTTCATAATCATTTTTTCCACTGAACAGATCACCGTTTGCAGCATTGTCCTCATGCTTTTTCATCGGACCGAAATCAAAGCCGAAAATAGAAATAAAAATGACCATTACAATGGTTAACCATGCATACAGATTAAAAGGAATCGTCTGCAGGAACAAGGAGAACCCATCACCTTCTGTATAGCCGGTAACGGCAGCAGCCCAACTGGAAATAGGTGCAATGATACAGATTGGTGCAGCAGTTGCATCTATGATATAGGCTAACTTTGCCCTAGAGATCTTATGCTTGTCCGTGATAGGACGCATAACGCTTCCGACTGTCAGACAGTTAAAATAATCATCTACAAAAATCAATGCACCAAGACCGAAGGTAGAAAGCAAAGCACCGCTTTTTTTCTTGATCTTGCCGTTAGCCCATTTTCCGTAAGAAGCAGAACCGCCTGCTTTTGTCATCAGGGT
Organism: uncultured Lachnospiraceae bacterium; assembly: GCA_964638005.1. Taxonomy (GTDB): domain Bacteria; phylum Bacillota; class Clostridia; order Lachnospirales; family Lachnospiraceae; genus JAAYYM01. The sequence continues at coordinate 1,446 of CAZWXS010000107.1, forward strand.
GACAATGATGCCAAGGAATACAAGGAAGATCAGTATGCCGATGTTCCATGTATCGGCTAACTTTTCCATCATCATTTCAAAGATGGCAACAAGAGTTCCGATGGGGCTGAAATCTGCATATAGCATTGCGCCTGTAACAATACCTACAAAAAGAGATATATATACCTCTTTGGTAATCAAAGCCAGTGTAATGGCTATAATGGGCGGTAGGAGCGCCCAAGCTGTACCCACAAAATCCATAATCCTTCTCCTTTACCTCATAAAAAGTGGACTGAAAAATCAGTCGAAATAAGTTGCTCACTATAGATAAAGTTACCACAAAATCCGGTTTCGGTAAAGAGCGAAATATGGTATAATATCGGCAGCGCATGTATTAAGAAAGGTCATTATCATGACATCACAATTTTCAAGAACAGAAATGCTATTCGGCATTGAGGCAATGAATAAAATCAGACAGGCAAGAGTCGCTGTATTCGGAATCGGCGGAGTCGGAGGCTATGCCGTAGAGGCACTGGCAAGAAGCGGAATCGGAACATTGGATCTGTTCGATAATGATCAGGTAAGTCTGACCAACTTAAATCGTCAGATTATAGCGACAAGAAAGACAATCGGGCAAGATAAAGTAGATGCCGCCCGGAATAGGATATTGGAAATCAATCCGGATGCAACCGTGAACATATATAAGATGTTTTACATGCCGGAGATATCAGGCGAAGTAGATCTGTCAGTTTATGATTATGTGTTGGATGCAATTGATACGGTCACGGGGAAAATAGAACTTATCGTAAAGGCAAAGGAAGCCTCTGTACCTGTTATCAGTTCAATGGGAGCAGGAAACAAGATTGATGCAACGGCTTTTGAGGTGGCAGATATCTATCAGACCTCTGTATGTCCGCTGGCCAAGGTCATGCGCAAGGAATTGAAAGCAAGAGGAATTCAGGAACTGAAGGTAGTGTATTCCAGAGAAGTACCGAGAAAACCAATAGGAATCTGTGAAGAAACAGTCGAAGGACGCCGGCAGATTCCGGCAAGTAATGCGTATGTGCCCGCTGTGGCAGGCTTGATTATGGCAGGAGAAGCAATCAAAGATTTATGTGGATGCTAAAAAGGATAAACAAAAAGCACCGACCCCATGGATAAACCATAAAATCGATACTCTCGTGCGCGATCAGGGGCTCGAACCCTGGACACCCTGATTAAGAGTCAGGTGCTCTACCAACTGAGCTAATCGCGCAAAAACGTTCTATAACAGCGCAAAGACAATTATAGTATATAGTTTTGGGAATTGCAAGTATTTTTTATAAAAATTTTAGGAATGAAATATTTCCAATTGAAAAGAGGAAGAAAATGATATTTGAGACACATGCACATTATGATGATGAAGCATTTGACAAGGACAGAGAAGCCTTATTGGAGAGCATGCAGTCAAACGATATTGCATATATCGTAAATGTCGGAGCCAATATTGAAACATGCCGCAGTACGATTCAGCTGACAGAGCGTTATGACTTTATTTACGGGGCAGTTGGTGTACATCCGAGTGATACGCTGGAGCTGAACGAAGAGACCATTGCATGGGTTGAGAAAAAATGTGCGCTCGACAAGATCAAAGCCGTCGGCGAGATTGGATTGGACTATCATTATGAAGAACCGCCAAAAGAACATCAGAAGAAATGGTTTGTGAGACAATTGGATGTGGCAAGGAGAGTGAAGCTTCCTGTAATCATACACAGCAGAGAAGCGGCACAGGACACCTTGGACATTATGAAAGCTGAAAGAGCAGGAGAGATCGGCGGTGTCGTACATTGCTTTTCATATGGAACAGAGATGGCAAGAGAATATCTGAACATGGGATTTTATATCGGTATCGGCGGTGTGCTTACCTTCAGCAATGCAAAGAAATTGAGGGAAGTGGTTGCATATATACCGATGGATAAGATATTATTGGAAACGGACAGCCCTTATCTTGCACCGGTACCTTATCGGGGAAAGAGAAACAGTTCCTTGTATATTCCTTATATAGTAGAGGAGATAGCTGCAATTAAGGGAATCACGAAGGAAGAAGTCGAAGCTGTAACCATGGAGAATGCAAAGAACATGTACCATATTACAAACTAAGACAATCGGAACTATAGAGAAAAAGGAAGAACAGATAATGGGAACACTCGGCAATCCAAGTATAACAGCAGATATTATCCGCAAGTATCATTTTGTATTTCAGAAAAAGTATGGACAGAACTTTTTGATTGATACCAATGTTCTGGACAAGATCGTGGAAGCGGCGAACGTAAATGAGAATGATTTTGTTATAGAGATCGGTCCCGGAATCGGTACGATGACGCAATATCTATGTGAACATGCACGTAAGGTTGTTGCGATAGAGATCGATACGGCGCTCATTCCGATTCTGGAGGAGACATTGGAACAATACGATAATGTCACAATTCTCAATCAGGATGTTTTGAAGACGGATATTAATGAAATAGTACAGACTGAGAATAACGGAAGACCAATTAAGGTAGTCGCAAATCTGCCTTATTATATTACAACACCGATTATTATGGGATTATTCGAGAATCATGTCCCTGTTGAAAGTATTACAGTTATGGTACAAAAGGAAGTTGCAGACCGTATGCAGGTAGGTCCGGGAACCAAAGATTACGGAGCATTATCATTAGCGGTTCAGTATTACGCAGAGCCTCAGATTGTGGCCAATGTACCGCCGGCATGCTTCATCCCAAGACCTAACGTTGGCTCTGCAGTCATTCGATTGACGGCACATAAGGAGAAGCCGGTTGCAGTTGGAGATGAGAAGCTGATGTTTGATTTGATCAGGGCGTCCTTTAATCAGAGAAGAAAGACTTTGTTGAACAGTATTCACAATGCATCACATCTGCAGATATCAAAGGAAATGGTTCTGGAAGCGGTGCGCAAGATGAATCTTTCAGATACGATTCGCGGAGAGGCACTTACACTAGAACAATTTGCAGAATTTACCAATTATATCTCGGGATTGCGAGATTTGCAAAGTAGGAAATAAGGCTTTTGTTTTCGCTCATAATGTACTATAATA
>CAZWXS010000108.1:0-4494 GCA_964638005.1 uncultured Lachnospiraceae bacterium
ATCCATGAATTATCTAGGGGAGAGTTCTCACGAAGTGAGATACCCCTAGAGTGACAGCTGCCCCTATCATCCCTTTCCCATGGCGACCGATACGATTCAACCCCGAACGTTAAATTGTAAGATGTAATGTAGTCTGATATCAAACACTCATTAGTAGTACAACGTTTTTGACGGAGGACGATTACAAAATTATCAGAATAACAATGAATTGTGATATGATACCCAGTAAATCTTATCGGTTCAGTTCCACACACGGCACCTGCAGCAATTCCGCCACCTTCCGATAGATTCCGGCATTATGTCCGACACTCATTGCAAAATGGTGTGTCGGTGCTTCTGCGAACCATTCATCCATGTAGGTATCCGGATTTGTCTTGAATCTTACGGGCGTCTGTGTGTTCCCGATGGTCATGATCGGGCCGTCAGTAGACTCAGCCTCCGTAATGATGAACTTCAGGCTTCCGTCTATCGTCTGCGTACATGCCAGATTTGTGATTTCTCCGGTACGCACCTTCGCTTCTACGGAAACACCGGTTCCCTGCTTTCCGTGATAAATACCCATTCCACGCAGGATTGGCTTTCCTTTTGCAATCTCCAGATGGAACGGTCCGTCATGTCCCAGGAGGATGGTTCCGTTCTCATAATCCGTCACGACGATTTCACAGAAGCTGCCGCCCTTATCAACGATATCGCATATCTTCATCGCAAGGCAGGTCTTGAGGTCACCCTCACCTGCACACGGAATTCCCTTTGCCGTCAGCAGGGAGTGTCCCACGATAAATCCGGACTGCAGCTTCTCATATTCCCCACCCGGAGCCCCATGATAGTAATAAGTCAATGCATCCAGTTTGAATTCTGCCGCCATTTTTTCCTGCGCAGCCGCCACCCGTGCCGACCAGTCCAACTGTTCTGCAGTCGGCTTCTGGGCAAGCGGATCGGCTGCCACATCATCACTGATGATGAAAAACTCCTCTATTTCTCTTTTCTTTTCTTCCACCTCTTCCGTCGTAACTTCCTTGAGACATCGATCCAGATCACACATTTCCAACACCTGAACATGCGCACCTGTCTGAGCCTGAAACATTGTGAAATCGCTGTAGAGGTCGAGCATTCCGCTATAGGTATTGCCGAGAAACCCAAACCTTGCTCCTCGAAGTCCTGCCTTGACCTTTGCAGCAGCCACCCACTCTGCTATTTCTTTCCATGCTCTGACTGCCTCTGGGCGTTCCTTTGTCACCTCATCCGTCAACGAGATCGCCGGTGTCCGATCCATCCCCAGCAGACCGTTGATGACATGGTAAGGAATTGCCGAGCGGTGAAATGCATTGGCCAGTTCCGGTACGGGACACGCCCCACAATGCGCCAGCCACTCTCCTGTTGTCGTCTTTTCATAACTGATCTGTGCCGTCGGCTGCAGATTCAACACGACTGTTGCCGCCTGACAGATCTGATGTACCGGCAGCACGGACGCACTGGTCACATAGGTCGCCGAATGTGCAAAGATCAGATCTATATTGTGGGCATTAAAATATTCTCCCGCCTCTCTTCCTGCCTCTTCGCAATCCACAAGGCCATAGAAATATACCTCCGCACCCATCTCCTCAATCCTGTGTGCTATAAACTCGCCGTACTCCAGCATTCTCTCTCGAAGACCTGCAAACTGGCTCCAATACGCCTTCAGTCCCATGGAATAGATTCCTATTTTAGGCTTCTTTGCTTCTTTCATTTTCTTCATATACATTTCCTCCTTGATGATTCCGAAATAAAATAATATTGCTCTGTTCCTAATTTCATTATATGTCATGATTTTCAGCAATACATTAGTATAAATTGATTGAAAATAATAGTTTATTGCTATATACTATAAAAGACAGAAGGGAAGAAGTCAGATGAGCAAAAAGAACCGACAGAAAAATCAAAATTATCTTGAAAACGCATCCTACGCCTGGTCGGAGGATTCCATCCGCCTGATCCTGTCTCCAAGTGATGTGGCACGCGCAACCTACTTCTACATTCAGGAAATCGGTCATTTTAAGACTTTCTTTCCTTATTTTACAGAGCGTCAGAACCTGAACTCATTTCTCATCGTCTATACGACAAAAGGATGCGGTCGCCTGGAGTATGAAGGAAAAATGCATCTCTTGTCACCGGGCTCCTGTTTCTTCATCAACTGCATGGTTCATCACAAATATGAGGTACATGAAGACAGCACTTGGGAATTTCTCTGGATGCACTTCAACGGAACCAATGCTCTGGGCTACTATAACGAATTTCATGGCAATGCCTTTTCCGTCCTGCAGGTCAGAGATCCTTCTTTTATGGAGCATACGTTGCTGCATCTGATTTCCATACACCGGAAGCGCAATCTGACGACCGAACTGATCGCCTCAAATCTCATCACCAATATCCTGACGGAACTGCTTGTACAGAACTTCACAAGCAGCACAGAGACTATCTTGATTCCACAGTATATTAAGGATGTCATGAAAGACATCGATACCCATTTTCGCGACGCTCTGTCTCTGGACTATTTCGCTGACAGACACCACATCTCCAAATACCATCTCTCACGGGAATTCAAGAAATACATCGGAACCACCATCCACGAATATATAATAGGAGCCCGCCTGGCTTACGCCAAGGAGCTCCTGAAATATTCCGAACTGACCATCGGTGAGATTGCATATGATTCCGGCTTCAACAATGTCAGCCATTTCATCAATCTGTTCCAAAATCGAGAAGATCTGACACCGCTCGAATATCGTAAAGAATGGAAAAAGTAACGTTCCGCCCTCAGACTTCCGTCAGGTTCTGTGCATTATTCTGTATCACATCATGATACCACGCATAGCTCTTCTTTGGTGTTCTCTTGAGTGTGCTGCGATCTACATAGACCAGACCGAATTGATTGGAATATCCTGTGTTCCACTCAAAATTGTCCATAAGCGTCCACAAAAAATAACCACATAACGGTACGCCCGCGGATACAGCTCTCTTACATGCCAAAATGTGCGTATGCAGATAGTCGATCCTGTAATAATCCATAATGTCTCCGTGCAGATTCGGCATATCCTGAAAACTGGCACCATTCTCGGTAATGTAGATTTTGCTTGGATGATAATCCTTTGTCACACGAACCAATATCTTGGTCAATCCCTCCGGTACGATCGGCATCTGGTAATGTGTCATGGGATGTCCTCCGGAAAAGCCTGTTTGTATGTCTAGAGGCCATCGGTCTTCCTTTTGTATCGTATAATCTATGTTGTAGTAATTGATTCCCAGAAAATCCACCGGCTGGCTGATCAATGTCAGATCATCCTCTTGCACCTGCGGCAATATCACGCCCTTGTGCTCATACCACTCCTGCATATCGGCAGGATATTCCCCCCGAAAGACCGGATCCAGAAACCATCTGTTGACATATCCGTCATGGCGCGTGGTCGCGTTCTGATTGGCCGGAGTATCTGTAAGTGCCTCCTTTGGACTCAAATTCAGAGTGATCCCGATCTCGCCTTCCACCGTTTCCTCTTTCTGCATCTGCCTGAACAGCCTGACAGCATATCCATGTGCCAGGAGCTGCACATGCGCCGCCTGCAATGCAGCAGAGAAGTCCCGGATACCCGGTGCCATTTCTCCTGTATAGTATCCCAGAAATGCAACTACCCATGGCTCATTCAGCGTAATCCAATGCTTCACTTTCTTCCCGAATCTCCGGAACAATGTCCCGCACAACATTTCATAATGCTCTGCCGTCCGTCTGTTGCACCAACCGCCTTCGTCCTGTAGTTTCTGCGGAAGATCCCAATGATACAGCGTCACATAAGGCTCGATTCCCGCTTCAAGCAGAGCGTCGATCAATGTTTCATAATAGCACAATCCGCTTTCAGACAGTTCTCCATAACCGGATGGGTATATTCTGGACCACGCAACAGAGAAGCGATATGCCTTCACTCCCAATTCCTTCAGCAGCTCCACATCATTCATGACCAGATGATAAGAGTCGCACGCAAAATCACCATGATCGTCATGCGTAATCCGCCCCGGGATATGAGAAAATCTGTCCCAGATGGTCTCGCCTCTTCCGCCTTCCTTGACACCGCCTTCAATCTGATAAGACGCTGTCGATACACCCCATGCAAAGTCATCCGCAAATCCACCGTTCACCATAGCCAAGCTCCTCTCCTATCATGAATGTACATTCATGTCCACCTTTTCAGTATGTTGCAAAACAGGTCTTATTTTGCTTTTCAACGATAGTATAGCATCCGTCTCCGCCCGGCCGATGATGAAAATACGCGCATTTCTTTCTATATTCGTCCATAACACTATTTTCTGCGATAAAAGTCCTCCAAAACATGATATGCCATCTTTTTATATACTCTGTCCTTTCCTATGATGCCTTTTAGATTATACCCTCGCTGCATGGCATTCAGCCTTCTCATGGAAGCATAATCATATAGTATCCACGGGGTTATACCGCATATATAATCATAT
>CAZWXS010000109.1:0-4345 GCA_964638005.1 uncultured Lachnospiraceae bacterium
TATTATAAAAGTATAGACAAGCATCCTTATAAGTAGTCGCATCATCTTCTGCCTTTCCAAATTTTCCACCAAAAGATAACCATTTGACTGCATCATAATCAACCTTCTTCGTCTCGTCATCAGTCGCATTTGAAGTTTTCAACTGATTAACTAAATTTCCGATATAGGTTCTCTTCGAATCTTCATCCTTCTCCAGTTCAGAAAGATGTGCCCAGTCATATACCCATTTCTCGTCTTGAGTACCATAGACCTGATATCCATACAAATTACTCAATACATCTGTTACAATATCAATTGATTCTTTCTGATTTGATATATTGGAATAGGAAACATCCTGACTTCCTAATACCATATCAATACCATCAGTTCCTTCTATTTTCTGATATCGTGAAACATAAACGGTTGTCTTATCAATTGTATCCATGAAGTCTGTAAAAGGATGATCTTCCGTTGTCTCCTCCTTAAACTCCATATGTACTACCTTTGCTGTCTTTTTATCTGCTTTGGCGATTTCCTGCATGGTAATTACCTGATCTCCTTCTTGTTCAGAAAGATCCTTGAATTTATCACTATAAACTATTTCTGCTGCCAAACGCTTAATACGATCTTCATCAGCCTTTGCACTCTGCGCATATTTTTCAATTAATGCCGCATACTCTGACATAATTGACATATCCGTATATTTCTTGTAGTTAGCGACCTTCGTGACTGCATCTTCATTATCTAATGTAAAGAATGGCATAAACAAACTGCTTGCCCACAGATTATTAGCACCATCAGCTTTATAGTTCCATAAGAACCGGTAATCGCTGCATTTTGATTTGCTACATCCTGATACATTACCTTGTTTCCATCATATTGAACCCCTGCATTCAAAATGTACTTCTGATTTAGAACACTATCGATAGAAGAACATATTTGTGACAACTGATCAGCAACCTCCGAATTTTTATTTTCCAATTTCTGATATTCTTCATTATATTTCCCAAAATAACCGCTTAATTGTTTGAAAAAATTTCCAATATCTACATAATCACTATTGTATACTCTTATAGTCGTAGTTCCGCTTCCTCCGGTAGTAAAGGAATGAATTCTTGCCTGCTTGATCATCTGATAGCAATCTGTTTGAAAGTCCGGATTATTATACAATTGCAAAATGGCATCAGATGCTTCATTAATCACCTCTGCTGCATCCTGTATCTTTGTCGTATCGTAACATGCGATTGAGGCAATCGCATCTGCAGAACCCGGATGATTTGCATAGTAGAGTTCTACCATGTTCTTAGCAATACTCTCATTATCAATACTTTCATTTGTTCCTTCGACCGCAACAGCTTTCCCACTGATATCATTCAAAATACTCTTATAATTCCAACCACCTGCAGAAATCTCAGAAGAGCCAACCATATAATCACAATACGGAGAAAGGTTGTATGCAAGTTCCGTACTTCCCATCAGGCAGGCATCAAATCCAACAAATGCTAATTTCTGCTTCTGTTCCGAATATAACTTAGTACATGCAAGAGCTGATTCTAATTCGCTCGTTTCAATTGAATCACCTATAACGCTCTCCGTAGACTCACTTGAGCAGATACCACCATTGATACCGCCACCATGATTCCACAAAATCGCGCCATAATTGTCTGCCGGGAAATTCTCTGTGCATAAATCTACAAACCCTGCAAATAGCTTTCCATCTCCCATATTGACCGCATCATAACTGCCAAGCAATTTTAATGTATTTGCATTAATGACCTTATTAACTGCTGTTTCATTTTCCCAGCGATTATTCTGATCATCCCATTCAAAAGTTGTATCCTTTGGGACATCATCCTCCGGCCACGCTCCCGGATTTAACTGATAGATATTGCAACGCACTTGGTCATTATCGCAACCGTCTTCCCCTGCGCCACTCATATAAGTATTATGCCATTTCGTTGTGCCTCCCGCGCACAAAAGAACATTCACCTGACTCATATCGTAAGAAGAAGCAAGCATATTCAGAATATCATTTGTCCCATCATGACCATTGGTCTCAAGGTCTGTTCCACAAAGATAAATCATAACTGTATATTTCTTCTTTGATTCCGGCTGGATTTCAACTGTAGCAGAACCGCTGGTAACGCCTGATAAAGTCCCATATAATACAGCCGGAGTCACGGCTTGAGCACTATGATTGATAAAATTCGGACCATTTGGAACTGGTTCCGGATTCTGTATTGCTCCGTTCTGCGTCGGAGAATTAGTATTATTCTGAGTACCATTATCATGATTGCTACTGTTTGTACTTGAACTTGTAGAAGCATTTGGATCTTGTATATGTGTACTTGCCTGTATATCATTCAGCGAATTGGCGGCCAGCAAGTGTAAGATTTCTTGCTGTGTCAACTGTGTTGCGGAAAGTTGTCCTGTTGCTGTGGCTTTCTTTCCTTTTACATTTGCAAGACGCTCTGCACGCTTTTCAGACGCTGTATCTTTTTGATCGTTATCATTTGCCTGTTCGTCTTCACCATTGTCCGAATCACTATTTGTTGTTCCTGTTGTGGACTCTTCTGCCTGCTGATTTGCACTGCTTTGTATCGGCTGTACTTGTTCATCTGAAGTAACCGTACCTTTTGAAGCAGTCACACCGGAATCCTTAATTGAACTATCTTCGTCCTCCACCTGTGCTTGCACAAAGGCACTATTCTGCTGTCTCTCCTGTATAGCACCTACTACTTTATAGCCAGCGAATCCAACTGCTCCGGTAGTTACTGTAACCGCTACTACTGAAACCGCTATTGTAGCCTTTGTTCCGATTAACTTTGCCAGTCCACCCAGTAAATGTTTTAATAAAGTCATACTGCCTCCTTAGAATCCGTTCCTCGTTACACTCTATTTATCCAACTGTCTGCAACAAATCAGCCTTGCTTTATCCTCCAAAAATGTGATTGATAACTCTATGTTCTGCCCATCTCTTGCAAAGGAATACACAACCTCATCCTCTGTCTGACTGGTCGGCTTCTGCATGCCTGCATCTGCTAATATCTTAAGAACATCCTCTTTCAAATCCCCATACTTGATCCCACAAATAGTATACGATTGTTCTCCCGAACCATCACAATCTATATAAATTATATTACCGCTTTCTTTTTCATAAATCAAGGAAACACAAGCATTTTGAAAGTATCTGGTATTATCCGTGACAACAGCCTCCGACACTCCAAGTAGTTTTTCTGCCTCATCAAAAGAGCTACCCAGTAAATTAAGGAGTTCTGAATCGTCTTCCTTTACCGTAATTGAAGCCTCTGATATTTCCGACGATTCATCCGGTAATTCTGCCAACGTCTCATCTATCATTAGGAAAGTGGCCCCTGTGTAATCCGCTGTCATCACCCATTTATAGCCGTCATAATCCAACTGCCCATTCTGATTCAGCATCTGTTCTATCAGTTTTCCCGCTGTCTCCATGGTTAGATTCTCATACAAAGTTACTGCCGCAAACGACATCAGATTCAGCTGTCTCACTCTGCTCTCATCATCGATCCCATTCATCTGCAGTGCAGCACCCTCAAGCTCCTGATTTTCATTATAAAATGTAATCAGTGAATTATTCGCTTTCTGCTCTTCTCTTGTAAGAATCGGATATAAAGTGCTGTTTTGTTCATAAGGCTGTCCATCTCCAAGATAAAATCCCTGCTTCGTCAGATGATCGGCATATGCCGTCACAAATTGTGACTCCTTGCATTTTGCGTCCTCTGGTGTTGACTGCCTGTGAAATACCATCACAAGACAAACAACTGCCATCAACAGTACTAATATGCACGCAATGACAACTGCCGGCCAGCGGATCTTGAAGCGTTTCATCTGCTCCTCCGATATCTCTGCGCTGTCCGATATTTCTGATCTTTCTGAGAATTCTATTGTTTCCGGCTTCTCTTTTGCTTTCTTCTCAATTGTTGCGACTTTCAGCCGTTGCTTCAATTGCTCCAAACATTCTTGACACAGAAGCAGTTCCCCTTCACCTAATGCATTTTCACAAGAAACGCATGTAGCCGTTACAACCGCAGCATCTGCTGTGAACCTATTGAGATAATCCTCATATTCTCGCGCTGCATTGGAATTTAACAGCTTTTTCTTCTGTAATGTCTCGCAGATTTGTTTAAGCTGCTTTGTATCATGATAATCAATCTTATGATGAATTAAATATATTGTTTTTGCTTCCAAATCCGTCAATTCTGTTAACTTCATTTTAAAATCTCCATCCATATATATTTCCTTAATTATACGCATGAAACTCTATTTCTTTACATTTTAACATGAAAATTCCCTATTTTATAGGATTTCAGACAAAAAAAGAAAATCC
>CAZWXS010000110.1:0-4255 GCA_964638005.1 uncultured Lachnospiraceae bacterium
GCCACGAGAAGCAGCGAAGCGGATTCGAGAGGCAGCATGGCTTTCTCGCAGCCCGCTTCTAATCTTTTGCCCTTATATCTCTAGTCCTTTAGCCCCTTCTATTTTCATTCTACTTCCAAAACCCCATCAATCTCCCCTTCAATCACCAACGAATAATTCGTATAATAAACCACAAACCCCGGTTTTCCGCCTCCGGGTTTCTTCACATTCTTCTTTTCCGTATAATCCACCTCAACCTTTTCCTGCCCACGCCCCTTGGAATAAAACGCAGCCAGTCTCCCTGCTTCCTCAAATGCCCGATCCGGCAGATCCGTATCTCCATTCGTCTTTAATACCACATGTGACCCCGGAATTCCCTTTGCATGGAACCACCAGTCATTTCCCGTGGCAAATTTAAATGTCAATTCTTCATTCTGATAATTATTCTTACCCACATAAATATGATACCCGTCGCTGCTGATATAGTGAAACGGTTTACTGGTTACCTTCACCTTTTTGGCACCCGGTTTTCCATGTCGTTTCATATATCCGCTTTCCGTCAGCTCTTCTTTGATCTGTACCAGGTCTGCCTCTTGCAGGGCAATGTCCATAGACGTGAGAATAGACTCCAGATGAGCGATTTCATCCTGCGTCTCCTTGATCAGAGTCGTTAACGCCTCATCAGTTCGTTTCAACTTATTATACTTATCAAAATATTTCTTTGCATTTTCACTTGGAGAGAGCATGGGATCAAGCGGAATCTTGATTGTTTCATTGGTATAGTAATTCAATGCTTCAAAAGACTTACAGTTCGGTTCGAGATTATACCCATAAGTATTGATCAGCTCACCATACACCTTATACTGATCCTTTTTCTCCGTATCACGCAGCTGCTTCAGCTGCAGATCGTATTTCTTGGTATTCCGCTCCAGAGCCGTCTGGGCAATCCTGCGCAGATCGACGGATTTCTGACGGATGCGGGTTACCACGCTCTTGGTGGCATAGTAGTTTTCCAATATTTTCGAGATGGATGCTTCTTCATGACAATCATAATCCATATATTGCTGCAGGATAACAGAAGCAAATTCTATAGGAACACCGTCCTTGGATACAATATTCGGATGAAATCTGTGAACTCTGACATCTTCCATGAGCCAGAGAAAATGATTGCCGACATGCACCAGCGTATCCTGCTCGATGACATTTGCAGGAAGTGCCGAATCGACAGAAGCGCGATAACAGATTTCCTCTGCGATAACCGGAGAGATACCGGTATAAGAGGTATAAATGGCCTTTGCCAGGGGCATTGGCTTCTGGCCGATGACTTCTGCAAAGACAGAGGCATCCGTCAGGCACATCGGATCGTGCTTATCCTGCGTTTCAGGAATGAAATAATCACGTCCGGGCAATACCTCGCGAACGGAACTGACGGCATTTGAAATATGCTTGATGCTGTCAATGATCCGATTTTGATCGTCCAGAAAAATGATGTTGCTGTGCTTACCCATAATTTCGATTACAAGTGTTTTTTTACAAAGATCCCCCAGTTCATTCAGATGTTCTATTTCAAAACGGACAATCCGCTCAAGACCGGGCTGCGTAATCGAGATGATACGCCCATTCTGAATGTGCTTTCTGAGCAGCATACAGAAATTTGGGGCAGTCATGGGACTTTGCTTATTGGTTTCAGTCAGATAGAGAAGCGGAAGAGAAGCACCTGCGGAGATGAGGAGCTTCTGCTGTCCACCGTTATTCTTGATCGTCAGGAGCAGTTCGTCATTCTCAGGCTGAGCAATTTTATAAATCCTGCCCTCAGAGATTGTCTGATTCAATTCGTATACCAGATTCGAGATAGTAATGCCGTCCAATGCCATGTGATATGCCTCATTTCCTTGAATTCTGTTAAAGAGTATATCACATTGAACCTCTTCTTACAATGAAGCAAAGTGATGTCTTGACACATAAAAACAATATGTTATAATGATATAACAATATAACAAAAACACAATAGCAACGGAGGAATGATGTATGAAGGATATATTGCGAAGAATGATGGAAAAGCGCAACGAAAACATTGTCTGTGGAATTGCTTCTTACTGCACATCAAATGAACTGGTCATTGAGGCAATCATTGAAGAGGCCAAGAAAACAGATGATCATGTTCTGATTGAGGCAACAGCTAACCAGGTGAATCAGTTCGGCGGATATACAGGCATGCGCCCAAAGGATTTTGTCAAAATGGTATATGCGATTGCGGACAGGGTTGGATATGACAGGGAGCAGATCATATTAGGAGGAGATCATCTGGGTCCATTGATCTGGACAGATCTGCCGGAGGCAGAGGCAATGAAGAACTCCAAAGATCTGGTGCGGGAGTATGTGCTGGCAGGCTTCAAGAAAATCCATCTGGATACCAGCATGAAGCTTGCAAGTGATGCACAGGATGAACCGTTAAGCGATGAAGTCATTGCTCGAAGGGGAGTGGAACTGTATGTCGTATGTGAAGCGGCATATCAGGAACTGTTGAAACAGAATCCGTGCGAAAACAGACCGGTATTCATCATAGGGAGTGAAGTACCGATTCCGGGAGGTGCACAGGAAAAAGAGGATACCATTCAGGTTACGAAACCGGAGGCATTTTCCGGAACAGTAGAGGTCTATCGGAAGGCATTTGAAGCACAGGGAATCAGAGATGCTTTTGAAAATATTATAGCGGTTGTGGTACAACCGGGAGTGGAATTCGGCAATTCGGATGTCTTTCATTATGATCGTATCAAGGCTGCACAGTTGTGCAGGGAACTGAAAAACCATACAGGACTGGTATTTGAAGGACATTCAACGGACTATCAGTCATCGACTGATTTGCGGGAAATGGTTGAGGACGGAATTGCCATTCTGAAGGTGGGACCGGCGCTTACATTTGCTTTGCGTGAAGGATTATTTGCACTTAGTATGATAGAGAAGGAATTGATTCATGAGGGCGCGCGAGCGAATTTCATTGAGACACTGGACAATATCATGCAGGAATCACCGAATCATTGGAAAAAGCATTATCACGGAAATGACAAGGAGTTGAATCTTGCAAGGAAATACAGTTTTTCCGATCGAAGCAGATACTATATGAATGATGCACGAATTGAAGCAGCCCGCGATCGTCTGTTTGCCAATCTGGATGCTGTTGATATCCCCATGAGCATGCTGCATCAATATATGCCTGTACAATATGCTAAGGTCAGGGACAAAGGATTGAAAAATGATGCCCGCAGTCTGGCGAAGGACAATGTCATAAGCATCGTAAAAGACTATAATTATGCAGTCAAATACAAGGAGCAATAAGTTGCACAAACGTGGCAAATATGCTATCCTTTTGGTAGCGGTCGCTTAGTGGTTGTTCTATATATGCCGAGTGACCACGGAGGGTTGAAATGATTAATGAGATGAATTCTGTTCCGTTATATGTCCGGCTGTATCATGAGATATTGGAACATATTGTAAGCGGAGAATGGCCGCAGAACTATAAGGTTCCGTCAGAGGCACAGATATGCGAAGAGTACAATGTCAGTCGGATGACAGTCAGACTGGCAATGGACAAATTAAAAGATCAAGGATACTTAAAGCGCAAGCAGGGTCAGGGAACCTTTGTGACGATACCGATATTGGAACAAAAGTTGAATGGCTTCTATTCCTTCAGCGATACTGCAGACGAAAAGGGACAGCCGATGATCAGCAAGGTGATTTCCATGAAGGTAATCGAAGCAAAGGATATGGTGACAGACAAGCTTCAAGTGAAAGAAAGAACAAAGGTCTTTCGAATTGAGCGTGTTCGAAGTTTGGATGACATACCGGTGGTTTATGAAATCTCCTATATACCTGAACAGATATGTCCGAAGCTCAAGGCAGCCGACATCGAGCGTGATGGTCTGTATCAAAGTCTGTTGCTTTTGAATCATATTGCGCCTGACTGTGCGCTGGAAACGTTGGAAGCGATTGCAACAGATGAAACGGCGGCAAAGTATCTTAATGCGAAAACGGGTCAGCCTGCAATGTTCATTCAGCGTATTGCTAAGGAAAAGGATGCGATTATAGAGTATTGCCAGAGCGTTGTACGCGGAGATAAGATGAAATACAACATCATGCTGAAGAAATAGCGATGTGAAATAATCAGGAGAATCGAAGGGTTCTCCTTTTTGTTTCAAACTCTGAAAAATATATCTTTACAAATGTTATAACATATGATATAAATTTGTTATAACGTTATAACAATATACGCGCATAT
>CAZWXS010000111.1:0-4194 GCA_964638005.1 uncultured Lachnospiraceae bacterium
GAGATGCAGGAGATGCAGGAGATGCAGGAGATACAGGAGATACAGGCACAGTTGGATGACTTTGATTATGTAGAGTACCAGATTGCAGATTCCGATACGGTTCAGACGGATTTTATCATGGGTAAATATCATTATGTGATTGATACAAATCATATGGATGCGTCAAGGAAAACGTTAGAAGAAATTAAGGATAAAGATGAGAATATAGAAGAAGGAGCCGTAGGTATATTGTCGGCAACAGAACGTTTTATCGCTATGTTGGTGACAGCTTATCTTGTGATTGCGACAGTGTATGCTTCAAAATTCATTCAGGACAGACAACAGGGAATGTTAGAACGGGTACGTGCAACCGGAATGACAACCGGACAATATTTACTGGGATATGTGTTGTCCACTGAATCCATTGTTGTGATACAGATTGGAATTGCCATCGTATGCTTTTCTTTGTTTCATCATGAAGCCGGTATAGAATTTGGAAAAATGATTGTTCTAATCATAGTAATCAGCATCATGACAACCCTATATGCAGTGCTTCTTGTACTTCTATGCCGGAGAGAGATGACAGCGAATATTATGGCTTCCTCTATTGCAGTACTTTTATCGATTTTAGGAGGTACTTTTGTTACAGTAAGCCAGATGCCGCTTGTGCTGCAAAGATTAAGTGTGATCAGTCCCATTCGCTGGATCTTGGAATGGCTCTGATAAGGGGAGGATTGGGTAAATGAGAGATTCGAAATAGATCTCTATTTCTTCAGGCGTTTCTTTCATACCATTTTGAATCCACCATTTGACGAGTCCTTCAAAACTGACGGAAATATGGTTGACCAGTACGTTATCCGGAAGGCCGGTATTTTGCCGATGGTGTTGTAATAAATAAGTCTGAATAAAGTGTTGTGATTGGAGGCGAAAATTCTGCCAGAAATAAATGCCGTTTTCGCCTTCCAAAAGTCCCTTGAGATTGATGTCCTCTTCTTTGATGTGATAGAGGATATGCGTGATGAGCGTGCGAAATCTCAGGGGATTTCCAGAAAAGTTATGTGTCTCTTCTTTGGTCAGATTTGTATCCATAATATGAAGAAAAATATCATGACACATTTCTTTCAGCAGGTCATCTTTTGTCTCATAATGGGCATAAAAAGTACTGCGTCCTATATCAGCTTCTTCTATGATTTCGGAAACGGTAATCTTTGAATAACTTTCTTTTGCCAGTAATGATTTCAAGGCATCATAAATGGCCTTCTTTGTTTTCTTCATTCTGCGATCCATCGTATCACTCCTTAGACGAAATTTATAGACAAATGCTGCTTTTTGTTCCGTAATGTACAGATTTTTCTGTTTGATTCTTGCGTTCATCCTATCTCTACTTTATGATTATATCAAACAAAGTGTTCGATAACAAACAGTTATTTGACTCAGAAAGCAGATGGGAAATATGAGAAGAATGCATGGAAAGACGATAAAGAACAAGGATGTTCATTTTGACAAAAGAGCACAGAAATATGATGATGGATATTCGGGCAGGCAGCTGTTCTAATCTTCCTTATGAAAATGAATCAATGGATATTGTCATGACATGCATGGCATTTCATCATTTTGATGACCGACAGGCTTTTTTGTCAGAGGCAAAGAGAGTGCTGAAACCAACAGGGAAGCTGTATATCTGCGATCCGAGATTTCCATGGATTATTCGCAGAGGGTTTGATTTGATTTCCTTGATTTATCGAATCAATGCAAAATTCTTCAGTAATCGCGGATTGATTGAATATGTGGAGAAAAGCGGTCTGAGTCTATGTATGAATTACAAAGATCTGTATGTCCAGACGGTGGTATTTGATGGAGGAAATCTATGAAGGGAAAGGGAATTTTGTGTGCGGTTTTGGCTGCATTTTTGTATGCACTTAGTACGCCGTGTTCGAAGAAACTACTGGATGTGATTCCAACGACGATGCTGGCAGGAATGTTGTATCTGGGTGCCGGAATTGGGCTGCTTGGAATTAAAATGTTTAGAAGATGTTACGGAAAGGATCAGGAGGCGCATCTGACCAGAAAAGATTTGCCATATACGATTGGAATGGTTGGACTGGATATACTTGCACCAATTTGCCTGATGTATGGTCTGTCAACTTCTTCACCGGCCAGTGTTTCATTGCTCAATAATTTCGAGATCGTGGCAACGGCAATCATTGCATTGGTCATTTTCAAAGAGCATATTTCAGGAAAACTGTGGGCGGCGATTGGATTGGTGACAACGGCAAGTATGATGTTGTCTATGGATGAAGCAATCCCATTTGAATTTTCATATGGATCGCTATTTGTGTTATTGGCGTGTGTATGCTGGGGATTTGAGAATAATTGTACGAGAAAATTATCCGCAAAAGACCCTGTAGACATTGTTGTGATCAAGGGGTTGTGTTCAGGCACCGGCTCTGTTTTGATTGCATTACTATTGGGAGAGCGACTGGTGTTCAATGTATATATTTTATTTGCATTGTTGCTTGGCTTTGTCGCTTATGGACTCAGCATTTATTTTTATATATTGGCACAGCGTAGTCTGGGAGCAGCGAAGACCAGTACTTACTATGCACTGGCCCCATTTATGGGTGTACTCTTGTCATTGATACTATTTTGGGAAATTCCCAATCTGTTTTTCTGGATTGCTTTGATTATTATGGCATTTGGAACCCTTCTGGTGGTTCGTGATGAATAGAATCTTGTGCGCTAAACTAATCTCTGAAAGAGCCGATATACATATATAGAAATATATGTAGTCAAGGAAGACTGCATGGTATGCGACATGGAAGGAGAGATTTCGATGAATATTGGTGGAGTCGGTAGTATTAGTGCAATAGACAGTTCATACCGGTTTGCAGGAGCAGAGCGGGCAAATAATAGTGATGTGGTAGCAATTGAGCGCAGGATAGAAGCACTCGAACAGAGCATGAATGATGCCGAAGGCAATGATAAACTGACGGCTGAAGAACGGAAGAAAAGGGTAGAACAATACCAACAGCAGATTCAGCAGCTGCAGATGCAGAAACAGCAGTTGATACAGGCGCATGAGAAGGAAGCCAGAGAGCGCCAGCAGGCGGAATTACAGGCGCAGATGGAAGAACAACAGCAGAGTGCTCCAAAGGATGAGGAACATCCGGAACGGGAAGCGCAGAAGATATCAGATGATGCCATGAACGCAATGACCGGGATCAGTACAGCCATGGATATGCATTCCAGTATGAGCGCACTTCGTACCAAGATGATCGGCGAAGCCAGAGTAACCGGAGCAGAGGCAAAATTAGATGCCGCTCGTGGGATGGACACGTCTGTCAAGGATGCACAGGTGGCTGATCTCAATGAGAATGTGAATAAGCTGACAGAGAAGATTATCGGCAATCTGAGCGACACCGCTTCAGATCTGCAGGAGGCGAATCAGGCGAATCAGGCGGATGCAGAGAAGCGGGCAGAAGACCGGAAGGATGGAAATAGCAGCATTTCTGATGAAGAGAAAGCATCTGAAGGTGTCAGCATTCGTATAGAGGACGAAAGTAAGACAGAATCGGATGGAATTGAGACGGCTGAAAGTAAAGCAACCGGAATTAAGATAGAAAAAGAGGAAAGCAAGGAAGATAGAAAGCTACAGGAGCGCATACAGATTACGGAAGACGGCAAAAAGAAAGAAGCGACATTACCGGAAGGATACTATCCTGTAGATGTGTATCGATAAGATACTATACAGTTAGCAATGAGCCATGCGAATAGAGGCAAAAAGGCATTTGCGTTGTGCTTGCACATAAGCAAATGCTTTTTTGCCTCTATTCATAGGGCGAAGCCCGTGACCGAGATGCAGCGCCAGCGGAATCGAGGTGCATGGCGGGGTGTATTCCAATTTACATTCCTTTAGCATTCAAGACTTTAGCATTCACAATATGATTTATAACTTATTTACTTTATGAAATCGTACGATAATAGTCAAAATGCAAAGAAGCTTACTTAGGAAGAAAATTGTGTCACGGTAGGTAAGATTTACAGTGGTTTACCTACCTATGAAGAGAAAATCATGTTACGGTAGGTATAATTTACAGCGGACTACCTACCTATGAAGAGATAATCGTACAACAGTAGGTAAAATTCGCAGCGGACTACCTCCTATGAAGAGAAAATCGTACAACAGTAGGTAAAATATACAGTGGACTACCTACC
>CAZWXS010000112.1:0-4009 GCA_964638005.1 uncultured Lachnospiraceae bacterium
AAATGGAATCTCAGAAGCCAGATAAACAGAGGCTTAGAGATTCCGAGAGTCTATATACATTGAAAAGGAGAAAAATTATGACGATTAAGACCAAACTATTTGGCGAAATTGAAGTAAATGAAGAGAAGACAATCCACTTTGTAACCGGTATTGTAGGATTTCCGGAATTAAAAGATTTCTTACTCATTCACGACAGTGAAAAAGAAGATTCAAATATTAGCTGGATGCAGTCAGTTCAGGAACCAGAATTTGCGATGCCGGTAATCAATCCTCTCTTTATTGTAGAAGATTACAATCCGGAGATCGAAGATGAATTATTATCACCACTTGGCGAGTTGCATCAGGACGATATGCTGGTGTTAGTCACGATAACTGTACCGTCAGAAATTACGAATATGACAATCAATTTACGTGCTCCGATTGTAATCAATGGTGAGAATCGTAAAGCATGTCAGGTGATTGCAGAAGGCGAGCACTATGCAGTTAAATATCCTATTTATGATATCTTAATGGCGGCAAAAAAAGAAAAGGCAGGTGAATAATATGCTGGCTTTATCCAGAAAGAAAAACGAAGCACTCGTGATTGATAACTGTATAGAAGTTACCATATTAGACATTAAGGGAGATCAGGTGAAGCTTGGCATCGCGGCACCGAAGGAAATTCCCATTTACCGTAAGGAAGTTTATCTGCAGATCCAGGAAGCCAACAAGGCGGCTATGGAGCCTGCAGCTTTGGAAGAACTCAAAAAAATATTTTGAGAATGTGAAAAAGGTATAATCTTTTTCCTGGTTCGTGACGATATTAAGGAAAAGGGCATAGTGCCTTTTGCACAAGGAGGTGTTAGAAATGGCAATAGAACCATTAAGCAGTGCTATGACATATCAGGCACAGGCGGTAAAGCAACCGCAGCAGATAACCAGGACTGAAGCCGATTACACGGAGGGAAAGGCTCAGGAGACTACGATGCAGTCAGATCCGACGACAGTTGCAATCAGCAGACCGGATCAGAGTGATGAGCAGAATCGCAATGAGCAAAGTGAACAACAGCAGGCAAGTCCCGACCAGATCAAGAAAGCTGTTGAACAGTTAAATAAAAGGATGAACAATTCAGAGGCTCTGTTTGGCATCCATGAAGGCACCAATCGTGTAACCATCAAGATTGTGGACAAGTCAACAAAAGAAGTCATCAAGGAACTCCCGCCGGAGAAGACACTCGATATGATTGCTAAGGCATGGGAACTGGCAGGATTGTTGGTTGACGAGAAGAGATAGGAGGAATCAATATGCCAATTAGAATCAGTGGTATGAATTCAGGTCTGGATACGGATTCCATCGTCCAGGACCTTGTAAAAGCATATAGTGCAAAGACCGATACATACAAAAAAGAACAGACAAAGCTGCAGTGGAAGCAGGATGCGTGGAAGACACTCAATGCGAAGATTTACAGCTTCTACTCAAAGAGCCTGTCTAATATGCGTTTTTCCAGCAATTACAATGCGAAGAAAACGACTTTATCCGATGAGACGAAGGCAAGTGTTGTGGCAAGTGACGGCGCAGTCAGCGGTATTCAGACGTTGAAGATCAACAGACTTGCAAAGGCAGCCTATATGACAGGCGGCGCACTCACAACTGAGAATGGTAAACTGTCAGGCGCGACAACATTGGCGCAGCTCGGATATTCAGGCAGCGGAAGCATTACTGTTAATCAAGGAGTTGCAGTTACAGATGACGGTGGCAACACAACTTATCCGAAGACAACGGTTCTTAATTATTCGGAGAATACTACAATCGACCAGTTGACAACGGGGCTTAGTAATCTTGGATTGAATGCAAATTTTGATAGTGCGAACAAGAGAATATTTGTCAGTGCTCCCGCGACAGGAACTGCAAATGAATTTTCCTTTACAGATTCAAATACAGGCGGTGCTCTGAGTGCCCTTGGATTGTCAAGCGATAAAGCGAATAAGATTGCAGGTTCAGATGCATCGATTACACTCAATGGAGTGGATTATACGTCTAATTCCAATGCATTTACAGTCAATGGTTTGACCATTACGGCAAAAGCACTTACGGGTGATGATGAAATCACACTGAGTACGGATACGGATTATGATCAGATTTATGACAATATCCGTGACTTTTTCAAAGAATACAATACACTTGTAAATGAAATGGATTCACTCTATAACGCAGCATCTTCCAAAGGTTATGAGCCACTGACGGAAGATGAGAAGTCTTCCATGACAGATTCACAGATTGAGGCATGGGAGAAAAAGATTAAGGATGCTCTGCTCCGCAGAGATGATACGGTAGAATCCGTGACATCAGCAATGCGTATGGCGATGATTCAGACCTACGAAGTGGGTGGACAGTCTATGAGTCTATCCGCATTCGGAATCAATACGATGGGATACTTTAATGCAGCAGATAATGAGAAGAATGCATATCACATCGACGGAGATTCCAACGATTCCGTTACATCTGCCAACAAGGACAAGCTGAAAGCAGCAATTGCATCTAATCCGCAGGGCGTGCAGGACTTTTTCACACAATTGTCCAATAATCTATATGATACGTTGACGAAGAAGATGCGCCACACAGAGCACAGTAGTGCATTTACGGTCTATAATGATCTTCAGATGCAGGAAGAATACAGCGATTACTCTACCAAGATTTCGGATTGGGAGAAATATGTATCCAATATAGAGGATAAGTATTATAAACAGTTCGCGGCAATGGAGAAAGCAATGGCAACACTGAATTCCAGCCAGTCGGCATTGTCAGGACTGCTTGGATCGGCTAGCTAGTACTGACGGAGAATCATTATCGGATTGATGTAAAATCAAGGAGGATATCCACATGGCTACAATGAATGGGGCTTATGCGCAATATAACAACAGCAAGATCCTTACGGCTTCGCCGGCAGAACTTACGTTGATGTTATATGAAGGTGCAATCAAATTCTGCAATATTGCAATTCTTGCGATTGAGCACAAGGATGTTGAAAAAGCACATAATAATATCATGAAGACACAGCGCATTATCGAGGAATTCCAGATTACATTAAATCATGATTATCCGGTTGCAAAGGACTTTGATGTCGTGTATACTTATTTATTGAAGAGACTGTTACAGGCGAATCTGAAGAAGGATAAAGATATTCTGGAAGAGGTGCTTGGACATCTCCGTACCATGAGAGATACCTGGAAGGAAGTCATGCGAAGAAGCCATATGCCATCGTAATGACAGATATGGAGCGTATATGTCGGAACAGAATCATTATATAGAGATGATGCTGAAGAGTCTGCAGAAGAAGCTGGATGTGCTGGACGGTATTCTGAAAGCATGTGAAGAACAGGCGGTTCTGATAGCAGAGGAAACGGTAGACTGGAAGGCTTTTGACGAACTCGTAGACAATAAGCAGTTGCTGATTGATGAACTGACTAAGCTGGATGAAGGTTTTACGGATATTTATGAGCGTATGAAGCCGGAACTTCTGCAAGATAAGGAACGATACCGTCAGGAAATCATACAATTACAGGAATTCATCAAGCAGATTACTGACAAGAGTGTACGGATACAGACAGAAGAAGAACGCAACCGCAAGGCTGTGGAGAAGAGCTTTAAAAGAACACAGCGTGACATTAAGAATTCCAAGGCAAGTATTAAGGCGGCATCTGACTATTACAAGGTCATGAGCAAAGTAAATTATGTGGATCCGCAGTTTATGGATCGAAAGAAATAGGATATTATATTTTAGGTAATATTCGGGCTAAAGTTTTCTCAATTTATTCCGATATATTATATAAGTAAAGAAACTTACTTAACCCGGCAGAAGAACTTAAAGGAGCGTACGGCCTAAAAGAACAGAAGCCAAGAGTTACCAAAGTTTTAAGCGTTACCAAACAACAATGGCGGCATGGAGGCCGCGACCCATTTCAAGGAGGAATGAATTATGGTAGTACAACACAATATGACAGCCATGAACTCAAACAGACAGCTTGGTAT
>CAZWXS010000113.1:0-3942 GCA_964638005.1 uncultured Lachnospiraceae bacterium
AGTAAATAAGTTATAAATCATATTGTGAATGCTAAAGGAATGTAAATTGGAATTCACCCCGCCATGCACCTCGATTTCAATAAGACTTTAGCCACTGTTTATTTTCACCCGCCAGTTTTTTTCTTGCAGCAATTGCCTCTTTAGTATATTTCTCTACAAATTCTGTCTTCGCTGCAGTATAGCCGTCACGGTTATGTTCGTACTTCTTCCACAAGTCTAATTTCAACTGCTCATAGGATTTTGCACATATTCCTTTGATTGCTGTACTGCCAACGTGACTAATACATACATTTGGTTCATCGGCCAGCAAATTTCTCCCTTCAACTTATGCCCATTTTATCTGTTATTCTACTTTTAGTAATTCTAAGAAAACCATTTATTCATACCCTTATTCTGTCTATTTTACCGCCTTATTCCACACCATAATGTATTCTTCTTCATTCTCATCAACAATCTCAAATCCAACAGCCTGATACATTTTGACTGCGTAATTTTCCTTTTGAACGGATAGCGAAGCACGCTGATACTCCTTTTTCTCAAGGTATTCCAACATCTTCTTCATGAGTGCCGTTCCAATTCCCTGACCACGATACTGTTTGTAAAGTGAAATGGAAAATGAGGGTGTCTCATCATCCAAGTGTCCGTATTGGTCTGCGATTCGCACCCATACTGCCCCGACCACGTATCCTTCAACCTCTGCCACAAGACAATAGTCGTCCTTCAGCTTGCCGAAGTCTGCGATTGTCCTCCATAAATCGGGATTATAAATAATAGATCTTGGAACTTCTTCCTGATAACCAATCGGAATATAGATTGCCTCATACAGAAAATCCTCAAGCAGACTATATTCCGATTCTTTTAATTCACGTATGCTATATTCCATATCTTCACTGTCTCCTCTGTTCAAAGACGGTATGCTGCATGCAAAAACATGCTTTAAAATTCTACCACTCGAGAATCCATATTAAAAACCAATTTCCACTGATTTCCTTCCCTTTTCCAAGTGGATGTAATATGGAACCGGCCTTCTAAATCTTTATTTCTTTCATCAGACACCTGCGTAGAAATCACATAATGAATTTGACGCACATCCTCTGTTTCTAATACCATTTCAAAATCACTGATCTCATATGCAGCCACATCAAACTCCCTGATGATTTCTGCATATTCTGCCCCACTGCAACGAAACCCGCCACATACCATAACCGCATCCTCATTGACAAGTTCCAGAAAGGCTTTTGCATCTCTGTTCTTTGCTGCTTCCCACATTCGTATTTCATAATCTCTAATCTCCATAACTCCATCCTCCATAAGTTCCATTCAGTGATTCGCAGCAACTTCTATCGCAGCATTCTTCTGCCATTTACCGCTCAGATAGTAACTCCAGGTGATCATACAGCCGATTCCGAATCCAAACAGGCCGTTCCACCAGATAATCGTATAGCCAAATAAAGCACTATATCTGAATAAATACGTAACAAACACTCTCGTTCCCAGCGCACTCGTTGCAACAACGGTAGGCGCACCGCCATGTCCGGCTCCTTGAAATACCCCAAACAACGGAATATAAATGGATAAAATGATATTGATCAATGCAATCACTTTCAGATGTTGATTGCAATAAATCGCTGCCTGCGCGCTTATACCAAACAAGTCAATTATATTCCCGGAAAACGTCCATACCAGTGCTGAAATGCACAGTGTCATCAGAACCGATATCATTATGGCCTGACGTGCTCCTTTTTTCACCCTTTCCATTTTCCCTGCTCCGATATTCTGTCCTGTATAGGTTGCAAGGGTCGTCTGGAAAGCATTACACGGCAGATTCATATACATTTCGATTCTCTGTCCTACGGTAAAGGAAGCGGTCATAACCTGTCCGAATCCGTTGACCGCTCTCTGGATAAACGTAAGTCCAAAAGACACGACGATCAACTGCAACGCCATCGGAAATCCAATTGTCAAAGTCTTTTTCACCAAAGCAAAGTCCCATATATATTCTTTCAATTTGAATCGAAACACGGGATACTTGCGGGTCATATAAATATACGCCGCTATAAAAGAAGCTGCCTGTGCGATATCCGTTGCAATCGCCGCACCAACCACACCCCATTGAAATCCCGCAACAAAAAGCAGATCCAAAATGATATTCAGCACAGATGCAATCAGCAGAAAATACAAGGTCGCCGCACTGTCTCCTACTGCCCTTAATATAGATGAAAAAATATTATACCCAAACTGAAAAACCAAGCCAATCGTATAAATTCTAAAATACTGCAGCGTAAGTTCCAGAATTTCCTCCGGTACCGCAAGCAGACTCGTATAAGCAGGTCTTGCTACAAGAAGACCTATGATCGTCGCAACGATTCCCATACCCAGCATCAGCAAGATTCCTGTCGATGCATTGGCTCTCACCTGCTTCTCATTGCCGGCACCATAACTCTGCGCTACGACCACACCGTTTCCTGCCGAAAATCCCATCGCAACCGCTAGGAACAGAAACGTAAAACTTCCTGTCGTACCAACCGCCGACAGAGCATTTTCCCCTGAGAAATTACCGACAATGATGGTATCCACCGTATTATATAACTGCTGGAGCAGCGCACCGGCAAGCACCGGAAGTGCAAACCGCAATATATGCTTCCATGGAGTTCCCTCCACCATTGATTTTCCCTTCATTTTCTTATGCCTTTCTTTGCCTTTCTCCTATCGTTTTCATTTTATTATCCATCATACAATAAAATTATCTGATTTCCAACCGATATATGATATGTAGCCTATGATTCTATCGTCGTTCATCTCGGAGGTACACCCATGATTGCTGATGCAAATGAACTCAAACTGACACATTCCTCAATTCTCTCTATACAAGGAAAACCCTTTGTTTCTGTACGCTTTGACCGTGGCAGCGACTTTGCTGAAGGAAGTATCCCAGACGCGAAAATCGTAAAAAGTGTCGGCTTCACCGAAGATGAGATCATTGAACTGGAGAACTATCTGGCTGACAATGCCAAGGATCTTTTCATTCGTGCCAAAGACATCAGTGGAATTACGCACTGGTTTTAGCCATTCTTTTTCTCTTAACCAACCAAATGATTGCAAGAACTATCGGTATCATAACGAAAATCAGCATTCCCGCAAAATACCCGCCGTTGTTGACATGATTTCTGATAGCTGCTTCTTCAGAAATATAGTATTCTCCGGCATACCCGTAGCAGGTAATGACTTCTCCTACAGAATGTTCCGGCTTGCCATTGACCGTCAGAGTCACCTCGTGTGATGTCCCATCAATGTTCACCAGCCCAACCACTTTTCGATTATCTGTATATCTTCCGCTTCGTTCGACCGGAACAGTTTCAATCGACTCTATCGTGCCGTCTGCAACAATAATATCCCCCGCAAAGTTGTCTTCCTGATTGTTCATCTGCGTACTGCAATACATGTAACCCGCTATGCACACCAAAATAACCGCTATCCATTTTACTTTTTTCTTCATGCTTATAAATTCCTCTCTCTCGTCTTGATGAAAGTTTTATTATTCATGCAATTCAATCGGAAGACCGTCCGGATCGAAAAAGAAGGCAAGCTTTTCTCCGGTATAATCATCCTCTCGAATTGGTTCTGTCTGAATTCCTAACTGCTGCAATTCCTTTACCGTTTCTTCAACTGAATCCACTCTGATTGCCAAGTGTCTGAGCCCGCAGGCTTCCGGATGGCTCAATCGTTTTGCCGCATCCGGTTTGATGAAGAGTTCCAATTCACAACCCTCTAGCTGCATGTCAATCTTCCAATCCTCTTTATCTTCCCGCTTGTTCTCGCGTATCACTTCAAAACCCAGAATATCTGTATAAAAATGCATTGATTGTTCATAGTCACTTCCGATCACTGCAACATGATGTATGTTTTTTAAATTCATATCGGTTTCTCCTTAAGATGGTCATA
>CAZWXS010000114.1:0-3855 GCA_964638005.1 uncultured Lachnospiraceae bacterium
ATTATAGCATAGGGATTCGTAAAATACCAGTATTTTTATGTTGTAAGAATGTGATAATTCGATTATGGATGTATGAAAGTTTTATAAAGCGAATCCTACATGCCTGATCATTTTCATAACATCCTCATCGGCATTTATAGCCTTCAGTTCCACTTCGGGATGTGCCGTACGGAATACTCTGAACACCTCATCCGCAAATCCCTGTCCACAAAAAGCCACCTCCGAAAAATCCAAAACGACTTCTTCAAACCCTTCCAGCCTGCGCATCAGCCTGCGTGCCTGTGACCTTGCAATAGGCTTCTCGGTCTGGCAGGCATCTCTGATCGGGATGTATGTCTTGACAAATCCACCCTCTGCATTCGTATACATGTCAAACACCTCCTGAGATCTTCGTGTACTGAAATTCGACAGCCGCATGATCACCTTGGTTCCGATATGGTTCAGCTTCTGATAGTATGTAATCAATCGATGCCTCACCATCGCCTCCGTATGATCATGGAAGATATACATTGTTCCGTTGGCACTTGCTATGAACTGATCCATCATCTTCGACGAGAAGAAGATTCTTTCCCCTGAATGGTTCTCTTCTGCCGTCGTGAACTTTCCTTTATACAGTTCCGCCAATGCATCCTCCATGCAGGCCTCTCTTGCCTGCACTCTGCCGATGTGTCTCCGCACCTTCTCAAAAACCCCGACACCATCATCTGTAATCACAACTTCTGTATATAAATAATTCCGCAGAATACAAACCGATAACCGCATTCCTTCGGAATGTTCAATGGCATTATTCAGCATCTCCATACATGTATAAGCCCAGATATCCTGTATATTCGTCGGCAGATCAGCCATAAACGGCTCAATCCATCTGGAATACAAAATATCCTCTTCCGGCACATCTCCGCTCAATTCGCACTCATATGCCTGTGTCTCGGCACGCAATGCATACCCGCACTTTTTAAGATCGTCTTTCTGCAATATCTGCTCATTGATACATTTTTCTATATACCGCTTCACGGATGTCGCGGAAATATCAAAACGATCCGATGTATTTCTCACACATTCCGAATCATCCATTGCGATTCTCTCCAGCAGATATATGATAATCTCTGTTCTTTTATGTTCATCGAATGACATCCCGCACCTTCTCTCTGCAAATCACTTCTTGCTCGAGCTAAACTTTAATTTTGTATTTTATAACTATAAATTTACGTTATCATACTATATTCGCAGTGTCAAGGACAAAAGGCATATGTCATAACTCACTACTCTTCTTCCTCTACCTTCCAAAACGTAAAGAACCAGACTTTATGCCGATACACCCGATAGTTGGTACAAACAGATGCATCCGTCTCCCTGTATCTTGTGACCATCCTGGTCTGCAGTTTTTCTTCACCCGACTCCCTGTACAGATCTTCTTCCTCATAGGCCTCCATATGATCCGACAAGGAGACCGGATAATACAGATCATGCTCTTCATTTTCTCCTACACTGCCCCGCATTTCCACTTCATAGATGACATTGTCAGCGTCCGTAAAATAGTATTGGTACGCATATACATCTGGAATCGGCGATGCATCAAGGGCATGATAACCGATACGCTTCCAATCCTCCTGTATGGCACCATATTCCTGCAGCTCCGTCAGTATCCTCTCTCGGTTCTTTTCCGTAACACATCCGGTCAGACCCAGCAACAGCAATCCCGATAGCACCATTGTCAATATCTTCTTTTTCATCTTCTCTTCACTTTCTTTCCTCATCCTGTATTGCAGATATTCTCTGCATCAATATTAACAAATAAATCCTTTCTCTACAATTATAAAGTATATGTGCAAAAACGGGCAAGTGGCAAACGCCGCCGGAGATTTGTAATGAAGCCACAAAAAACAATGGTGACAATGCATGTATTATCACGTATAATATTTAGAAAGGCATCGCTTCTGTCGTGAATGCAATATGACTTTTTACAGTATACTTTCGTTTGAACTCCATCAACAGCAGGTTCGCGAAGAGGACTGCTAAAAGAAATCAACACAGTGAAGTACAGCCTATGATGCTGACCTGACATGCTCGGCATCACAGGCCTATGAATAACATTTTTTTCTGAAACAAAGGATTTCCTGAGAACAAGAAAATGTGTAGAACGCGTATGGATCATATGCGTCTTTCTTGGTATATCCTTGAAAGACGCTTTTTTTATCTTTATTCGTTCCTCGCAAGGAATCCACCAAGGAAAGGAGGAGGCATCTTGGAAGAACGCGTTGCCATCATCGGCATCTTTATTCACAATCCCGAAGCCGCCGTCAAGGCAAATGAAATCCTGCATGCATATGCCGGAGTCATCGTCGGGCGCATGGGCATTCCCTACCGTGAAAAATCCATCAATATCATTTCTGTCATCGTAAATGCATCGGCAAATGAAATCAGTTCGCTTGCCGGCAAACTCGGCAGATTAGAAGGAATCACGGTAAAATCCATGCAGACAAGTAACTGTTTCATGACAAAAACATAAAACGTCAATTGTCTCGGTTACCACACCAAAACAACAAAGTGAACACGAAAGCGAGGAACCATCATTATGAAGATTACCGTAAAACAACTCACGCAGACCGCACTGCTTCTGGCATTGTGCATTTTGTCACAGTATTTCAAGAATTTATCTGTTTATATCACAGGACCTATCGTCAATGCGATTCTGATCATCGCCACACTGGCCATCGGACTCTTTGCCGGTATTACCATATCCATTATCGCACCAATCACGGCATTTTTCTTTACCGGCTCACCGATTATGGCAGCCATCCCTTTGATGTTCCCGGTCGTTATGCTCGGAAACATCATCATCGTATTATGTACCTACTATTTTGAGAAGAAAATGACATTCAAAGGACATCTGCCTGTCGGTCTGGTCGTTGGCTCGGTCACAAAAGCTGTCTTTATGGGTGTTGTCATTGTTTTGATATTGCTTCCGTTATTTGGCGACAACATCGCATCACATCTGCCTAAACCGGAGGCTTTGCCAAAGATTCTTGCAACCGCTAAAGTTACATTTTCGGTGACACAGTTAGTGACCGCTCTCATCGGAAGTTTGCTGGCATGGCTCATTTGGCTGAGGCTTGAACGTGTTTTAAATAAAAATATGGAGTAATCCTATTCATCCCGATTATGCGCACAAATGATTATGCTTGGATATTTGATTATGAGCATACTTGATAAATGAGAGAAAAAATACCTCCCGTAACCGATTGGAAACGGGAGGTACTTTTGGGTTGTTTAATGTTACCACTCTTTGGTGGGGCGAAAAAATCTTTGATTTTTTCGCTGCGGGCAAATTTGCTTTGCAAATTTATCCCGCTATTTCATCTGGCTTTCCTGCTTGGCGATCATCTGACGAACCATTTCGCCACCGATTGATCCTGCTTCACGAGAAGTCAGGTCACCATTGTAACCTTCCTTCAGGTTCACACCGAGCTCAGATGCTACCTCTGTCTTAAACTTATCCATGGCTGCCTTAGCCTCAGGTACCTGCATTCTATTTGATCCACTCTTATTTGACATCCTTTTCACCTCCATAATCATTGAGTTTCTGTATTTCGCACTCTATTTGATAGATAAGCGACTACTTCTCGTCGCCTATCTAAGTCTGTCTTCGATACACAACGGTTTTCATCACTTATCTTGGTACTATTATGTGAAGTAACAAAATTATTATGTTGGTAAATTATTCATCGCTTTCTTAAATAATATAATTAAGAATTATCAGAATAGTATATGGATATAGATTGATTCAGATTTAAACTTTATAATTTATATATACGTCATGTAATACACTTAATGTTCCCTGATTGTTTATGCGGG
>CAZWXS010000115.1:0-3820 GCA_964638005.1 uncultured Lachnospiraceae bacterium
CTAAATCGAAAATTACTGCGTAATTTCCGACGGCAGTTGCTTTGCAACTACCGTTAACGTTTACCACAACATTGCTTGTACTTCTTTCCGCTTCCGCAGGGGCAGGGGTCGTTGGGGTATACTTTGTCGGCTTCGCGTTTTTGAGGAGTCTTTGCCAGGGAATCATCCTTGTTGGTACCGGTGACTTTGGCTACCTGCTCGCGCTCTACCTTTTGTTCGAGTCTGATATGGGACAGTACGCGGACTGTCTCTTCCTGAATGTTGGCTGTCATGGCATCAAACATGTCATAACCCATCATTTTATATTCTACAAGGGGATCTCTCTGTGCATATGCCTGCAAGCTGATACCCTGACGCAGCTGATCCATGTCGTCAATGTGATCCATCCACTTATTGTCGATGACCTTTAAGAGTACGACACGTTCAAATTCACGCAGTCTCTCAGGCTCAGGAAACTCCGCTTCTTTGCTTTCGTATGCTTTAACCGCTTCCTCCTTCAGCTTATGCTTAAGTTCATTTTTCTTAAGACCCTTTACTTCCGGAGTAATAATCTTTTCAATCGGAATAACCGGCAAAATGACATTGTTCAGTTCCTTCAGATCCCACTCCTCTGATACGGAATCATCACCGATGACCATGTCCACAGAATTCTCAATAAAATCCGTGATCATCTTGTAGATGGCATCTCTCATGCTCTCACCATCCAGTACTCGACGTCTCTCACCATAGATGATCTCTCTCTGCTCATTCATGACCTGATCGTACTCTAACAGGTTCTTTCTGATGCCATAGTTGTTGTTCTCTATCTTCATCTGTGCTTTCTCAATGGCATTGGAGAGCATCTTGTGCTCGATCTGTTCATTTTCAGGTACACCAAGTGTCGTAAAGACAGACATCAGTCTCTCGGATCCAAACAATCTCATCAGATCATCTTCCAATGAAATGAAGAATCTGGATATACCGGGATCTCCCTGTCGACCGGAACGTCCGCGCAACTGGTTATCAATACGTCTGGACTCATGACGTTCTGTACCGATGATCTTCAGTCCGCCTGCTGCCTTAGCCTCTTCATCTAACTTGATATCCGTACCACGACCTGCCATATTGGTGGCAATCGTAACCGCACCGTGAATACCTGCATCCGCAACAATCTCTGCCTCCAGCTCATGGAACTTCGCATTCAACACCTTATGCTGAACACCGCGTTTCCTAAGCATATTGCTGATTTCTTCGGATGCCTCGATGGTAATCGTACCTACCAGAATCGGCTGTCCTGTCTTATGTGTTTCTTCTATTTCATTGCAGATGGCAAACAGTTTTTCCTTCTTTGTCTTATATACTGCATCCTGCAGATCCACTCTGGCAACCGGTACATTGGTCGGAATCTCGATAACATCCATTCCATAAATATCACGGAATTCCTTTTCCTCAGTCAACGCCGTACCTGTCATACCAGCTTTCTTCGTATATTTATTAAAGAAATTCTGGAAAGTAATCGTAGCAACAGTCTTACTCTCTCTCTTTACCTTTACATGCTCTTTTGCTTCAATCGCCTGATGCAGACCGTCTGAATAACGACGTCCCGGCATGATACGTCCGGTAAATTCATCTACGATCAGTACCTGATCATCCTTCACTACATAATCCTGATCACGGAACATCAGATTGTGTGCACGTAGAGCAAGTATGATATTATGTTGAATCTCAAGATTATCGGCATCTGCCAGATTCTCAATCTGGAAGAACTGCTCAACCCTTGCAACACCTTGCGCTGTCAGATTGACAATCTTGTCCTTCTCATTAACAACGAAATCACCCGTCTCTTCCTGTTCGATACCCATGATGGCATCCATCTTGGACAGATCCTCCATGTCCTCGCCACGCTTCAATGTACGTGCAAGCATATCGCACATCTCATACATTTTCGTTGATTTATTGCCCATACCCGAAATAATCAGAGGTGTTCTTGCCTCATCAATCAATACCGAATCGACCTCATCGATGATTGCATAATGCAGATCGCGCAGTACCAGCTGCTCCTTATAGATGACCATGTTGTCACGCAGATAATCAAAACCGATTTCATTATTGGTCACATATGTAATATCACATGCATATGCCTCCCTGCGCTCCTCCTGCTTCATACTGTTCAGTACGACACCGACCGTCAGACCCAGGAATTCATGTACCTGACCCATCCACTCCGCATCACGTTTTGCCAGATAGTCATTGACCGTAACTACATGCACGCCTTTGCCTTCCAAAGCATTCAAATAAGCCGGAAGTGTTGACACCAGCGTCTTACCTTCACCTGTACGCATTTCGGCGATACGCCCCTGATGCAGGATGATACCACCGATCAGCTGTACTCTGTAGTGTTCCATGTTCAGAGATCGTCTGGCTGCCTCACGCACCGTTGCATATGCTTCGGGCAGGATATCATCCAGAGTCTCTCCCTCTTCCAGACGCTTCTTATATTCCTTCGTCTTATCACGCAGCTGCTTATCGGACAATTCCATCATTGCAGGACGTAACGACTCGATCTTGTCCACAATCGGCTCGATCAGTTTCAGTTCCCGCTCACTATGCGTTCCAAATATCTTATCTACTAATTTCATTCTCGTCGCTCCTATACATTTCTACTGACTTTAAATCATTATTTTAAGTTCGCTTTGGTTTGGTTAACTCTATTTTCTCTTCATCACCATATGTACTTCCGAAGCAAAATCACTTTTATCAAACAGCAACTGTATATCATCCAACAGAGGAACGAATTTCTCTGCAAAATAATCCTTAAATTCCGGATTTCCATTCTGTTCTAAGGAAACACAAATCATACGATACAGATCCATCGCATCAGATCCGAACTTCCACTGATATGCCACATCAAATCCCATCTTGTCCGCCATATACTGCAAAGATTTCTGTGAGAACAAATGCGTATGCGTTCCGCCTGTATGGCGGTTATAGCATGACTGGTGAGATGCCTCAAATGCACAGCTAAATGAAAACATGGGCACCGATAAATATATATATTGAATCTTCGGATTGCCGGAGATAGCCTTCATGGTATCCTCCAGCGTAATGATATGTTCAAAGACACCGATTGCAGAAAGTACATTGACATCAGCGTTCCTAATATAGTCACTGATATGTTCACTTCCGACTGCTTTTAATATATCCGAGCCTGCCATTGCGTTTGCAAAATTTACCTGAGCTTCTGAAATCTCAATACCCTCAGCCTGCATTCCAAGTTCCTTGGCTGCCTGCACAAAATACCCGCTTCCCGCTCCTGTATCCAGCAATTTGATTTCCTCAACCGCTTCCTTCTGCAGACACTCCTTCAAATACTTTGCCTTCGGAATATAAATCGTCTCCAAACGCTTCCGATAAGCTTCCTTATCACTCTCACTGTAATTCTTAAGATAATCATCTTCTATATAGACTTTATTAGCAAATTCATCTGTATCTTCATATTCCGAACTGACATGACCACAGACCGGACACAGAATATATCCGATATTATGGCTTGTAAATAGGGGCTTGCCCAGCTTATTACCGCACATCTTACAATTCTCGCGTTTCGGCTGCTTACGCAATACATCTCCCATATCATCTGCCATCTTTAACATGGCTTCATTTTTCTCAAAGAAATCACTTTTGAATTGCATCAGATTGCCGAGCGGCTTTCCATACTGATTTACAGAACCCATTTCATTCTCCTTGTGCGTTGATGCTCTCTATATTTGAGCAAAACTGCCCACTGTTTATGATTATAAACTAATTCCATCATTTTCACAACTAAAAAAAGGGTAAAAGC
>CAZWXS010000116.1:0-3799 GCA_964638005.1 uncultured Lachnospiraceae bacterium
AATACATTATAGAATCTATCAAATACCATTTCATATAATGCAGCGGAGTTATATATGAGTCAACGAATGTATCTTTGTATTGATCTGAAATCCTTCTACGCTTCCGTTGAATGCGTGGAACGTAAGCTCGATCCCATGACTACAAACCTTGTCGTGGCGGATCCCGAACGGTCGGAGAAAACCATCTGTCTGGCCATCACACCTGCCATGAAACTGCTCGGCGTCAAGAATCGATGCCGTATCTTTGAAATACCAAAAAACATTAAATATATCACTGCTACGCCCCGTATGCAGAAATACATTGACTATGCTGCTGATATTTACGGAATTTATCTGAAATACATCGCAAAAGAAGACATCTATGTCTACTCCATTGATGAGGCATTTATGGATGTAACCGAATATCTTGCACTCTATCAGATGTCTGCCCGAGAACTCGGACAGCGAATCATGACAGACATACTGAGTGAACTCGGCATACGTGCTACTTGCGGAATCGGCACCAATCTCTACCTTGCAAAGGTTGCTCTTGATATTACTGCAAAGCACAACTCTGATTTCATCGGAGAACTGGACGAAGAATCCTATCAAAAGACTCTTTGGAATCATAAACCGCTGACCGACTTTTGGCGTGTCGGAGCCGGTATTGCAAAAAGGTTAGCCGGAAGCGGAATCCTAACCATGGGTGACATTGCCCATGCGGATGAAGATCTGCTCTACCGCCTCATGGGCGTAGATGCCGAATTGCTGATTGACCATGCTTGGGGACGGGAGCCGGTCACCTTGGTCGATGTCAAAGGCTATGCTTCCCAAACGAACTGTATCACCAGCGGTCAGGTACTCATGTGCGATTATGGATACGAGGACGGAAAACTGATTGTCAAGGAAATGATGGACTTGCTTTGCCTCGATCTGGTAGAAAAAAAGCTCGTCACCAAATCCATTACCCTGCATGTAGGCTATTCCAATCGACTCCATACAGATCCGGCACACGGAACCGCCAGCCTGAATGAGGAGACAAATGCAGATATGCTTATAATACCCGCAATCGCTGCATTATATGAGAGAATCGTCAATCCCGCTTATCCCATCAAGCGTATAAATATTTCCTGTAATCATGTTGTCCCCGAGGAATTCCACCAGTACAGTTTCTTCTCTGATGCAGCAGAACTCGAAAAGAATCGTAAGATACAAAAGGCAGTACTGGAAATCAAGCACAAATTCGGCAGCAATGCAATCCTAAAAGGAATGAACCTGGAAGAAGGGGCCATGACACAAGAGCGGAACCATCAGATCGGAGGGCATAAAAGTGGCAAATAAAGTACGTGCTAAAATGGACATCAGCAATCGCGCAAAACAATTCTTGCCCTTTGCTGCCTTAAAGGGGCTGCCGGAGGCTCTGGCAATGAAGGAACACATCATCATTCCGAAGCCTCTCCTGTCAGAGGATAAGATTGAGGAACTCGACCGGAACCTGCACCTTCTGGAACGCGGAACGATTGCTTCCGTCATCTATTACCACAAAGACGAATGTATCAAAATAACCGGCATCGTCGCGCGCATAGATGCGGCCAGCCGGCTATTACAGATTGTGAATACCAAGATTCCGTTTGACGAGATATTGGAAATCGAATTATCATAAGACATTCCCAATCGCTTTACCATACTCCTCGATTAACCTTTCCAGCGAACATGCTGCATTGGCTGGACTTGTTGATGGGAGAACCGTGATCTCCATACCCGTCTGCTCTTTTAACAGCTTCTGATATAAGTTACCGGATGTCTTCCCGTTCGCATAGATATAACATACCTGTGTTTCTTTCAAAATACCGGGAATGTCCGTTGGAACCACGTTCTTGATACTGCTGTCACTGGATCCTATGATATCGCATTCCTCAATCACATCCCATAGTGCAATGTGATTCCTGCGGAGCATTTCTTTCTTTTCCTCAATCGTCTGCGGTTCTTTCCAATTCAGAATTGCCGACAGCACCTTCCAGAAGCGATTCTGTGGATGCCCGTAATAAAATCCCTGCTCTCTTGATTTCACCGACGGAAAACTCCCTAATATCAGAATCTTCGACTCACTGTCATAAAACGGTCCGAATGTATGATAAATGTGCTGATATTCTGCCATGCTGACTGCCCCTCTTAGAATCCTATCGTAAGACCGACCTTAAGCTGCTTTACCATATCGCCCAGTTCGCCTTTCATAACATCAAATGATTTCTTCCCCGTACAATGCCCTGTATAGATTTCCTTCACACCTGTTTGCCTGATGCGCTGCGAAAGGGCAATCACGTCCTCTTCGCTTTGGCGAAAAAGATGAAAGCCGCCAACCATCATTTTAACAGGCTTATGGAATTGCTCCGATACCTCATTGATAATATTGTCAGCACCGCCATGAGAACAGCAATTGAAGATGACCAATCCCTCCTCTGTATCAAATACCAAACTCTGTTCATGCGCAAAGTCATCCGGATACCACTTGTGATTTCTTCTGATATACAAATTGTTCTTCTTTCCGATTACATCAAGATTCTTCGTATAATGCGGAACCAAATATACATGCTCTGTCAGTTCGAAATTACCGTCAACACGCTCCATCCGATCCTCAAAGTTGTGCATGATGCCTCTGGGCATACCAATGTATTTGTGTATAAACCACTTTTTTCCGTAGCAATTTTCATCTGCTTCTTTTCTCAGATAGAACTTTGCCTTGGTATTATTTTCAAAAAAAGCTTCCATTCCGTCTGCATGGTCATAATGCGCATGCGACAGGACTGCATAATCCACCGATGATATATCAATGCCTAATTCTCCGGCATTTTTCAGGAACAAGGAAGATGCACCTGTATCCAGCAATATCTTTTTATCATTCACCTCAATGAAAATGCTGAGTCCCCATTCGCCTTTCAGCTCTCCGACCCCTATGTTATCTGCCAAAACTGTCGCTTTCATAACTTCATCTCCCTCTCATTATTCCGTCTACACCGTAATGTCCCATGGACGAAGTGTCTTTCACTCCCGTTTCATATTCATATTTCTCAAAGCCATCACGATATGCAATCGGAAACGGTAATTTCATTTCCATTATATTCGCCATCAAATATGTCTCCCTTTATGACTCATTGACCAGTTTTCCCGTCATATGTTCAATCGTCAGCTCGAGCATCTGCACGCGGCTGGCAGCTCTTTCAAGCTCTTCTTCGACTGATTCCGCTGTCGGAAAATACTTTAATCCAAGCAGCCTGAGCTTCTCAATGACTTTTTCCTGATCTTCCATCAATCGGAGCCTTCCGAAGGCAATCACACTGTTGATATTGAGTGACCATTCTCCTTCTTTCCTATACCCCTGATCATAGACGCAGAAGGATGCCTTGTCGTGTCTGTTGATTGCATCAATCTTATGCCCTTGCTTCGCGCTATGAAAATAAATCTTTTTCTCCCGTTCATCATAGTAAAAGTCAATCGGTATTCCGTATGGGTAATCATCATCCCCCAATACCATCAGCACGCCTCTTGGCTCATTCTTTAGTATTTCTACACACTTCTCTGTTGAAATCTGCTGTTTAAATCTTCTCATTTCTCTAAACATAATCTGTTCCTCTCTCCCTCTGCACGTCTGTATGCAGATTATAATTGTACCGATCCTAACCTACTCATTCTATCATGAACTTCGTTCATGATCGCCATTCGCCGCTTGCTTTGAACAAGCTTCGCCTGCTCCCGCTCACTAACACTCATTATATCATAATATGTTTTTGACAAAGACACAATTTACATTTGTCATGAAGTC
>CAZWXS010000117.1:0-3622 GCA_964638005.1 uncultured Lachnospiraceae bacterium
GTTTTTTATATTGAGATATATAAAACTCCAACAGCAATTCGATAACAATGAATTAGAAATAAAACGTCAGATTGACGCAGCAGTTGTTACATCAAGAGCGTTTTGCCATTTTATGAAAAATGAACTGCTTTCAATTCAATCAGAAATAGAATTGTTTGAGGTCGGAGAGGAAAACAAAGCTGCCAAGAAACAAATCATTAAAGAATGTGAATTTCTATATGCACGTCTTGATGAACTGCACCATAATACCAAACTTTCAGAGCTAACGCTTAAACAAACAGATATTAGAGAAACAATGAACACGATCCTTAATCATATGACCATGCAGTTACAAAAATGCAGAGTGATAACAGACTATAAAGAGGTTGTTTCTTATGTTATGATTGATCAGTCTTTTTTTGAACAGGCAATTCATAATATTATCAGTAATGCGGTTGATGCTATGTATGGTGAGCAGACAGATGACAATGTTTTGAGTATCAAGATAGAGACAATTGATAAATGGGTTCAGTTGTCAATATCAGATAATGGATGTGGAATTTCAGAATCGGACTTAAATGATATTTTTTCGCCGTTTGTCTCATCTCAGCCGATTAAAAAACATTGGGGAATAGGATTGACACTTACATATAAAATCATTGAAGCACACGGAGGAAAGATAGAAGTGAGCAGTGTTGAGAAGAAAGGAACAACTTTCAAGATATTGCTGCCGTCTATCATAGCATTTGAATAAAGAAGGAGAGGATATTTTGTCGAGAATAAAAGTATTGATAGCAGAAGACATGGAACCAATCCGCAGACGATATGTAAAGATGATGAACGAATTCGATGATATTGAGGTGGTCGGTGATGTTGGGACGGGTGAAGAGGCAGTAAAATTACAGGAGCAGACGAATCCGGATGTGATTTTGATGGATATTGAAATGGAGACAGCTGAAGCAGGCCTTCGTGCTGCACAAGAAATATTTCAAAAGAATGAAGACATTAAAATCATTATTCTGACAGTTTATGAAGAAGATGAATTGATTTTTATGGCATTTCAGATGGGTGTATGTGATTACATTTTAAAAAATGCAAAACCTGAAGAGGTTGTTCGTAGTATTCGGTGTGCATATGAAAATAATAGTCCGTTGCGTCCGGAACTTGCATCAAAAATTTTGGGAGAATTCAAACGTGTAAGATCATGTGAAAACAGTTTTTTGTATGCAGTCAATATCGTATCTTCACTGACAACTACAGAATTGGAGATTCTTGATCTTTTGATTAAACATAAGACAAGAAGTGAAATATGTAATTTGAGGCATGTTGAGATGTCCACTGTGAAATCACAGATACATGGAATACTAAAGAAGTTTAAAAAAAATTCTGTTGAAGAAATCGTAGAAATGATAGAAAGTATGAAATTATATAATCTGATATATAACAAAGTAAACAGTAAAATTTGACTATTAAACAGGAAGGAACTTATGATGAAAAATGCAGAGAAAATATTATTTGGCGGAGATTATAATCCGGAGCAGTGGCCTGAAGAAATATGGGAAGAAGATATGAGGCTCTTCCGGAAGGCACATATTGATGTAGTAACTTTAAACGTATTCAGTTGGAGTGCACTTCAGCCATCAGAAGATCAATACGATTTTGAAAAACTGGATAAGATTATGGAATTGGTGAAGAAGAACAATATAAAAGTAGTATTGGCAACTTCTACGGCGGCACATCCCGCATGGATGGCAAAAAAATATCCGGATTCGTTAAAGGTAGATGTGGAAGGCCGAAGGCGACACTTTGGAGGACGGCAGAATATGTGTCCGAATTCACCGACATTTCGTAAATATGCGCAACGGCTTGCGGCAAAACTTGCAGACCGATACAGTACATATGATCACGTAACTGCATGGCATATTTCCAACGAGTATAGTGGATATTGTTATTGTGAGAATTGTACAAAAAAATTTCAAGAGTGGCTTAGAAATAAGTATAAGAAAATAGAAGTACTTAATGATGCATGGAACACCTCATTTTGGAGCCACACATTTTATGATTGGGAAGAGATCGTATTACCGGATTTTCTATCTGAGGAATTTCGCTTTGGTTCAGAAAACGGTCCCATCAAGTCCACTTTTCAGGGGATATCGCTGGATTACAGAAGGTTCATGAATGACAGCTATCTGGAATGCTTTGATATGGAAAGAGATGCTGTGAAACAGTATACGCCGGATATTCCCGTGACAACAAATTTCATGGGAGATTTTAATCAGTTTGATTATAGAGAATGGGCTGAACACATGGATTTTGTATCATGGGATAATTACCCTTCTTATGATCAACAGGAGTCAAATACTTCGTTTTGGCATGATTTGATGCGTGGTATCAAAGGCGGAAAAGCCTTTTCACTGATGGAACAGTCTCCGGGAGTCTCCAATTGGCATCCTTACTGTGCACTAAAGCGACCGGGAGTTATTCGATTGTGGAGTTATCAGGCAGTTGCTCATGGTGCAGACACGATCATGTTTTTTCAAATGCGTCGAAGTATCGGAGCATGCGAAAAATATCATAGTGCACTAATTGATCATGCTGGGACAGAAAATACCAGAGTTTTTCGTGAAATGATGAAATTAGGAGAGGAACTTGAAAAGATAGGTGCGGAAACACTTGATGCGGTAACTGACGCAAAGGTGGCAATCATCTTTGACTTTAATAACTGGTGGGCAACAGGACTTTCAGCGGGCCCATCCAAAGATATAGATTATCTTGATGAATTACACACTTGGTATCGTTATTTTCATAATGCACATATTTCTGCAGATATTATCAGTATGCGAGATGATTTTTCGAAATACAAATTGATATTGGCACCAATGCTTTATATGAGCGGAGAAGGTTTTGACCAGAAAATTCAAGACTATATGGAGAACGGCGGTCATTTCATCACTTCGTATTTCAGTGGATATGTGAATGAAAATGACAAGGTTTATTTGGGTGGTTACCCTGCCAGATGGCGAGATATTTTGGGAATATGGGTAGAAGAGAGTGATGCACTCGCACCGGGTGATGAGAACTGTTTTGAATATCACAATAGACGACATTCATGCAAGATATTATGTGATCTGATGCATTTGGAGGGAGCAATATCTCTTGCAGAATACCAGAAAGATTTCTATAGCGGAATGCCGGTTGTAACCCAAAATAATTTTAAAAACGGAAAAGCCTATTATATCGGAACAAGATCTGATGAATTGTTTTACGAAGAATTCCTCTCAGATATTTGTAAAGAAATTGGTATTAAATCTCTTATGGAAGCACCGTCTTGTGTCGAAGTAACCGAACGCAGTAATCAAAATGGGACTTTCCTGTTTATGCTAAATCATTCTGATCAGAGTCAAATGTGTCGGACACCTTTTGCGGTAGTGGATATTTTATCAAATCAAGTATATGCGCAGGATGAAAGTATAGAAATCAATTCTAAAGATGTTCTGCTCCTCAGAAAAACAGATAATTTATAAAAATATATTTGTTCAAGCAAATGAAAGACTTGTCTGTTGATGGTTGTTTATGATAGAATTTACAATGTACACGAGTTGCTTTGCAACTCGGCAGTGGAAGATGTACACGAGTTGCTTTG
>CAZWXS010000118.1:0-3464 GCA_964638005.1 uncultured Lachnospiraceae bacterium
CAGCAGTAGGGCTCTAAATTGTAAGATGTAATGTAGTCCGCCATGCACCTCGATTCCGCTAGCGCTGCATCTCGGTCACGGGCTTCGCCCTATGAATAACAACAAAAAGGTATTTTCTTATGTGCAAGCACAACGTAAATACCTTTTTGCCATTATTCGCATGGCTCATTTCCAACTTGTATTATTATTTATGCCTAAAGGTACTATGGTTCTGAAGGTTGGACTGCATCATGCTCAACTTAGTTGTTTATATTGGTAACTTAGGAAAAAGCCCTTGCATCAGCGGGGCTTTTTTCATATTATGAACA
Source organism: uncultured Lachnospiraceae bacterium (assembly GCA_964638005.1). Taxonomy (GTDB): domain Bacteria; phylum Bacillota; class Clostridia; order Lachnospirales; family Lachnospiraceae; genus JAAYYM01. The sequence continues at coordinate 309 of CAZWXS010000118.1, forward strand.
TAAGGATTGCGTGATTCAAATGTTCTGATGAACAGAAAAGAGAAAGGCGGTGTGCACTTGAAGATACAGATCAATGAGGACCCGAACCTGCAGGATACGGAAATCATTATCAATTGCAGACAGACCAATGATGAAATATTGAAGCTGATTGCCATGCTTCGGGTACTGGACTGTAAGCTGACAGGTATGAAGGATCATGAGACATACATATTGGAGGCATCCAAGATCCTCTATATCGATACGGTGGATAAGAAGACGTTCTTTTATACCGGCAAGGATGTATATGAGACACCGCTCAAATTGTATGAGCTGGAGGAACAGCTTGCATCACATGGGTTCTTCCGGGCAGGGAAGTCAACGATTATCAATTTCAATCAGATTAAGGCGTTGAAGCCGGATTTGGACGGAAGGATACTGGTGACTATGAATAATCATGAGAAGCTGGTTGTTTCAAGGCAATATGCAATTACGATCAAGCAGATACTGGGGGTGAAATAGATGCAGGAAAAGAAGATATTCGGATTTGATTTTATAGCAAGATTTCTAATCATTTTTGCTATTGCGGTTATATTTGTATCTGTTATGGGAGCGCTGGAGGGAGATAAAACAGCAGAGTATTCGTCCATGTACAGACTTGGGAGCAGCGGTATTGCTTTTGCAACGTTATTTCAGCTCGGAGTAGCTACTTTTGTGATTACAGTTTTAAGCAGCCTCTTTTTTTCGGAGAGGATCTTCGGAAAGATGATGGTGGTGTGGCGTACAGTTTTGATGTTCTTTAGTATCATTGTAGTGATTGTGATATGCATCATTGCATTTGATTGGTTTCCGGTGGATTTTCTTCCGGGTTGGATTGGTTTTTTTATCTCTTTCGGAACCTGTTTTGCGGGAAGTACTATTATTTCAGTGATTAAGACCAGAGCGGACAGCAAAAGATATGGAGAACTGTTGGAGCACTATAAGCAGCAGCGAGAAGCAGATGAGGAAGCTTCGGATGAAGAGAGGTAGTTTGGTGTATTTAGATTAGAATGGAGAGTTGAGATATGAACATAGAAAATATGATTGAAATCAATCATGTGACCAAACGATTTGGCACACATGAAGTATTAAGTGATGTCTCCTGCACGATTAGAAAGGGAGAGATATTCGGACTGTTAGGACCGTCGGGAGCAGGAAAAACAACATTGATCAAGGTGTTGACGGGTCAGATGAAATCTTATCTCGGAGATGCGTTTGTACTCGGTAAGAGTGCGGATGCCTTGACAGACAAGGAATATGAACAGATCGGGATGGTATTGGATGACAGCGGGTTATATGAACGGCTCAGCAGTTATGATAATTTGCTCCTATTTGTCAGGCTCCATGCGGTTCCGATAGAGAGGATTCATGAAGTGGCAGAGTATGTGCAGCTGCAGGATGCGTTGAAGACTCCCGCAGGGAAATTATCAAAAGGAATGAAGCAGAGGCTTGTGCTTGCAAGAGCGATTCTGCATCAGCCGGCATTGTTGTTTCTGGATGAGCCGACGAGCGGACTGGATCCGGTGACAACCGCGAAGATTCATGAGTTGATTTTTGAACTTAGGGAAAATGGTGCAACGGTATTTCTGACAACACATGATATGGAGGAAGCAACGAAGCTTTGCGACCATATTGCGTTATTAAATGAAGGAACGATCATCGAGTATGGTAGTCCCAGTGAAATCTGCAGGAAGCATAATAAGGAAAATCAAATCTTCATATTAAAGAAGGACGGTTCGGAAGTGACGCTGCCTAATTCCAGCGAGAGCGCGGAAAAGATTGCGGAATATTTTGACGGAAACTGTGTGTTGTCGATTCACTCATCAGAGCCGACGTTGGAAACTGTTTTCATTACATTGACAGGGAGGGGATTGTTATGACTATGACGGGAACGATTTGGGCGCTTTGGCGTAACCAGTTGAAAGATGTGATTAAGAATCGAGAGGTTTTAATTTTGTTTTTTGTATATCCGCTGGTGGCGGCAGTAATGGATTCTGCTATACCGAGCGAGTATGCACAGGGGAATATGTTTATTGCTATGTTTGGAACGATGCATATCGTGTTTACGCCAATCGTGGCAGCAACGGCATTGATTGCGGAGGAACGGGAGAAGCATACGCTCAAGGTACTTATGATGTCGAATGTAAAGCCGTTTGAATATCTGATCAGTGTGGGCGGGTTTATATTTGCGTGCACGATGATTACCGGGGTTTCGTTTGTGTTCCTTGGCGGATATGAAGGTGCTGATGTTGGGAAGGTACTGGTGTATATGGCGGTTGGATGTATTTGCTCTATGGTTCTTGGGGGTGCGATAGGGATGTCATCCAAGAGTATGACGGGGGCAAATGCCACGGCGGTTCCGCTGGGATTGCTGCTTTCGTTTGGACCGATGCTTTCCAATTTTAATAAGGAAATCAGTAAGGTGTCGCGGTTTTTGTATTCACAGCAGATCAGTGATTTGATGAATGCTCCGGGGAGTGAAGGAGGCAGTGTTGAGAGGATAGTTGTGATTGCGGTGAATTTTCTGCTTGTGTTAGTGGCGTTCCGGTGGTTTGCGGGGAGACAGAGACTGGCGGAGTGAATTTGGAAAAGAAGGGGCAGTGTATGCGGGAGTATATGGCTTGAAGGGAAGAGAAGGAGGAAGGGGCAGCGCATGCTGGGGCATGCGGCTTTGGATGTGAGAGTGTGGGTAAGTAAGTAAGTAAGTAAGTAAGTAAGTAAGGGAGAGAGAGGGTTGAGAGGCAAATGAGACAACTGAAATGCTTGCATTTCAGTTGTCTCGTTTGTATGGGGGACGCACTTTTTTGTGGTGATGCATTTAGATGCTATAGGTCCTGACACACAGAGTGTGCCAGGACAAACGGGGTAAGAGAGTCGTCGGAATGCGAGCATTCCGATGACTCTTTTACTCCGTTTGCCAACCTTGCCGGGGGCAATGTGGGCCTATAGCGTCTAAATGCATCACCACAAAAAAGTGCTAGCGGATTGCAATAATGTCATATTGTGATTCCTTCCCATTTTTGTTAAACTTATTAAGGTATTAGGAGAATGTATGAAGGAGGGCACACGGTTGGCAAATGTAATTCTGGAAATGAAGAATATCACCAAAACCTTTCCCGGCGTCAAAGCACTTGACAATGT
>CAZWXS010000119.1:0-3302 GCA_964638005.1 uncultured Lachnospiraceae bacterium
AATATGGTTCCGATGCTTGCAGTGGCAAAGGGAGCACAGATACTGGAGAGACATGTGGGACTTCCGACAGAGACCATTACATTAAATGCATATTCCATGAATCCGGAACAGGCAGAGAAATGGGTCGAGGCGGCACTCCTTGCGAAGGAAATATGTGCGACGAAGAAGGACAATGAAAAGTATATCAGTCAGGCGGAGCTTGATTCTCTGCGGTCTCTGATGCGTGGAACCTATGCAAAACGTGATATCAAAGCGGGAGAGACCATGTCGGCTGATGATGTGTTCTTTGCAATGCCATGTGGGGAGAAGCAGATGACCAGCGGTGAGTTTAAGTCTGATAAAACGGTTGCAACCAAGGACTATAAAGCGAATGAAGAGATACAGGAGACTCCTAAGATGTCCGGCGTCGGGGTTGTCAGAAATGCGATTCATGATGCCAAAGGTATGCTGTTTGAGGCAGGGATTGCCCTTGGTGAGGACTATGAGGTGGAACTGTCACATCATTATGGAATTCCTCATTTCAGACAATACGGAGCAATCATCATCAATATCATCAATCGTGAGTATTGCAAGAAATACATCATCGTATTACCGGGACAGAAACATCCTGAGCATGCACACCGCATCAAGGAAGAGACATTCCAGCTGCTCTATGGAGATTTGCTGGTAGAGATTGACGGTAAGCCGGGAAAGCATATGAAGCCGGGAGACATGCAGACCGTACTGCGTGGAGAGTATCATGCATTTTCATCCGTCAACGGAGCTATCTTTGAAGAGGTTTCTACACAGCATATGAAGAGCGATTCTTATTACAGAGAGAAGAGAATCAGTGATTTGGATCCGATGGAGAGAAAGACATTTCTGAAGAAGTGGTAAGATAAATATACATAAGGACAGAGTTGTTTATGGGTAGTAAGCCGGGAGAGAAAATCAAATATTGGCTGCAGATATTGCTATTACCGATATACTGGTTTTCTTTTTTGGTGCCGAGAAATAAGCATATCTGGCTCTTCGGAAGTACTTTTGGCAGACGTTTTGCTGATAATCCGCGCTATTTTTATCTGTATATGTGTGCTCATCCTGAGGAAGGGATTCGCCCGATCTGGATCAGTCACAACCCGAATGTAATAAAGCTGTTGAATGAACATAGTACAGACAGGAAGTATGAGGCGTATTACTATAAGAGCCTCAAGGGAATATGGTATTGCCTGCGGGGAAGTATCTATATCTTTGATAATTATTCCAAGGATATCAATTTCTGGACATCCGGTGGTGCAGTGAAGCTCAACTTATGGCATGGAACCGGCAATAAGAGAGCAAATCATGACAATCTTTTTGACAGAGTCAGACATCCGCGTAACTTATGGGAACGTTTTAAGACCTTTCCAAGGCGGCTTTCTGATGAGAAACCAAGCCACTATACGCTTGCTACGTCAGAACCGCTTGCGGAGATATCCATGTCGGTATTTAATGCACCATATTCACATATGGTGATTGACGGATATCCGAGAAACGATGCCATGCTGTGTGCGGCCCGATTTTTTGATATGGCCGAGAAAAATAATACAGAAGCTGGTTTTAATATAGGCAGTCAAACAGAGACAACATATCAAGATTTTATGCAGATTATGACGGAAGAAGAGGTTCGAATCTGTGGGAAGATTGAAAAATGGAAGCGAGAAGGCTACAGAATTGACTTTTATATGCCGACCTTCAGAGATTCCGAGGTGGATTTCTTTGAGGTAATGGAGTTAGAGCAGTTTAATGAATTTTTAAGGAAGAATAGAATTATTTTTATCGTGAAGCTGCATCCAAAGTCAAAACTTAAGAAGGAGTTTGCAAGGATAGAGTATTCAAATATCTATAATGTAGATGGAGAAAATGACCCATATACATTTATGGGATATGTTGATATGCTGACGGCAGATTATTCTTCTGTGTATTCGGATTTTATGCTGCTGGACAGACCTGTTGTGGCGTTTCACTACGATTATGAAAAATACCATGGAAATACAAGAGATGAATATGTGCCGTTTGACGAGTATATGCCGGAACGAAAGGCTGTGACGATGGAGGAATTGATGATTGCAACGCTGGAGGTACTCGAGGAAGATTCTCATAAGATGCAGCGTCAAGTGTCAAGAAATCGAATGTTCCTGCATCAGGATGCGGAATCGACAAAACGACTTGTGAAAAAAACAAAGAATTTACTTGCAATAAGATAAAAAGGGTTATTGGGATATAGATTGCAGAGTCAAGGAGGATGGTATGCAATACCAAAAGACAACGAACTGGGAGAGTATTAGAGATAAGTATGATTATGTCATAGCTTGGGGAACAGGCTCCCTGCTGCAGATGAATTATAAGAAGGAATATTATCCTTTACATATGGTGGTAGACGGAGTTGGGAATCACATAGGTATGAATTACGGCGGCCTTACGGTCTGTGAGCCGGAGAAAATCAAGGATCTGCAGGGCAGATTGTTGATTGTTATTTATACCATCTATGAAAGAGACATACTCATCAGACTTGCAGAAATGGGTGTTGAGGCGGACACGATCATATATGATCTGTTAAAAGTACATACAGTACGTGACAGAGAGTTTCCTTTGTGGCACGGAAAACATGCAGATGATATGGTGTTGATAGAACTTGCAGACAGACTTGGAATCCATGATCTGCATTATCTCGATATCGGAGTATGCCATCCGGTCATGCGTAATAATACCTATACACTCTATGAGCTGGGATATACAGGTGTACTCGTAGAGCCTAATCCGATGTTCCACGGACTGGTAGACCATTATCGTCCAAACGATACACTGCTCAAATGCGGAGCCGGGACTATGGAGAGCGAATTGCAGTATTATGCATTTCCGGCTAAACCGGGCTTTGGGACATTTAACAGCGCTTTGGGCGAATACAGAAAGAATGTCGGACTGCAGTGCGAAGTCAGTCAGATTCCGATTATAGGAATCAATGAAATTGTAGAACGAAACTTCCAACTATATCCAAATATAGTAGACATAGATGCAGAGGGGATTGACTTTGAGTTACTCAGAATACTGGATACTCAGAAATATCCGGTTGAAATCATTATGTGTGAGACGCTGGGACAGGAAGCCCAATTCAATCAGCTGATGCAGGAGAAGGGATATCGACGATATGCAAATGTCGGAGAGAACACAGTCTATTTGAGAGCGAATATTAATCCTACGGGATTATTTGCATTCTGATTCGACAACTTGTATATATCGAGTGATTATTGAGATGTCTGTATATAATATGAAAGACATAGGAG
>CAZWXS010000120.1:0-3298 GCA_964638005.1 uncultured Lachnospiraceae bacterium
GATTCCTGTACTATATCGATAAGATTACATCTTCCAATGATTTCGGACATGATATTGTAGAAAGACTGACCTTTACAGAACTAATTGTCCTATTAAATAAATGTTGTATTGAAACGACTCATGCTGCCGATGAAAATGGCTACAAGTACAGTGAACAGGTAAAGGAAATTCTGGCATTCATCAATCAGAACATCCATGCACCCATTACCATTGATGAACTGTCGGCCCATTTCTATCTGAGCAGTTCTTATATCTGCCGTATTTTTAAATCTGCAACAGGAACCACCATCAATAAATACATCACTGCCAGACGCATTGCCATTGCCAAGGCTCTGCTGGCTGATGGCATGAGTGTGAGCGATGCCTGTGAGCAGGCGGGCTTCAATGATTACAGCAACTTTCTCAAGTCCTTTACGAAAGCCGTCGGTATCTCGCCTAAAAAATATGCCACCTGCTGTATCAGTTAACAGCAAGTGGCAGTCTCTTTTACTACTGCTGCATGACATCGCCTGACTCAGACCGGCTGATTTCCTTGGGTCTGATCTGCACCGCACATACCTTATATTCCGGTATCTTGGCATATTTGTCCACGGCAGAATTCGTCAGCCAGTTGGCATTTCCGTCCGGGAAATGGAACGGCATCCAGCACTCTCCCTGTGACACTTTACGTCCTACTCTGGCCGTTGAAACAATTTCCCCACGCCTTGAGCTGACGTATACTTCATCTCCTTGCTTGATTCCAAGCATCTTCGCATCCCTTATATTCATTTCAATAAAGGATTTCCCTTCGATCTCCATAAGACCCTGTGTCTTGCCGGTCATGGCTCTGGTTGTATAATGATACAAAATACGTCCGGTCATCAGCACAAATGGATATTCCTCATCCGGCAGTTCCGCAGACGGTACGAATTCAGCCGGATAGAACAAGCCCTTGCCACGTGCAAATTTGTCTACATGCAGAATCGGTGTTCCCGGGTGGCTCTTGCTCGGACATGGCCACTGAATCGACTCTCCCTTGTCCAGTCTCTTATGGGATATACCTGCATAAGAAGGGGTCAGGGAAGCAATCTCATCCATAATCTGTGCCGAGGTGAGTTTTGGCTGTTCATATCCCATACGGTTCATCAGATCAATGAGGATATCTGTATCCAGCCTTGCCTCGCCTTCTGATTTGACAGACCTGCGCACGCGCTGTACCCGTCGTTCTGTATTCGTAAATGTTCCTTCCTTCTCTGCATAGCTGACTCCCGGCAGTACGACATCCGCATAACGTGCTGTCTCTGTCATGAAAAGTTCACTGACTACAAAGAAATCCAGACTTTCCAGTGCCTTAATAATGTGATGTGTATCAGGATCGGTGACCATAGGGTCCTCTCCGTAAATGAACAATCCCTTTACCTTTCCTTCAATGGCTGCCGGAAAAACTTCTGTCGCACATAATCCCGGCTCATGGTTCAGTTCCACACCCCATGCCTGTTCAAATTTCTTCATGATTTCCGGATTCGTGATTTTCTGATATCCCGGGAAATCACCGGGCAGTGCGCCCATATCACAGGCACCCTGTACATTGTTCTGACCTCGCAACGGATTCACACCGCAGCCCGGCTTGCCTAACTTGCCGACTGCCATCGCCATATTGGAAACGGACATAACACCTTCTGTACCTGTTGAATGCTCTGTCACACCCAGACAATAAATGATAGGCGCTTTCTTTGCTGTTGCATACATTCTGGCTGCTTCACGCAGTTTGTCTGCATCAATGTGGCAGATTTCAGCAACCTTCTCAGGCGTATACTCTTCCACGATTTTCTTCATTTCCTCAAAGCCTTCTGTCCGCTCTTTGATGAACTTTTTGTCTACAAGTCCCTCAGAAATGATGACATTCAACATTCCGTTGGCAAATGCTACATTGGTTCCCGGACGCAGTTTCAGATGAATATCTGCATCCGCCGTCAATCCGATGTCACGTGGATCTACTACGATCAGTCTCGTCCCATTGGCAACTGCCTGACGAATCTGCATACCCACTACCGGATGTGCTTCTTCTGGATTGGATCCAATGAGCATGATGCAGTCTACATCGTGTGTAATATCATAAATCGGATTCGTCATCGCTCCTGAGCCAAGTGTCATTGCAAGTCCGGCTACCGATGCTGAGTGGCATACGCGGGCACAGTTATCGACATTGTTGGTGCCAAAGCAGGTTCTGACCATCTTCTGCGTCATATAGATATCTTCATTCGGAGAGCGTGAGCAGGCAAATCCGGCTAATGAATCCGGCCCATACTGCTTCTTGATCTCCATGAATTTCCGGGCAACAAGGTCAAGTGCTTCGTCCCAGGAAGCACGTTCAAATTCTCCTGTTTCACGATTCTTGATCATCGGATATTTGAGTCTTTCAGGGGAATGCACAAAGTCAAAACTGCCTGAACGACCCTTGACACAGAGAAGCATATGATTGGATTCTCCGTCTGCTGACTTGACATCTACGATTTGATTGTCTTTGATTACATGATAAAATTGACATCCGGTCGCACAGTGTGGACAAGTTGTAAGTACCTTCTTAACTTCCCATTCACGATATACCTTGCGGCGCTTTAAGATCAGAGCTCCGGTCGGACAGGCACATGCACAGTTTCCGCATGATTCACAATTATGCTGTTTGAAATCCTCATCAAAAGGAGCATCTATCACCGTAAATACACCCGTCTTGGAAGTCTTCAGTGCCTTGCGTCCTGCTACTTTGGAACACATATTGACACATCGTTGGCAATGAATGCACAGGCTCGGATCATAGGACAAAAATGGATGTGCATCTACAAGCGGTTTCTCAATCTTGATTCTGTCACCCTCATAGCAGGAATGGTCAATCCCGTACTCACGGCAATATAACTGCAGTTCGCAGGCACCGTTTTTCTCACAGGACAGACAACTGATCCTATGATTGGACATAATGAGGTTGAGGACTGTTTTTCTCGCCGTCATGACTTTATCGCTCTTTGTATGTACGATCATCCCATCCTCTACTGCCGTTTTGCAGGATGCTCTCAGTTCATCACAGCCTTCGATCTCTACGACACAGAGACGGCAGGAACCGATTTCACTGACACCTTCCAGATAACACAGTGTCGGAATCTTAATACGATGCTGTCTCGCTGCTTCCAGAATTGTCATTCCTTCTTGTACTTTGATTTGTTTCCCATCTATCGTCAATCGCACCATCATTCTCTGCCTCCTTCCAATACACCGCAGCCGAAGTGGTCACAGCGCAGACATCTGCCTGCCTCCTGCATGGCCT
>CAZWXS010000121.1:0-3161 GCA_964638005.1 uncultured Lachnospiraceae bacterium
ATTTCCCTCATTTGATTTAAGTGTCTACTGCCAAACATCACATCATCACAAAATGATTACAAATGTATGATTTACGTATAGAGTTTAAATCATATCAGAATACTCCAGCCACCAAAGTAATGTATGGTTTATGTAAAATCTATGTAAAGCAGCCCCTGCGATGGCTTACAAAACCACTACAGGGGCTGTTCTTATTCTTTACATTTTAGATACAATTCAAATTGAATATCATTTAAAATGCTTTCTTTGCATTTTCCAGTGCATCGATTACTTTGTCACACCACGCATCGAATTCCGGATCGTCCTTCTGACATTCCGGATGTGCATGCACATAATCAAGTGCTTTTCTCACACCCTCGCTAAAGGAAACCGTTGGGTTGAATTCCGGTACTGCCCGTTTTAGTTTACTGTTATCGAATACAACTGTAACCGCTTTGTCACCGGTCAGACTGCCTTCATAATCATATTCTTTTCCTACACTGCTCAAAAATTCTGATGCCACATGATATGGCTTCAAAGTCACCTCCAACGCATCTGCAATGGTCTGATAGATTTGGTTCCAGGTCAGAGATTCATCACTCGTAATCTGATATGCCTCTCCGATTGCATGCGGATTCGCCATTAAACCAACAAAACCTACTGCAAAGTCTGTATTAAAGGTAAGCGTCCAAAGTGATGTTCCGTCACCCTGAATGATAACCGGCTTCTCCTGCTGGATACGCTTGATCACCTGCCAGAATCCATTCTTACCATGAACTCCTAACGGAATGTTCTTCTCGTTGTAAGTATGACTTGGACGAATGATCGTTACCGGGAATCCTTCTTCACGATATAACTTCATCAAATAGTCTTCACATTCTATCTTATCTCTGGAATACTGCCAGTATGGATTGGCCAGAGCTGTTCCCTCATTGATGATATAGTTGCTTGCCGGCTTATGATATGCCGATGCAGAGCTAATGTACATATATTGTTTGGTGTTACCCTTGAACAACCTGTAGTCACGCTCTACCTGCTCCTTGCGGAATCCAATGAATTCACAGACCACATCAAACATCATTCCTTTGATCTTCTCAGTTACTGCCTGCTCATCATTGATATCTGCAACGATAGAATTTACGCCCTTAGGAAGTTCGTCCGCATGATTTCCTCTATTTAATACGTATACATCCCAGTTCTTGTCTACCAGTCTACGCACGATTGCACTGCTGATCGTACCTGTACCGCCTATAATAAGTGCTTTCATTTTATACCTCCTTCTCCTGAGCAATTTAAAGAACTTTGCCTTTTTATTATAACATCTTTTCTATATCAAATAATATGTTTTTATAACAGCCCATAAATAATCTTAATAAAGAATATCACCAGCACAACACAAATCAAAGGCTTTACGAATTTGGCACCTTTTTGTGTAAAGAAACGAGCACCTATGTAGTTGCCTGCCATGCTGAAAACACCTGCTGTCAGTCCCAGCGGAAGCAGTACCTGTCCCGCCTGAGAAAATACGATAATTGAAACTAAATCAACTACAAAGTTAATGACCTTGGTCGTGCCTGCTGCCTCACGCAAAGATACATGTGCAACTCCGGTTAATAAAAGCAGGAGAAATGTTCCTGTTCCCGGACCATAAAATCCACCATAGACACCCATCACAAATGCAATCAGGATATATAAGACCATCGTCTTCACTTCTGAATACTCTGTCTTTTGTTCTTCCAAACTCTTCGCCCGCAACACATAGATTGCAATTAAAGGCAGTAATATCAACATGATGATCTGAAAGATCCTATCCGGAATCAGCAATGACAGATTCGCTCCAATCATACTCGCAATCAAAGTGACTCCTGCCCCAACAAGCGCTCTCTTCCAATTGACATATCCACTCTTTGCATACTGTACCGTAGCGGTTGCTTCTCCCATCAAAGCACTCAGCTTATTCGTTCCAATCGCCAGGTGTACAGGAAGTCCTGCTAACATACATGCCGGAAGCGATATCAGTCCGCCTCCCCCTGCAATTGCATCAATGAAGCCCGCCAAAAATAAGAGCGGGCATACACTCAAATATTGTTCCATTATCTACTACCACTTTTCTTCTTTTGGATTCCTTACTTTTTGCATAAAAAATTCCCAATCAAGATTATTCCGATCACATCCAACAATATAACTGCCACAACGACATAAGCAAACCATGCCGGAAGTACATTTTCTCCTAGAATCATAACAAATATCATGAGATCAATGATAATAAACCCATATCCCACTACCCTGCTTAGTTTCTTTGCATCATATTGGTCTTGTTCTTCTTTTGACATTGTATTAAATCCGGCGACCAATCCACTTCCTTTTCCGGACAGAAGCACAATTGTCATAATCACTAATAAGGCTAATGCCACCCATGTTATCCACATTGGGCCGTTTGAAATATCATGAAGCGTCATATCTTTCTTCCTCTATTCAATATACTTTAATACATCATATGGCGTCTCCAGATGTATAAAATTCTGTTTCTTTCCCACCGGCTGTAAGGTTCCTTCCTTCAGATACCATGTTGCCTGAAGGGATTTCATCCCTATTTTCTCCGCCACCTCTAATTCTTGACTTCCGCCATCTCCGACATAGAGGCATTCTTGTGGCTGCACCTCAAGTCCTTCCATACATCTCCTGAAGATTACCTGATCCGGCTTCTGAACCCCCTGTTCATATGACATATAGGGTGCATCAAAGTACTGAATCAAGATACTTTCACGAATTACCTGCGCTTCCTCCGAAAAGCAGTTGCTGACCAAACCAATCTTTATTTTCCTCTTTTTCAGTTCCGAAAGCATGGAACAATTTCAGGATGTATGTGACGAAAACTCTCTCTTTTTGCTTCCGTTCTTCTATCCGCAATCTGCTTCAAGAGATCCTTAGAATAGCAATGATTCTTCCGCATAACAATCTCAAGAGCGTCCTCAAGCGTCAACTTTCCAATCGAACGATCTGGTTCCGTTACATCCCAAGTCTCTCGAAAATTATCCACATCTATCCCCATATCCGAGGCCATATGCTGACTGAAATACATTGGATATCCATATAATGTGATTAAAGTTTCATACATATCAAATAAGACTGCTTTTATCATATCAGATTAACCTCTGTATTCGTATGTTTTAATTATATTA
>CAZWXS010000122.1:0-2929 GCA_964638005.1 uncultured Lachnospiraceae bacterium
CATTATATCATAATATGTTTTTGACAAAGACACAATTTACATTTGTCATGAAGTCATTTGTCATGAAGTGAGCATATCATTTTCAATCCCTTTATTGTCATTAGATACATGAACGTTTATAATATAGGATATCGGACACTTTTTAAGTTGTATTTTGCGGATGTCCAAAAAACACAGAAAAGCAGGAGAAATAACAAATGAACTGGGAACCATGGACAGGCTGTTACAAAATAAGTGACGGCTGTACAAACTGCTATTTTTACGGACCATATGCAAAACGCTATGGTCAGAATACAATCGAAAAAACGGATAAATTTGACTGGCCCATAAGGAAAAACAAAAAAGGCGAGTACAATATTAAAGGCGACAAGATTCTTGCTACCTGCTTTGCCACCGATTTTTTTCTGCCCGAAGCAGATCAGTGGCGAGCAGACGTCTGGAGCATGATTAAAGAACGAACAGACATTGATTTTCTCATTTTAACAAAACGGATTGACCGTTTTCTCGTATCACTTCCGACAGATTGGGGTGAGGGCTATGACAATGTAAATATTGGCTGTACTGTGGAAAATCAAGCATTAGCCGATTATAGGCTTCCGCTGTTTTTATCCTATCCGATGAAGCGACGTTTTATTGCCTGTGCACCGCTTTTGGAAGCAATAGATTTGACGCCGTATCTTCATGGTGTAGACCATGTTACCGTTGGTGGAGAAACGGGGCGGGAAGCCCGTGTGTGCGATTATGACTGGGTACTACGTATCCGTGAACAGTGTGTAAAAGCTGACGTGACATTTTGGTTCAAGAATACGGGCTCGCTTTTCCGACATGAGGGTATGGTCGAAAGAATAAATCCATATATGCAAACCGGCAGAGCGAAAGAACTTGGTATAGATATTTCCGACGGAAAAAGGTTGTTTTAAAATCAGCAGGCTATTCTACCGGCTTGACTGTTTCATAATATTTTTTCAATCGCTTTTGCAACTCCCTCCAAGGATATTCCCTGTTTGAGGTTTTCCTGTACCGCCTTGGATTTCTCTTTGATCTTTTGGTCATTCAGAACTTCTGATACAGCATTGTATATGTCCTTTCCGGTGCTTGTAAAGGAGCTGAGCCTTCTGCCAAGCCCAAGTTCCATAATCCGGTCTGCATTTGAAATCTGGTCATTTATGAACGGCATTGCAACCATCGGAACGCCCTCTGCAATCGCTTCATTCACACTGTTCATACCACAGTGCGTAACAAATACATCTGCATGCTTCAACACCTCAAGCTGCGGAACAAAAGAATAGGCATAAATATTATCCGGTATTTTTCCCAACGTCTCCGGTTTGATTTTTCCGGTGTTCAAAATAACGGAAACGTTCTTATTCCCAAATCCCCGGATGCATTTTCGACAGAAACCTTTGCTGCTGATGATACTTCCCAGTGAAATGTAAATCATCGGCGATGTCATCTTGCTGTATGGAATTTGTACCCCTGCCGACTTTCCCATCTCTGTCGTTTTTTCTGACTCTGCTGCTTTTCCAACAATTCCGTTCCTCTGAGGTACCGTAAACAAAAAATCTTCACCGAACGATTCCCTGTTCTTTTGAAATGCCTCCGGCACATATACAACATTTAGATTAGGCTTGTCATTCAGCACAGCATCCACAAGGTTCTTATTCTTCAGACCCATATAGGATACATTCTTCTTTCCCATGATCTGTACATCTATCAATTTGCAGGTCACTTGAAAGAATTTCGATGCACTTTTGGTCATCTGATGATTCCATGCCGGTTGAGAAAATTGACGAACACACGGAATATTCAGTTTTTCGGCAACCGCAATTCCCGGATAAAAAAACATTTCATAAATCAACAGATCAAACTTTTGCGTCAGACTGAGGGCCGTTTCATATGCTGCACGGAAACACTTTGTCTTCTTCTGCTGTTCACCCGGTGCTTCCGGGTAATTGATATACGGAATAAAGTCTGCACCCGTAGACATAATTTTAGTGCGAAACTCCTCTGCATTGATGTAAGACACATGATGTCCGCGCTGCACCAGACACTCCGCTAATGGGAGTGTAGGATTCGTATGTCCCGCATAAGGTATGTTAATCATTAGTATATTTGCCATTTTCTCTCCCTCTGAGCATCTGTATGCAAATCACAATTGTACCAAACCCATAGCCAACCGGTGCCAGATACCATAGATTTTCATGTACCAATACTGCGCCTAAAAAGCCGGTCAGACATAGCACGCCACAAATGATAACCAGACCCTTCATCAACCGTTTTGATTTCTCCCCACTACGGATTGCCAATCCAACAGAAAGAAATGCCAGGCCCATGAAAAAGCCCCACGCCAGATAGTCAACTGCCATTTCCACAGACGGCCAGAAACCGATTCTGAAATAATCCGGCACAGCAATCCCTTCCGCAATCAATTTCCTGGTCACTGTCATATTTACGGTATGTGCAAGTCCGGTCAGCGTACATGTACAGGACATAAATACAAGCATTGCATTCCTATACGCCGATGCAATCTCTATTTGACTCGATAAGTCAATCAAAATAATCAACAATACCGGTGCACTGATGATCGTGATTGTTTCCCATAACGTCAATGCTATTTCCGTCTGCGTAACCAGAAATAAGCCAACTGATACAAAATACAAACTCGCAAATATGATTCCCATCAATGGTATTCTTTTGTTCACTTCGTAACCTCCACACAGATCCTAATCTGTTTATCCTATCATAATACGTTTTTAAATATGGCACAATTTACATTTGTCATGAAAAGTTCATCCTTTCCAAGCCTCAAGTTAGCAATGGGCCATGCGAATAACGACGAAGAAACATTTGTGTTGTGCTCGCACATAAGCAAATGCTTCTTTGTCTCTATTCATAGGGCGAAGCCCGTGACCGAGATGCAGCGCCAGCG
>CAZWXS010000123.1:0-2871 GCA_964638005.1 uncultured Lachnospiraceae bacterium
ATTGAACAGAAAGTATGGAGTGTCCAAGAAGATGAATGAAAGATCAAGAGTATGACTATTCTTACGAAGATAAGGGTGACGAGAAGTATTGTTACCCTGGAACAAATGTATTAAAGAATAAATTGAACATCCAAAATCTTGATGAATTACATTTGGCAGAAAGAGATTATTCTTCTGTTCGTCAAACGGAATTACTAATGCGAGGCGTGACGGGGGATTTTTCTTTCAAGCATTTATGTGCAATTCACAGACAGTTATTTCAAGATGTTTATGCATGGGCAGGAAAGAAGAGAACTGTAGATATTTCTAAAGGCACGGTGTTCTGTTTAACACAACTTATTGAACTTCAATATGATGATTTGTATGAAAAACTAAAGAATGAAAATTGCCTAAAGGATATTATGGACAAAAAGCAACTTAGTTCAAGACTGGCATATTATCTTGGAGAACTTAACATGATACATCCTTTTAGGGAGGGAAATGGAAGAACACAGAGGATTTTTATTGAGCAATTGTGTATGGGTAATGGTAGATATGATATAGATTTTACAGAGGTTACAAAAGAAGAAATGATAAATGCAAGTGTTGCTTCAGCAAAATATGGTAATGAGCAATTGGAAAACCTCTTATAAATGTTTGCAGGAAAAAGAGTAAGCATCATTATTTCTTCATATACTATAGTTTACGGCCATGTCCTGATTCATCATGTTTTTGCTGTGACAGAGTTGTGAAAGAGAGCAAAATCCTTAAGTGAAAATCAAAAAGAATCCAGTAACCATGCGGACTTTAGAGGATGAGTGATAAGCTGTCGAGGGTTACGCGAAGTAGATGGATAAAATTTCGAAGAAATTTTGCCATCAGTCAAATAATCGGAGATTATTTGACATTAGCCAAGAGTTAAAAATGATGAGACCCTGCAGTTGAAATACTGCAGGGCCTTTTCCAAAAGAAGGAAAGAATAAACTTCTTATTTTAACGTGGGCTTAACATTTTTGAATCACCAGTGATTTATGCCAAGCAACATGGCCATTCGTATATGTCCATCATATTCCGCACGAGAATTAAATCTTCGCTGACACACCTTACAGAATTTCCCTTTGTCTTTTTCTTGAGGAGTATTGCCACCTGTGATATCGTTCAGTTCTTCTTCCGGTAATTCGTTATTTGTTTCATTATTTTCAAATAATTCGTCATCGATGCTCATAGATGATTCCTCCTATGTATTTTTTTGATATCTTATTTTACCACGGGAACACATCACCGTTTGCCAGATGTCTGTTCCTATGCTCCATGCTTTCACCGGCAGCCTCAAATGTTATTTTGCTGAAATGAGTCGTTCTGTAAATATTATACGTGATGATACAATAATTGTCACAATATTTCTTTTATGTAATGAATTTATTTTGCGGATGTCATTTCTCGCATTAGGTTTACCATTTCAATCGTGCCGAAAAGATCTGAGTCAGAAACTTGTTGGATAATTAGCGAATATCAGATATAATAAAAATACAGAGTTAGGAGCACAGGCTGTATATTGATAGATGAATAGACAACGGATTGAGAAAAAGGAGGCTGTAAGATGAATAACTGGAATTATTTTCAAGAGAAATATGGAGACCCTATTGGTGTCGGTGCACAATGCCAGGTATATCGGCAGGATAACACTGTTTATAAGGTGTTGAGTGTCGGTCATAAGATTTGTGGTGTTATGCGAGAAGGGTATGCTTTGGCTCTGGCTGAGGAGGCAGGAATCCCTGTTTCAAACATACATGGCGTATATACAGAGGGCGGCCATATTGTAATGGAAATGGATTACGTGGCAGGTGATTCTGTAACGGATCTTTTGATCAAAGCCGCACAAAAGGGTGATGCTGCAGCGATAGATGCATATCTTGATGATTTTGTTGACTTACAGATCAAACTTCACAGCAAACCGATTGTCGGTCTTTCGAGTACCAAGCAGAATTATACAAATGCCATTTTGTATCTTCCTTCTTTGTCTGCCACGCTGCGTGATCAATTGCTGAACAGTCTGGAAAAGCTGGATGACGGAACTTCACTTTGCCACAACGATTTTCATCCGCTCAATGTTATTTCAAATAACGGAAAGTATATCATCATAGATTGGGATTCTGCGTCGATAGGCGATGCAGCAGGAGATGTTGCTCACAGCTATATAGTATGTGTATTGACCAATGAAGCCCTTGCCGAGGTATATCCGGATTTTGCGGAAAAGTACCTGCAGAAATATATTGATAAAACCCAAATGGATCGTAAACGCATTGAAGCCTGGTTCCCTATACATGCGGCTATACTGCATGCTGTTCTGTCAGCTAATGCACCTAAGGATGCTGCGAAGATGCTGCCGTTTTTTGAATCTGCTCTGTAAATGTGTTCATATCGTGTGAGGTGGAGGTAAACTCATGAATCAGGATCCTTTTAAAGAATATCTTATTCAGGCGGAACCGAATAAAAGAGACAAAGGATATCATTCATCATTTAGCGGTTTTTATTTCAAGGCTTTGGCAGATTCATATGTTTGGGGAAGGGAATACAAGAACCACTGCAGTATTCTTTATCAAGTATCTGAGGACTTTAGGGTTTGAGGCAACCAATGATATATTCGCAGAGAATGCCTGGTATTTCAGAAATTCGCTTGTTCGCGCGAACTATAATAATTTAACCAAAGGAATTCATGAGACAACAGAATATTTAGAATTGTTTCTGAAAAATCTTCTGTGTAATGAGTGTAATGAATTGCATAACAGATCAATGCATGTGAGTGGAATATATAAGAATGAGTTAAAAGCGGACATTGAAGAAGAAAAAGCGGACATTGAAGAAGAAAAAGCGGACATTGATGTAGTGCAA
>CAZWXS010000124.1:0-2868 GCA_964638005.1 uncultured Lachnospiraceae bacterium
TCGTTGCGAAGCAATGAGATACCCCTAACAAGCTGAGTGGGAGCGAAGCTGAAATGAGGGGAGAGTTCTTATCATGAAAATCATAGGGAGCGACTTGGAGTCTGCCATTCAGAATCTGGTCGCAGAAATCAAACAGACAGATACTTATGAGAACTATCAGGAACAAAAAGAAGTCGTACGGCAGAATGAAGATACAAAGGCTAAAATTGATGAACTGCGTGCCTTGAACTTCAAGGTGCAGAGCGCACCGGAGGGAAGGGACCTGCTGGAGGAATCCGAACGTGTAGAGGAGAGACTTGAAGAGTTGTGCGAGGACTCCAGAGTGAATGATTTTATGCAGGCAGAACTCGATTTTTGCAGAATGTTTCAGGATATACTAACGCAAATAGCACAGGAAATCGATTTTGAGTAGGATTTCGGCAGCATCGTTTTACACGTGTGCAGTGCTTGGGAGGAAATATAATGAAGATCAAGCAGTTGACGTTTTCATTTATAGGAACAATATTTAGGATTGTAGTAGTCATTTTACTGGTATTTTTTATTTATAAGGTGGGACAGAAGGCTTATGATTTCGGGTTCCGCATATTTGCAGAAGAGCCGATGTCGGTGGAACCGGGCAGAGATGTTGAGGTGACGATTACACAGGGAAAAGGTGTGATGGACATTGGTAAGATGCTTCAGGAAAAGGGCTTGATTCGAGATGCACAGCTGTTTTTTGTGCAGGAGAAGCTGTCCAGTCATAAAGGCAAGATACAGCCCGGGATTTATACGTTGAATACTTCCATGCTGGCAGAGGACATGCTTAAAATCATGTCGGCAAATGCACCGGAAGATGAAGAAGAGGCAGGCGCAGAGGGTGAGAATGTTGAAGAGGCTGCCGGTGATGAGGGAACTGAGTAGTGATAGCAGATGAAAGGATTGTGGCGTATATCAATTCCTTGGACAAGGGGAATACGCCATTTTTAAATGAAATCGAGGCGGAGTCAATCCGTACGAGAGTCCCGATTATCAGACGGGAAACGCAGAATCTTCTCAAATTACTGTTGCAGATGAAGCAGCCGAAGCACATTCTTGAGGTTGGAACAGCTACGGGTTTTTCAGCACTTCTGATGGCAGAGTATGCACCAAAGGAATGCAGAATCACGACCATTGAAAAGTATGAAAAGCGCATTTCGATTGCAAAAGAAAACATTCGAAGAGGCAATCAAACGGAAGCCATTGAACTCATAGAGGGAGATGCATCGGAGGTGCTCAAAGAACTTTCGGAAATTCGTGCAGGAGGATATGATTTTGTTTTCATGGATGCAGCAAAGGGACAGTATCTGAATTTTCTTCCCGACATTCTGCAGTTATTAACATCAGGGGGCATCTTGCTATCCGATAATGTATTGCAGGATGGAGACATCATTGAATCCAGATTTGCGGTGACCAGAAGAAACAGGACGATTCATGCACGTATGCGTGAATATTTGTATGAACTGATGAATTCGGAACAGTTGACGACATCCATATTACCGATGGGTGACGGCATTACGATCAGTGTAAAGAAGCAGGATTGATTATGACAGAGCAAAAATGTATTGAAAATAGAAAGAAGCCGGAACTTTTGGTTCCTGCAAGCAGTCTCGAAGTATTGAAGACGGCGGTCTATTATGGCGCTGATGCAGTGTATATCGGCGGAGAGGCGTTTGGACTCCGAGCAAAAGCAAAGAATTTTTCTATGGACGAAATCCGTGAGGGAATTGTGTATGCACATGACCATCAAGTCAGAGTATATATTACGGCCAATATACTGGCACATAATGATGATTTGCAGGGAGCAAAAGAGTATTTTGAGGAATTGAAACAGTTATCTCCGGATGCGCTCATTATTTCAGATCCCGGTATGTTTATGATTGCAAGAGAAGTATGTCCTGAGATAGAGATACATATCAGCACGCAAGCCAATAATACGAATTATATGACCTATGACTTTTGGTACAGACAAGGTGCAAAGCGGGTGGTTTCCGCGCGGGAATTGTCGTTGAACGAAATCAGGGAGATTCGTGAGCACATTCCGGCAGATATGGAAATCGAGAGTTTTATGCACGGCGCAATGTGTATTTCCTATTCCGGAAGATGTCTGCTCAGCAATTATTTTACGGGCAGAGATGCCAATCAAGGCGCATGTACGCATCCGTGCCGTTGGAAATATGCAATTATGGAAGAGACCAGACCCGGTGAGTATATGCCGGTTTACGAGAATGAAAGAGGCACATTTCTGTTTAATTCGAAAGATCTGTGTATGATCGAATATATTCCGGAAATGGTGGCGGCAGGCATTGACAGTTTTAAAATAGAGGGTAGAATGAAGACAGCACTCTATGTGGCTACGGTTGCAAGAACCTATCGGAAGGCCATTGATGACTATTTTGAGTCTGAGGAGAAATACAGACAGAATATGTCATGGTATTTGGAGGAGATTTCGAAGTGTACCTACCGACTATTTACGACAGGATTTTATTTTGGCAAGCCGGATTCAGATACACAGATTTATGACAACAATACTTATATTAAAGAATACACATACCTTGGAATCGCAGGCTGTGTCGGCGATGACGGAGTCTTTGAACTGGAACAGAAGAACAAGTTTTCGGTAGGAGAAGAAATTGAGATTATGAAGCCGGATGGAGCCAATGTGATGACAAAGGTGCTGTCCATCAAAGCAGAGGACGGCAGTGAACAGGAAAGTGCGCCGCATCCGCAGCAGAGGCTGTTTGTGAGGTTGAGTGTCAATCCTGCAAAGGGAGATATTCTAAGAGTGAAATGTGAATAAAGACAACACGGACAGACAAGGAAACATACAGTTGGTATGATTGGACTTAGGAG
>CAZWXS010000125.1:0-2761 GCA_964638005.1 uncultured Lachnospiraceae bacterium
GTTCATTGCTCCAATTAGTAAAAAGTCCGCCGGATATGTATAGGTTCCATGACTTCGCGTGATATGGATTTCCCGCTCCTCCATTGGCTGACGCAGTATCTCCAAAGTCGCCCGTTTGAACTCCGGCAATTCGTCCATGAACAGAATTCCTCTGTGCGCCATGCTGATGCCGCCCGGACGCGGGATATTGCCGCACCCCGCAAGTGCCTTATCCGTAATCGTATGATGTGGTGCAACGAAAGGCCGTTTTGTAATCAGCCCTCCTGTCCGGTGCAGCATGCCGGACACACTATAGATCTTCGATACCTCGAGGCTTTCCTCCCCGGATAACGACGGCAGGATCGTCGGCATGCATTTGGCTAACATGGTCTTGCCCGCTCCCGGCGGACCGATCAGCAGGATGTTATGAAACCCCGCAGCCGCGACCTCCATGCCACGCTTGGCAATCGTCTGTCCTTGGATGTCCCTGAAGTCAAATTCCGACTGCTCCGAATCCGGATTCTCAACACTCTCCCTGCTGCACCGCGTCGCTGCAATCTCATTGACCCCTCGCAGATAGTCAAAAGTCTCCGTAAGACTTTCAACTCCTATCACTTCAACCCCTTCTATCACCGCACCTTCTCCCGCATTATCCTTCGGAACAATACACCTCTTGCAGCCCGCTTCTCTGGCGCCGATCACAATCGGCAATATCCCGTTCACGGCATTTACTTTACCGTCCAGACTCAGCTCACCGATGATCAGCGTGCCTGCCAGCCTCTCCGGCTCCAGCAGCTCCAGTGCCTGCAAAATGGCGACAGCTATCGGCAAGTCATAGGCTGCTCCCTGCTTTCGGATATTTGCCGGTGACAGATTCACCGTAATGTGCTTGGGCGGGATCAAAATCCCACTGTTGCCGAGTGCCGTCCTAACGCGTTCCCGCGCCTCTCTGACCTCGCTTCCCAGAAAGCCGACCATATCAAAGGACGGCATGCCCGATGAAATGTCCACCTCCACATTGACCATATAACTGTCAAGGCCTCTGAGAGCCCCCGACATAACACTACTGTACATAAATATTTTCCTCCCTTGTATGATTTTGCACGCATATAATACCCTGCAGACGTAACTGTAGGATTTCATAAAAATACCATATGATTTTATTATCTTTTGTGAAATTGAGGCAGATCAGCCGGGCATCGTTTGATGCCCGCTGCGCCATCTGTAAGAATCAGGGAATCCCCTGGTGTAGTGAATCTATATGTCTTGTTGTTTTATTATCTGTCCTTCTTCGGTCTGCTCTTTGCCGGAAGACCCTCTGCTGCAGTCACATGCCGCAGTTCTTCTTCGTCGAGCGCCGTGCCGAATCCTACTATCTTGCCACCGCTTCCGGCTTCCAGCATCTTTTGATATATTTTTTCTTTTGCTGCACTGTCCCTTGAAAAATCAGCGCGCCCAAATAGATTGCTCATATTTGCTCTTCCTTTCCACTCTCCGAGCAGAAGACCGGCCGCCAAAGGCTCTTATGCCTTCTGAATATTCGGATTCTTACGTCCGCAGATGCATTCCATGACATCAGCTTTGTTTTTGCGTCCGCATGTGCAGGTCCAGTTATCGCCGGATAACACACCGACTGTTCTCGTTCTTGCAATCCTCTTACCGCCGTCAACCTGTTCCAGTTCATCATCATTTAATATACGTGCCATATGATTACCTCCACTTTATACGTGTTATAAACGCTTTCATCTATATATACGACATTAGCCGTATATTATCACACATTACTCATCATGATGAAATCTGAGCTCTGCATAATCCTCCTGCTCCATAACTACTCTCAGCTTCTTCAAAATGCGTGACAACTTTGTCGATACTGCAGTCTCCGTCATATCAAGCGCACTCGCAATCTGCTTATTCTTCATGTCCGCATAATATTTCATATAGACCAGCTCACGCTCGGATTCCTTCAAGGTCTTCAGTATACAGTAAACCTCTCGGTTCGTCTCTTCCTGAATAATCTGATCATCGCCGTCGAAATCCACGCTGACCTCATAATCCAGATCTTCTATCGAAGTTGCCTGCTTGTTGGTACGATAATAGTCCGTCAATGTGTTCTGTGCAATCCGAAAGATCCATGTTCCGAAAGAAGCCTTCGACTCATCAAAGGTATCCCACTTGGAAATCACCTTGACAAACACACTGCTCACAATGTCCTCAGTCCGTTCCCTGCTCATCAAACGATAGTACACATAGTTATAAATCTTTGGATAATATAACCGGTACATCTCATCAATCTGCATCTTGTCCTCCGTATGCTCAAACATCGCCTCAATCGTGCCATATCCTACGCATTTTACTCATATGCGTACATTATAGCATTATGAAAAAAACATTACAACCAACCATTGTCAAAAAACTCCTAAAAAACGACCGCAAATACAAATCCTCATCACATACCGCGGAAACATCGGCAGAATATCGCTCGCCTGACCAAATACAGAACGTTTCGTACAAAACCCAAGCACCAGATTGCTCATGTCTTATCTTATCTGAGGAAGAACTACTTGTCAACCATACATTTCAAGTTGGCAATGAGCCATGCGAATAGTGACAAAGAAGCATTTGCGTTGTGCTCGCACATAAGCAAACGCTTCTTTGTCACTATTCATAGGGCGAAGCCCGTGACCGAGATGCAGCGCCAGCGAAATCGAGGTGCATGGCGGGGTAAATTACAATTTACATTCCTTTAGCATTCAAGACTTTAGCATTCACAATATGATTT
>CAZWXS010000126.1:0-2747 GCA_964638005.1 uncultured Lachnospiraceae bacterium
CTCCTGTTCGTATATATATCATAATAGGTTTCATAATTCATGACAGACACATTATAATCAACATAGGTCTAGCATGTTCCATCTGCCGTTAAATTCAATCTAGCATAGGAAAACGTTTTCCGCAACCCCCTTTTTCAAATTCCCGATCCTTGTAGGAGTTGCACAATTTTTTCTGTTATTACTGTATGTACACACACGGTTCTTTATTCAAATTTACCAAAATATAACTACAACAAGTTGAGGTGCATGCCGGGCCACATTACATCTTCCCCTTGCTCACCTGATAATATCCTGATACTCCATCCTCACAATTTCATGTTCTAAAACTACTCTTCGCCCAGTTTCGCCTTTGAATAGGCGGTCTAATTCAGCTACAGCTTCGGCAGCTACATGATGAAAATTTTGGTAAATGGTGTTCATTTGCTTTCCGACATAGCCCATTAAGGTAATTCCGTCAAACCCGCAGACGGGGCGAAAAATATCCATTTCGGTCAGGGCATTCATGGCACCGATGGCCATGAGGTCTGATGCGCATATGACGATGTCTTTGTTCTTGGCATAGCGAAATGTAATCTGGCGTGCCTTGAGTTCGCTGAAATCTCCGTCACGGATCATCATAGTCAGATCAAGGTCTTTTACCAGACGGTTCATGCCTTTCAAACGTTCCTCTGTCACATATCCGTTTCTTTTACCGGCTATGTAAAGGACTCTCTTGCAAGTATTGTCTTCTACTGTTTTCTTTGCCACATCGTACTGTGCCTGCTCATGATCTATGCCGACTGCGGATGTGTTACCGTTTGTTATGGAGGCATCTACCAGTACGCATTTGAATACCTGCATATCAATCAACTGCTGCAGATTCGTATCGTCCTTGTTCATACCGCAGATCAAAAGTCCCGAAATGCCTTGTGACTGAAAATAACGTATCATTTCTTCGGGAGACATATGCTGTATCATTGAGAAAAAAATGGTAATGACCTCAATATTGAGTTCCATTGCCCGGTTGATGGCTCCTGCAAGATACTGCATCGTGATTTCATCAATCGCCTGTGTCTGGGTATTTAATGAAATAATCAGAGCAGCTCGTCCTGACTGCTTGGAGGAGAGTGCAGCAGCAATTGTATTTGGTACATAATTCAGGGTGTGTATCGAATCCCGCACCTTTTTCTTGGTTGCCTCACTGACATACGGATAATTGTTCAGAACCTTGGAAACGGTTGAAATGGCTACTCCTGCATGTTCGGCTACATCTTTAATTGATACCATGCTTTTCCCTCCTTGTGGTTAATCATTTGATACGCTCAATTTTTCTGCATTTCACTGTGAGCAGAACCGTTGCGAACGGCATCTATTCAAAATACATGTATTTCATATATAGCTCATTAAAATCATCATCCAGCGCCAACGGAAAATCCTTTGCAACCGCAATCAATGCTTCTTCTCTTGCCTTTGCTTCCGGCTCTGTGATGTCCAGATATGCTCCTCGCAGAGATGTATTACCCACCGCTGATATCCTTCCCTGTAATTCCTTCGGAAACAATCCGACCTGTACTGCCTTTTCTATATTGATATACTGACCCAGTCCGCCTGCAAGATATACATGCTTGATTTCATGATAGGGGATATCGTAACGTGCAATCAACAATTCCAATCCTGCCCGAATCGCTGCCTTTGCCATCTGAAATTCCCGTATGTCCTGTTGCGTCAGACAAATCGCCTTTCCGGAAGATGTCGTCCCAAGTACATATCCTTCATCAAAATATGAATCTATATAACACCCTGTCTCATCAATGATATTGGCTCTTAGCAATTCACTGACCGCTTCTACCAGTCCCGCTCCGCAGATTCCGATCGGTGGTTCATCTCCGATTGTCTGTATCTCACACTTTAAATCATTCCGGGCAATACGGCTAATCGTAACGGCACAGATTGCACCGGCGATACCGCCTGTTCCTGCGCTGATGTTGCCGCCCTCAAATGCCGGTCCGGCTGCAGTAGAAGTACATATGAGTTCATACCGATTTCCAATCACCATTTCCCCGTTGGTTCCTAAGTCCAAAAAGAGAGACCTGTCAGCCGTACGATCAAAGTCGCACGCCATGAGCCCTGCTACGATGTCACCACCTATATACGCAGAGATTCCCGGAAGGATGGAGGTATGGATTTCTGCATCCGGCTCTATTCTGGATAGCGTAATGGGGGTAAACGGATATACCCCCAGTGTCTCACAGGACAAATGCATCAGCAGATGCACCATGGTCGTATTGCATGCAATCACGATCTTAAGTAACTGCCATGCCCCCAGACCATTATCTTTTAGCAGCTTTTGGATTCCCTTGCGGATATCTTCGCAAACCATCTCCTGCAAATGGTCTGCCTTTCCACGATTTGCCGCATTGATGCGTCTCAACACATCAGCCCCATAGAACCTCTGACTGTTCAATGCAGAATATGTAGCGCGGATTTCCTTTGTATCCATATCCACAAGCTGCATGGCAAGCGTGGTCGTTCCGACATCAACAGCTATTCCGTACATTTTCCGTCCACCGTTCTCTGACATCACATCTCGCCTCTCCATCCCATTTACACCAAACAGGATACATTTACCAATTACCTTTTCTTCCATTCTAATGTTTTCCAATCTGTAAGTCAAATATTACGCAAAAATGTTGCAACTTGCAAATCGAAGAACCTATTTCAAATTGTTTTGCAATAAACTATCTGCCACACACAACGCTCCCCATCCC
>CAZWXS010000127.1:0-2706 GCA_964638005.1 uncultured Lachnospiraceae bacterium
GAAGTGCTTCAGGCATTGGTTCATACAATGTTTGGAGTACTTTTTCTTTTTATACCAAGGAGGCAGTTTCATGAGAAAAATGATGAAAAAAATAATCATATTGGTATTAGCGTTCAGTATGATGATATGTTACAGTGGGATTGATACGGCTGCCTCAATCAAGATCACGATACCGAGTGATACGAGTGAATTAAAAAAGGGAAAAGAATCTTCCGCGACACCGGATCAGGAAGACAGAGAGAGCCGGTTAAATCAAAGAGAAGAGGAGCTTAACCGAAGAGAACAGGAGCTTAATGCGCGGGAAGAGGCATTGAATGCGCGCGAGAAAGCCTTGGATGAGAGAGCCGGGTATCAAGAAAATACGGAGAGTGTAGGCCCGTTTTTGTCAGGAAATTCTCTGGTCAGGATCGGAAGTGTAACGAATGAGCAGGTTGCGGCGGTAGAGAACGGATTTAAGAAATTGCCGCAAAAAGTACGGCAGATTATTATATCTGCAGGATACAGAGTAGAGGTTACGGACGAGGATATTGAAAAGCTGATTACAGGAGGTGGCACGAACAGCTGGTATGGTGCTTCGGCAGGATATCCGCTGTATGTGATATTGGTTGCGAATAACCAGAGTCTGGAGGATATGTCGCGGACAACGATACATGAATGCGGACACGCACTTGCAAATACAATGAGCGGAGCAGACAGTTCCGAACTGTGGTTGAGCTGCTACGCGGCGGAGGCAAAGACGCTGTATCATACAGCAGAGGTTTCAAATGCGAGTGAGTGGTTCTGCGAATGTTTTGTGTATTTTCTGATGGATCCGGAGTATTTGAAGCTGACTGCACCGAAGTCATATAGCTATATGGATACTTATTTGAATCAAGTATTGGCGAAATAAAAAGTACTTGCAAATGTGAGGGGGATTTTGTATAATAATGAACGGCGCTGAAGTTAGGGAAGATGAAGGGATGATTTTTGAGTGGAGTTGCACAAAAGTGTCATCTCGAAAATCTGCGATTTCCTCGATGACCGTTTGATTTGCGAATGCAAATCAAACTGCAGCTAATGAATCAGCCGCTTTTGAATGCAAGCATTCAACGCGTCTTATTCTTTATCTGCCTTTTGTTTGCGCAAGCAAGCTTATTCGCCCAGATAGCTCAGTTGGTAGAGCAGAGGACTGAAAATCCTCGTGTCACTGGTTCGATTCCGGTTCTGGGCACTTTGCGGGTGTAGTTCAATGGTAGAACACCAGCCTTCCAAGCTGGACACGTGGGTTCGATTCCCATCACCCGCTCGCTAAAGACCCTGTATTTATGCGGGGTCTTTTTTTGTTGCAGAATCAAGATAATAAATCAGAAAAAGACTGAAAATTGATTGACAACGAATATCTCATATAGTACTGTTTCAAGGTACAGACTTGATATTGCGATTAACCATGGGATGGGAACGGATTATGAGTAGGGATGTAAAGAGATTTGATACGCTGGATGCGCTGCGTGGATTTGCTTTGATCAATATGCTCGCATATCATGCCAGTTATGATCTTGTCATGATATTTGGAGTGGAATGGCCGTTCTTTCATACGAAGGGGGCATTCTACTGGCAGCAGATGATCTGCATTCTCTTTATTTTTATATCGGGGTGTGTGGCAAGCTTTAGTGGGCATTTGTTGAAAAGAGGACTGGTTGTATTTGGTGCAGCCATACTTATGACACTTGTGACATATTTTGTGATGCCGAGTCAGGTAATCTGGTTTGGCGTGCTGCATCTGC
Source organism: uncultured Lachnospiraceae bacterium (assembly GCA_964638005.1). Lineage (GTDB taxonomy): Bacteria > Bacillota > Clostridia > Lachnospirales > Lachnospiraceae > JAAYYM01. Next base: position 1,764 of record CAZWXS010000127.1, read on the forward strand.
TTGGAATCTCCATGATTCTTGTGCATTTTATGCGACCGCTGCTTCAGAAGGTGCCAAAGATACCGGGTGCAGCCGCTGCTTTTATGATTTTTATAACAACACGGTATGTGGATATCGGAACTTTGAATTTCTTTGGGCATAGATATTGCAGACTGCCGGATGCATGGTATGAAACAGATTGGCTGTTTTTCCTGGGATTTCCGAATCGCTCTTTCTTCTCGGCGGATTATTTTCCGATTTTACCGTGGTTCTTTTTATTCGTAACAGGTTATTTTTTGTTTGGATTGATAAAGGATAGAAAAGATGCAAACTATTTATATATTCGCATTCCGGGACTTAATTGGATAGGAAAGCATACGTTTGTGATTTATCTGCTCCACCAGCCTGTTATTTATGGGATATTGCTTCTTGTTTTCGGATGAGATTTGCGGATATGTGCAGTGCGTAGAATATGAAAGTTGAGACAATGAGGATAAGGTTATGAATGATGATCGATTAAAGTTTCATATGAAATTACGCCTATATCGCAGGGAAAGAGATTTTGGACCGGGTGTGACGGGACTGATGCAGCTTGTGAAGGAAAAAGGTTCCTTGTCGGCGGCAACAAAAGAAATGGGAATGGCATATTCCAAGGCATGGAAGATTATCAAACATGCAGAGGAAGACTTGGGTATTACTTTGATGGAGGGCCGCAGCGGCGGAAACAGCGGCGGAGGAACTGTGCTGACGAAGGAAGGGGAAGAGCTTTTGGAGAAATATCAGCAGTTCGTGAAAGAATCACAGGCAGAGGTAGAAAAAGTATTTCAAAAATATTTTGATACCGATTACTAGAAACCAGATACGACTTGTACTATAACCAGTACATACTTGCAAATAATAAAAATATATATTATAATCCCATCTTTGACAGTTGACAAATAAAAAAACCGTTGCAAACGCCCTG
>CAZWXS010000128.1:0-2610 GCA_964638005.1 uncultured Lachnospiraceae bacterium
AAACTCTTTTTGCAGAACAGAACCGAATTCAGCACGACATTCTCACAATAGCAATCCAGCTTGGTATTAATGATTTCTGAATTTGTAGCATCCAGTAATTCAGAACTGTCAGGACTTATACCATTCTGACTGAGGATTGAGTAGATTGTCTGTATGCGATTGTTAAACTCATGACGGATGACACTCATCCTATCCAGATAAGTCTGTGTACTCTCGTAATATGCAAGTTCCATCTGCCTCTGCTCATAGAGCCTGGACAGTTCCTTCTCTACGGTTATTTTCTCCAGCATCGTGTCCACTGTATGAACCATAAAAATGTCAATCAAAATACCAAATATCAGCATCAGCAGTCCCCACCACATTACTTTGGCAGAAAGTTCTATGATATTTTGATAATACACTACCAGCAGGATCAGTTGATAGATTGGAACAAGAATATAAAGTATCAAGTATCGAAAATTTACTCTTTTCGTAAACGCCTTAAAAATCGTAAGTTCTATCATAATCAACATCGCTAAAAAAGTGTTACAAAAGATAGCACATACAAAAAATGTCGGAGTATACTGAGCAAATTCGTCATAATTAATACTCGTAAAGTTCATGACTATCAATATACCACCGACCTCCGCCAATGTAGAAGTCAAATCCATTATGATTACAGCAAGTAAATGGTATCTTCTTTTCCCTTGATATAATATCCTGAGTCCGAGATAGAACAGCACATCACAAAGAAAAGAGAAGGCCACTGAATAATTCTTCCATACATATCGTAAAAAAAGTTCGATAATAAGTTCTGACGCGAAAAAGAGAAACATCGTCAAAATCCTGCTCTTCATTTTTCCTTGAAACACCATCATGTATGCATATGATGCCAGGAAAACACTTATAGCCAGTAATACATATGTCATCACTTCCATATACATATGATCCATCTTATATCCCGTCCTCCAGATACTTCATAAAAGTTTCTTTTGTTACTCTATAACGATTTCTGCTGACCGGTATTCTCTGTCCATTTGCAAGTTCCGCCTGACCGGCAGCAAAGTATACGATTTTGTCCATATTGATCACGAAGCTTTGATGGCAGCGCACAAAGTTTTGCGGCAGTTCTTTCATCATCTCGTCTATTCTTTTTCGTGTTGCATACTCCTTTTCCCTTGTATGCACATAGGTCACTTTTTGTATTGTTTCCAGATAAAAAATCTGATCCGTATCCAGCTTCAAGAGTTCCCCTTTATAGTGGATTTGGATCATCTGTTCCTTCTCAACAGTAATCTTTAACAGGGCCCGATCAATTGCCTCATACAGACGCTTTTTCTCAACCGGCTTCACAATAAAGTCCATAGGCTCTGCCTTGAAAATGTATCGTGCATAATCTATATATCCTGTTATAAAAATAACCTTCAGTTTTGGGAACTGTTTTTGCATTGTATCTGCAACCTCAATCCCATTGTCTTGAGCAAGCTCAATATCCATCAATAACAAATCCGTATCCCCCTTTGCCTCATCCTGAAGATATGTCATTAAGGAAAAGGCAGTCGTAAAGGTATGGATACGGATTAAATCATGATATTGACTGCTGAGCAGTGACTCAAGCATCATGAGTGTTTCATTGTTATCATCGCAAATGGCTATCTTGATCATCTTTATCTCCTGTATCATAGAATTCCACTACTATCTATGTACAATAGTACCATTTTGCAATGAATCATTCAACTATTTTACTACCTCAAAACGATCAACAATTTGTCTGGCCCTGTCCATATCACAAGACTCCGGTGCTTCGGTATATTGAAAGCCAATCATGATTCCCTGATCAAAATCGCGAAGTTCTTCCCAATAACCTCGCCCTGTCTGATAATCATATGCCGGTTTATCAACAAGGTCAAAATTAATTTCTCCCAATATCTTAAAATGACTATCATCCGTCCACTCAGCATCAAACTCATAACCATCTTCCACAAAACCTGTAAAGAAATTGCCTTTCAGTTCCTCTGCCGGAGTATCTTTGAACCAGTCATATTCATATTGAAAAGACTCATCATCTTTCATGTCAGATAAATAAAACAGATTGAAATGTCTGGATTCATCTTCATTGGAGAAAAATATAGAAATATCGCTTGAATCACTATATTTCATATCTGAGGGAAGCAGTGCAATAAAATGAAGTCCATTAAACAGAACATCAACCGTTGACAGTTCTTCTGATTCTTCTGTCACCGTATAAGTTCCCCACGGAAACTCTTTTCCTGATTCCATACTAAGCGGTGTCGGCTCCGGTTCAGGTTCGGATTCCGGTTCTGGTTCCGACTCTTCTGCCGGTGCCGGAGCCGGTGCTTCGGTTTCCTTTGGTACAAGAGTCTCTGGCGATTCCTGCGCTGCAGTTACCTCCTCGGTATCTGTAGGTTCCTGTTGTGAAACCTCTTTCGCAGCCTTACTGCCACATCCTGCAAGCAAAATCAATGCTAAAACAGCACATGTAAAAATAGTAAATCTCTTCCTGTTCATATTTCTCACTCTTTCTTGTCTGTTCATTTTTTCTTAAAACAGATATTCTATAGTATTTTATCATTTTTTTTGTAAAACGGTCATATTATGCCCTTTTTGGTG
>CAZWXS010000129.1:0-2565 GCA_964638005.1 uncultured Lachnospiraceae bacterium
CTCCATTTTCTGATACCATACCCTCTTGTAAAAATGTCTTAAGTACAGTCTGATCTAAATATTCTGAACCATCTGGAAAATTTATCGTGACACCCAGATTGAAATAATAATCAAGATCTAGTAGTTGTTTCTGTTTTATACTTTCCTGTGCATTTGAATGAAAACTAACACCGAAACAGAGAAACGTTGTTAGCATTAGTAATATTGTCTTTTTGATTTTTATGTTCTCCTTTTTCATATTATCGTAATCGTATTCTGTCTTCAGGATACTTGTATTATATCTAGAACTATTAAAAGCTTAAATTTTATTATATAACCGTATTCCTATGTTATGCAACTCAAAATGTAATCTTAATTCATATCCATTTAAAATGGCAGGAATCTATGATTGATTCCTACCATTGGTATTCGTTATCTCATAAACTTTAGTTCTCATTTTTTTCAAAATGATCTGAGACTGCTGATCATGAACAAGAAGTGATTATTGCTCATTTGCACTCCAGCCCGGTCTCTGTTTAATATGTAGAATCTCCAAAGTGTCATCTAATAGAACACGGAACGTTGAGTTCTGTCTTTTATTTAGATCTTCTACCGTTACATTCATCGGTTTGTCATAATCGTCAAGATTAAGGCAAATACTTTCTATCATATCCTCTGTTGTTGCTTCGTATGGAACAGATTGTCTTGTGAGAATATACTCATATTTCTGCACATTTCCACCAACAATACTAATTTGTGCTACCGATTTTACATTCTTCTCAGGTCTTAACTCTTCAAAACTAAGATGTTGCAATTGATTCGTCATAGGTTCTCTTTGTACTTCCGTTATGAATGCCTTATAGTCTTTGCCCTCTACGTCTAAGTTCACAAGACCCCCTATTTTGACTACTCGAAGTAATTTATCACAATCACTGTCTTTAATCTTAATAGCTTGATTGTCCGTATCAATTGTGCTTCTCTGATCAAGAATTGCAGGTATCCATCCTTCTCTTCTCATTCTACGATTTTTCTCATGATTCTCTCTTGCTTTTGCATTTATTGTGATCATCTTCGCTAACCTCCATCATTATATTTTACATTGTAACTTTTAATTTTCCTGGTAATACCTTCTCCCGGCAATTTAATCACCTCCCAAAACTATAATAATAATCAATTTTTATTATAGCCCATTCACTTATTTAATGCAAATTCAGTCTTGATTCTTATATTTAACAGTTTTTTATTTTTTCTTCCGTGTTTTTGTTTTCTTTTTTTATGTATAAGATATTTGATTCACTCAATTGAAGCTCATGGCTTATTTCAATTTATTGTGATACGATATTACAAAATCAGCATCTTATCCATTAAAAATGCAACTCATCCTACCTTCTATTTTCAAATGCACAAAAGTAATATATGCTCTGGTTTGAAAGGTCAAGGAGGTATATGATGAATAAGATGAGTATTTTAATTGCAATCATGATAATTGGAATGGAGCTTTTTTTCTGGATCCGTGCAAGGAGAAAAAATAAAACTCCATATCGTATGTTTAAAAAGATTTTGTTGGTTCTGTTCAATATCATTGTGCTCGGTATTTTAATGCTGCCCGCTATCCTGTTTCCCAATCAAATAGATATTGTACCAAGTGGAGACCATGTGATCCAAACCACTTTGGTAACATGGGAGGATAAAAATCGCCTGGAAACCTTCACAAATGACGGTTCCAATCGTCAGGTCAGTGTAAAGTTCTGGTATCCTGTGGAAGATGGGAATTATCCATTGATTGTATTTTCCCACGGTGCCTTTGGCATCATGGACAGTAATGCTTCTACCTGTCAGGAACTGGCATCTCATGGATATGTTGTTGCAAGCATGGGGCATCCCTATCATAGCTTGTTTCTAAAAGATGCAAATAATAAAATTACATTCGTAGATCAAAATTTTATGAATGAAGTCTATGCCGATAATGGTGCAACTGACGCCGAATCAGAGAAACGAATCTATGAGAAGTCTCAAAAATGGATGGAACTTAGATCCGCAGATGAGAATTTTGCTTTAGAGCAGATTATTTCGATGAAAACCTCCAATAAACAGGCCCCTTTTGATCGAATCAGAACTGATAAAATCGGATTGTTTGGTCACTCTCTTGGCGGTGCTACCAGTGTTGAAGTAGCCAGAATGCGATCCGATATTGATGCAGTCATTGTTCTTGAGGGAACCATGCTTGGTGAATATACTGGTTTTGCAAATGGTACAGAAACTTTTGATCCGATACCCTTTCCAGTCCCCGTACTCGATGTATATTCCAGAGATATTTATGAGAAAGCTCTCCCCTATGGCAATTCTTATGTGAACTTCTATCTGGGAAGCAAGGCAAATGATTATCAATATAAAATATTTGAAGATGCCGGTCATCTGAATTTTACAGATCTTCCGCTGTTCTCTCCTATCCTTGCAAAAAAATTAGGTGTAGGAAGTGTTGATCCAAAAGAATGTATTGAACAAATGAATCAAATGGTTTTAGAGTATTTTAATTTATATTTAAAGTAAAGGCTGAAAATTTTATGAAGACCAGAATACAAAAAA
>CAZWXS010000130.1:0-2517 GCA_964638005.1 uncultured Lachnospiraceae bacterium
CATTTATAGTCCATGTTTTTGATTCCCTTTCCATCGCGTCTCCGACTTCACAGACGTAACAAAATCAAACCTCTTATTTCTCAGTCTGCTCCACGAAATACCGCAGCACCTTTTCATTTTCCCCAAAAGTACTTGCTTCATACAAATCCGTAATCTCTTCATGATAACGCTGCTGCATATCCATCGCATAGCCCCTCCAAACCTCGCTCTCAATATGCTCGGAAGGATGTTCCAAACCATACGCATACATCTCATAATCACATAAGCAGTCATATGCTTTGGAAATCTCCCACATAGGATCATAAGCCTCATCATAAATCTGATTATAATAGGTAAAATTCTCTCTCAGCCTGTCAAATTCACCTTTGCTGCATAGTTGCTCCAGCCGGAGCAGTCTGGCCTCAACACTCGCATACTCCGCCGTGCTCCAGACATCTGTTACCGTAAAGTGCACCAGAAATACGATCATTCCCATCAATCCGGCACATACAAGGCTTTTCAATACAATGATTCCGGGACGTTTGATCATTCCGATACACCACCCTTCTCTATGTAATCCATTGCCGTCTCAACCAACTGCTCGCGCGCATCTCCGGTCAAATACAGAAATTCCGATCCGCTGTTCTGCTCCATCAACGCCAGTTCTTCCTCTCCGAATCCAAACAATACCGCCAACGAATCACGCACAATCACACTACAATCTTCTGTATATTTGCGATCCGTCTCCTGTGACTCGTATTTCGGATAGGTCGGATAAAGCACTCTATAGGCACGCTCTATCAAAGCACTATACTCATATTCTTCCGGCATTTCTCCGGTTTCAAGCTCATGTAAGATTTCATTTCGGGCATTTAAAAACTGTGTGTAATCAAAAGCAATCCAAGAAACCCTGCTGTATGCACTATATTTCTCCCCTGTCAGATCATACTCCAACATATATGCATGCAGTCGGAGATAATCTCCCTCTTCATAAAGTTCCTGCATAACCTCTTCACAGTCGGATGGGGCGAAAAGATGATTTCCCTCCGAAAAGAAATAAAAGGTCCAAAAACTGATTCCAAAGGTCAGAATCAAAACAATCAGCAGCGTAAACATGGTACGGTTCAGAATCCGATTCAGGATACCCTCTCTGGATTCGTCCAACACTTTTTTCTTCAATCGCAGGTTCTGATCATGCTTGATTCTCACGCGCTGCCAGAACCTGATGCCACCCGGATTTTTTGTTTCACAATATGGACATTTCAATGCTTCCGCATCCACATCAGCGCCACAATTTCTGCATTTCATGGTAAATGCTCCTCACTCCATTGATCATAGATTTGCTCCGCATAAGAAGGCAGCGCCTCCATATCGAGGTTCTCCAAAGCCAAAAGTTCTTCTATCTTCCCTTCTTCAATTCCCAATTCACCACTTAGCATGGTCATGCAGGCGGTTCGAACTTCCTTTATGGCGCTCATGTCATCCAATTTTCCGTATTCCGCAATTGCTGCGTCAATCTCTCGAATTGCATCAATATCATGAGTCAACACGGTTACCATATCATTCAATATCCACTCTTTCTGTTTTGAAGGCGACATAGCAGCAAAAGACTCCCGATCGATACGTTCATACAATTCGTCCAGCGCGTTGCAGGCATTTCGATAGTCACGATAAGCATATCCGATATCGCAATACTTTGCAAAATCAGATCCATACACTTCATGATCATCCATATAAATCACCAATGCTTCCAGATCTCCGGCTGCATAGATTTCTTCGATCTCTGCAATCTGTTCCTGCCGCTCGACATATTCACGATGTGTCAAAACTCTTGATCCGACAATCCCAAGAACCACCACCAGAACCAATATGCCAAAAGCAATGCCAGCGATTTTAAGGATCTTATCCGTAGAACGATACAAGATTTTCTCCGGAAGTTTCTGTATCTCCTCTGCCTCCCTGTCAAGTGCCAGCAGTTTTTCCTGCTTCAACCGTTCCGCCATGACTTCATTTTCTCTTCCGCAAAACGGACATTCCAAGTCAATTTCCTCATATGCTCCGCCACAATTACTGCATATCATGTCATCGATCTCCCATCAAATATCTTAACAGCGCCTCACAACCTTCACATACATCATGATAGGTCACATCAAACACCCCGGTATACCACGGGTCTGCAATATCTCTCGGATTCTCCGAAAAATCAAGCAGACGGCTCACCTTTCCCTCCGGATCTCCGCCCAGCATCCGATGCATATTGCGGATGTTTGCACTGTCCATTCCAAGCAGATAATCATACTTCTCATAATCATCACGCCGCAGCTGCACTGCCCTTTTCCCTTCACAGCCAAGCCCATGTCGCGCCAGTTCTTCTCTCGCCGGCGGATACACCGGATTGCCCACACCGTTCCATATCTCCTCCGTGCTGGTCGCTGCGGATGCAATATAAAATTGATCTTCCAAACCGGCTTTCTTTACCAGATCTTTCATAACAAACTCGACAATTGGGCTTCTGCAGATGTTGCCGTGGCAAACGAA
>CAZWXS010000131.1:0-2465 GCA_964638005.1 uncultured Lachnospiraceae bacterium
GTGCCTTGATGTTTCTTGACAATTGAACATTCTCTGTGTATATTTTAAATATAATTGATATGAAATCAATACCGAAACACAGAAGTGTTTCAAATGCATATTGCAACAAGTTTCAAACACAAATAATAAGATTCTGACTATATGTATACTATGAAGGTATACGGTTTTCTGAGGAAAATCCGTATACCTTTTTTATATTTTAAATGTCAGGATTAGCACACATTTAAGGAGGTTTTAATTATGGCATGTTTTATCGTTCCTGCCACAGAGGCAGTCGTATCAACAATCGCAACCAAAGTAATGCAATCGAAAGAAGCAAACAAGGAGACTCTTGTTCATACTTCTGAAGGAAATGAAATCGAAACAGAAGTGAAGATTCCCTTCACCAGAAAATTAAAATGGCTTTCCAGCCTGCTCTGGGGCGGCTCTGCTCTACTGGCTTTTGAACACGTATGGCACGGCGAAGTTACTCCGTGGTTCCCATTTTTAACTGCAGCAAATAATCCTGCTGATACAGCTGAAATGCTGCATGAAATGTCAACTGTTGGTGTCACTATGGCAATCCTGATCACACTGGTATGGGTTGGTATGTTATTTGCATCCAGTGCAATCGAAAACAGAACTGAAAAGACAGTAACCGAAAAACAATAGGAGGCTCTCAAATGACATTACTAACAACAATATTTGCAGCAGTCATCTGCACGATTCTGTGGTATCAAAGTCCGGCATGCAGAGATATGAAAGTCAGCATTCTCTGCTTTATGTACTGGGGTGCATCCATCATGTGGATGGTAGACGCAATCTTTGAGTATGCCGAATTACAGGCAGCCTATTTCACACCCGCACCTGCTGATATACTGAATGACTTCTACCTCGGACTGTCAGTCATTGCATTGGGCCTGATGATCTGGCTGGTCATTGTACTATTCAAGGATCCGAAAGGTGTTGTGAAAGAAGCTCTCATAAAAAGAAAATAGGTAAATTAGATGAATTTAGAAACTTTTTTTCAATATCACAATCATGTTGCCCTGGCATTTTCCGGTGGGGTTGATTCTTCATACCTTCTCTATCAGGCGGTCAAATGCGGGGCAGATGTGCGTGCATATTATGTTAAGTCTGCATTTCAACCACAATTTGAACTGAATGACGCTACACAGATGGCTGTTGTTCTTGGTGTAGAAATGCAAATCATTGAGTTAGATGTTCTATCAATATCGGCGGTCACATCCAATCCTGCTGACCGCTGTTATCACTGTAAAAAAGCAATCTTTTCTCAAATAGCAGAACATGCTCTTGCAGATGGCTATACCACACTTTTAGATGGAACCAATGCTTCTGATTCCGTAGAAGACCGCCCCGGAATGCGGGCACTAAAAGAATTATCAGTCCTTTCCCCACTGCGGGAATGTGGTTTGACCAAAGATCAGATTCGTATCCTATCTAAGGATGCCGGTCTCTTCACCTGGAATAAACCCGCTTACGCCTGTCTTGCTACAAGAATTCCAATCGGCACTGCGATTACAAGGGAGAAACTTTCCGCAACAGAATATGCCGAACAATATTTATCTACACTTGGTTTTTCAGACTTTCGCGTTCGTATGTATAACACTGCTGCCAGAATACAGATTCGAACCTCAGAACTCCCTCTGTTGTTGAAAAATAGAGATTTCATCGTTCATGAATTGAAAAATTACTATGACGCGGTACTGCTTGATCTGGAGGTACGTGATGAATCAATCCATTAAAAACATTCTGGAAAATGTACAAAATGGTGCTTTATCTGTCGATGAAGCCGCCTTAAAACTAAAAACAGCTCCTTTTGAAGACCTTGGCTATGCAAAAATTGACTATCATAGGGAAATGCGGCAGGGAGTGGCAGAAATCATATATGGTGCAGGGAAAACACCCGAGCAGATGATTGGGATCATCGATAGTATGCTTGTCCACCGGCAAAAGGTGATTTTAATCACACGTCTCGCACCGGAAGCGGCTTCCATGATTCAAAAAGCACATCCTCTGGTCTATCATCCGGAAGCCAGAGTTGGTATTCTTGGGCAACTCCCCACTCCTAATGGAATCGGGAAGATTGTCATTGCCACCGGCGGAACAAGCGACATTCCGGTTGCAGAAGAAGCTGCACTGACTTCAGAGGCTCTGGGAAATGAAGTCGTTCGGTTATATGACGTGGGAGTTGCAGGTCTGCACAGACTGCTTTCACATATGGAAGATATCATGAGTGCAAGTGTCATCATAGCAATTGCCGGTATGGAAGGTGCTCTTGCCAGTGTCATCGGAGGGCTCGCAGACTGTCCTGTAATTGCGGTTCCAACCAGCATCGGTTATGGTGCTTCTTTCCATGGAATATCAGCGTTACTATCCATGCTCAATTCCTGTGCCAGCGGTGTCTCCGTCGTCAATATCGACAATGGTTTCGGTGCCGGATATCAAGCAAGCATGATCAATCA
>CAZWXS010000132.1:0-2410 GCA_964638005.1 uncultured Lachnospiraceae bacterium
TTGACACCTTGACTCTGCTCAGTCGCGCATAATAAAAGCTTCATCCCAAAAGGGACGAAGCTTGTTGATTCGCGGTACCACCCTGATTCCTGTATCATTCGACACAGACACTCAATTCGTGTAACGTACGTGGACGTCTTTTCTTACTTATATTTATCGCTGTTCAGAAAAGCTGCTCCGGTGGGAAATTCAATTGATTGTCTGAACTTAAGGAAGCTTACAGCCGGTGACTCCCTCTCTCTATAAGAAAACAACCATCTACTAAACACCTTCATCGCATTTGGTTTAATATGAAAACGCTTATTTCATTTTATTATATGCGGTATAAAAATGAATGTCAAGTCTTCTTTTTCTTGTGTTTACATACTCGTGTTGCATACTTCTACTTCTTCTTAAATTCCAACCTCTGAAACGCCTTACTTTTTCTGCTCAACCTCGTACCTGGATGCTTCCCGCAGAGAAATGACCCTTTCCCTGGACAGACCCACCCGTTCTGCAATAGAATCCACATCCAAAATGTCTAATAGATTTCTTGCGACTTCCTCTTTTGTAGCTTCCTTTCCTTGTTCTATTCCTTCTTCAATCTTCTCCCGATCTCTTTCTAACAAAGTCATGTACTCAACCTCCATTTCTTCGCTATGTTTAACTTCCTCTACTCTCGTATGAATCTGTTTGACCAGTTTCACCCACGCTTGTTTTCCTCGGCAAATACCTCTCAGCTAAAGCCTCCACTTCCCCCGCAACCTGCTTCACCACACGCTCCGGTCCTACGATCTTCACTCCGTCTCCCAATGCAAAGATCCATCCGAAGAACAGTCTCGTCACGGCTACATTCACATTTACAACAAAGTGCTCCTCGTCGATTGGAATCATCATGATGTCCTTTCCGAAACGATCGATGACTACATTGGCCAGATCATTGCGGCATTCGATTCTGACTGTTTCCACATCACCATCATACATGCCGTAATACTTCTGCGTGTAATTAGCCAGATTGGTATCCTGAAACGCCTCTTTTCCCTCTCGCTTCTGCTCTACCATCGAAATCCGGGTCATTTTATCAACACGGTAATGCTTCATTTTTCCGGCCTCGGTATCATATGCGATGACATAGTAATTCTCACTGTCCCAGCACAATGCCCAAGGACTCACCTGATAGAATGCGCCATCCTTACGCAGTTCCATCTCCTTCTTGACATTCCAGCCAAAGTATTGAAACTTGATCTGCCGATTCATACCGATTGCCGCATGAACTGCATCAATATTATAATAAATGCTCTCATTCATCGTCTTGACTCTTCCGGCCACATACACCTGCCTCTGCAGCTGCTTGGCCTCATATTCGCTTGCAAGACTCTCCAGCTTTTTAATCAGCTCATTGGATTTTCTCTCCGTAATGAATTTGGATGATTGGATCGCATCCACCAAAAGTTTCAATTCCGCAATCTCAAACTGCCTGGATGCCACATGGTAATAGTGCTGCCTGCCAACCTGTTCACCGATGACCTCTATGCCCAATTCTTCCATGGCTGCAAAGTCAGCATATAGGCTCTTTCTCTCAGCAGTAATATCATATGTCTCTAATGCGGTTATAATCTCCGGTATGGTGAGACCGTGGTTGTCATCCGTCTTTTTCAGCATGATATTGATCAAATGAATGAGCTTCAGTTTCTGATTTGCACCCTTTGCCATGATTGATTGTTCCTCACTTTATCTGCTTTCTTCAGTACGTGTTAGTTCTGCTCAAATCTCTGCAGCTCCGATTCCAAATTCTCATAAAACAATCCCATGTGATATGCATCCATCAGAGCATGATTGCACAAGAGGCTCACCGGCAGCAACGTCCTGCCCTCCTGTACAAAATATCGTCCCCATGTAATTCTCGGATTGCTGTCCGCCGGTTGCGGTACCGGCTGTACAATCGCTGTATAAGTGATATTCGGTGACGTTGATACAAAAAACAGAGACAAAACATCCTCTCCGTCTGCAAGCGATGCCTTACGCTTTGCCTCCTCCTGCGCTTTCATTGCATAAGGGATGAAATCAGCATACGGCATGTCACAATTGACGGAGCAATAGCAGTAACCATGATCCTCCTGTGCCACAGTATAGGAGGGCATGCATCGTTCAAACTCTATGATCCGATTCTCCAAAATCCTCTGACGAAACTCCGAGACTGCATTGGCAGCCCTTGTCACCGCATACAGAAATGATAAGTAAAACGGCTGTCCATTTTGCTTGATCTGCTCTAACCAGTCCGTAATATCCACATTGACCGTAACCCCGACATACGGATAGGCCAGGCTGCTAAAATACTCAAATTGCTGTTTTCTTTTGTACTGCGTCATATCAATGCATTTATAGTCCATGTTTTTGATTCCCTTTCCATCGCGTCTCCGACTTCACAGAC
>CAZWXS010000133.1:0-2361 GCA_964638005.1 uncultured Lachnospiraceae bacterium
AAATCATTTGGATTTCCTTCCCAACTGCTGCGGCGTGATTCAACCACCTCTTCTGCCTCCGCAATGACATCCGGTTCACCCCAGCCAGAGGAAATGCCGACCTCCACATACACTCCGTGCATATTCGCAGACAACCCATAATCACTGGCTCTCGTATCCTTACCCATGGGAATCAGCAGCTGATATATGTGTCCATAATTACCCTCCTGCTCTGCGATACCCATATAAGTATAATCCTTTGCCTTTATGACCTCATTCTCATCCGACCGCTGCACATATTCATCCTGATCGGTACGGGAATATTTTCCTCCCTTTGTCAATTCACTCGGATCATTTCCGTAGGCAGTCAGATCAATACCATAGCACTGACTTAATTCTTCCAATATGATATTGGTCTCTGCATCGGTTCTTTCTTCTTTGATATCCAATGTGAAAAAATATCCGATACCATTTTCAGCCGTCCCGACGAAAATGAAATTCTCCCGCTTATAAGTCTTCTCATTCGAATCAATCGATTCCGCAGAAAGATGTCCTTGATAACAACGATTCTCATCCAAAGTAATGACATCATCCGCAACGGCATTTTGATAGGATTCATTAAGTGTATATACTTCTTCCTTCATTTCTACCCATGTCTCTGCATATCCCTTTGGCGATTCATATTCCCATGTACCGTATGTACATAAAAAAACTCAAGTCCATGCTCATAATAACCCATACAGGTCTCTTGCGAATCCGTCGACTCCTCATCCGGTTCATACAAAGCATATACCGGACAAACACCTTCTGTATAGCTCTCTGACAGTTCAATGCACCTGATATATTTCATGTCCTTGACAAAATCCTTGTTTGCATCTTTGTAGATTGCAGAATTCTGCGCACCTGCCGTTTTGCCGAGTTTGCCTGCTGCATCTTCTGACTTTTGACTGTCCGAACCTTCCTCGTCATCCTCTTCCATACTGTCCCGGTCTCCTTCACCGACTTGCGCTTCTATGCTGTCTTGCCCCTCTGATCCATCCCGCTCTTTTATGCTGTCCTGATTATCTATGCTGTCCTGTTCTTCTATGCTGTCCTGTTCTTCTATATTTTCCTGTTCTTCTATGCTGTCCTGTTCTTCTATATTTTCCTGTTCAACCCGGCTGTCTTTCTCATCGCTGTCTGCCACTATCGCTTGACTGCCTGTGATTCTGCTTCCTGCCGACATCGTGTCCACACAGGTACATCCGGTCATACTCAGTCCCGCCAATATACACATCAGAATTGTGATGCTTTTCTTCTTTTCCCTCATATCCGTAGCTCCTTATCTGATATTGTAATTTTACCAAACATTACTATTATATATGATAAGCATCATTTTATCTATATGATTCTTGCTATTTTGTTCCAAATCAGATGAATTTGAACTCCCATACTCCGAACTCACAGTTCATTGCAATGAAAAAGACCCCAGCGCATTGCGTCGAGGTCTTTTTCATTATGTACAAAATTATTTTATATCGTTCCGTCGTACACCTTACCGACGCTGGCTGAATAGGAATACGCCCCTGTCGATGTATAGGTATTCAATTTCTGTATCTCATTGACTGCTGCGCTGTTGATCATAGAAGCCGTAGAGGATACGTTATATGCGTATGAACCGACTCCGTTAAACAAAGCCTTCAGATCATTGATGCTGGATTCCTTAAAAGACTTCTCATCAATCGATAACTTGTTGTCCTCACCAATCGTCATACCAACCTTACTGAACAGATTGACATTTTTCTTAGTGCCGTTCGTGATGGATAATGTCTTTCGCAGAATGGAATTCGAATCGGATTCCCCTGCGGAATCTATCAATTTGTTATAATTGTCTGCAAAACTCTTAACTGCCTTGTAGATTGCATCATAATCATAATCCGTAGTCTTGTTTCCGTTCTCATCGGTCGTTTCCTTCATATTGAATACCGACTTGCTTCCGGTTGCAACAAGTGCTTCTGCCGATGTCTTCAGTGCTTTCGCATCTGCACTGATTGTAGAATTCGTCTTTTCACTCTCATCGATATCTTCTGCCGTCTTTGCTGTGCTTGAAGTATCATTCTTCGCATAATAAGCCTTCAGCAGCTTCGAATAACTGCCATTCTTGATACTTGCATAATCACTTAAATACGATGCGGAACCTGTTGTCGATGATGTGTTGCTGCTTGACGTAGATAAATTAGAAAACAACGAGCTGTAATCCCACGTTGATGTCAGTCCTGATATTCCTGCCATTATTATCACTCCTTTGACTCACTGGCGGCATCCTTGCCTATGTTCTAAATCATTTCCTGTCCATATATTTTAGCATATTTGCAGCTGTTTTGCAATACGCACACTTTGCCC
>CAZWXS010000134.1:0-2042 GCA_964638005.1 uncultured Lachnospiraceae bacterium
TGAAGAAGAAAAAGCGGACATTGAAGAAGAAAAAGCGGACATTGATGTAGTGCAAATATATGCGGATGTACTTGTTGATTACTCAGCAAAGACGATGAAATATATCCGACAAATGTATCATGCATTCGGAAAAGAGAATGTATTTGGCCGATCTGACATGCAGTCAGTAACCGGCCTGGGACACAGTAGGGCATCTGAATTGTTGAAATTGCTGTCTGATGCGAAGGTGATTGAACCGGTGACGGGTCGGGGAAAAGGAAAGTACAAATTTGTATAAACCATAAAAACCGAAAGACAAAGGAGGAAAAAGTATGCAATATTCTATTGAAGGCGGCAGCCTGCCTGCCGTAATTATCAAACTCGAGCAGGGAGAAAAGATTCTCAGCGAGGCAGGTGGTCGTACTTGGGCAAGGGGGCCTGTTCTGACAGAAGCAAAAGCAGAGGGTGGTGCAGGAAAGGCTCTCGGACGTATGTTTATGGGTGAAAGCCTGTTCATGAGTACCTATACTGCGCAAGGTCCGGCGGAGATTGCATTTACATCTTCTTTTCCGGGTAAGATTGTGGTAAAAGAATTGGCGGCAGGTCAGAGCATCATATGCCAGAAGAGTGCGTTTCTCTGTGCGTCTTATGGCGTGGAACTGGCTGTTCATTTTCAGAAGAAGCTGGGTGCAGGTCTGGTTGGCGGAGAAGGCTTTATTATGCAGCGTGTGACAGGTCCGGGACTTGTGTTCCTTGAGGTGGATGGCTACTGTCAGGAATATGATCTGCAACCCGGAGAAAAGCTTGTCTGTGATACCGGAGTACTGGCTATTATGGAGGCTACCTGTCAGATAGACATACAGACAGTGAAAGGTGTGAAGAATATGCTGTTAGGTGGTGAAGGGCTGTTTGATACAGTTATTACAGGCCCGGGCAAAGTGTATCTGCAGACTATGACGATTTCCAAACTGGCGAAGCAGATGATTCCTTATTTACCAAGTAAATAATAGAGATACGGAACAGACCTTGTGGTAGAAATACTGCAGGGGCTTTTCTGTTTAGTGCAAGAAAAGCAGGAGTTTTATAGAAATTTGCGGCAATTGATGTTACAATAAAATAATTGAGGAGTGCTGACGGATGGAATTCAATTTCGTGATATTGTGTGAACTGATAATAGAATTATTCCTGTTTTCCTGCGTAGGCTGGCTGATGGAAGTGACACTCAAGTATATTCAGTATCATAGGTTCATCAACAGGGGATATCTGATCGGTCCGTATTGCCCAATCTATGGCTGCGGCGTGGTTGCGGTGACCGTACTGGTGGGCGGTGTGATTGGATATGAAGGAAGCATTACGGATACATTTTTAGCGGGTTTTGTAATCTGCGGAATCTTAGAGTATTTTGTCAGCTGGTATATGGAGAAGATGTTCCATGCCAGATGGTGGGATTACAGCACAAAACCGATGAATCTGCATGGACGCATCTGGATCGGGAATCTGATTTTATTCGGTGTTGCATCTGTGGCAATCATGAAATGGATCGATCCGGTCTTTTTCAAAGCAATCGGTAAATGGCCTGAACATTTGATTATTGTGGCGGCTGTTGTGTTTGGAACGATATTGGTTGCAGACAATGTAATCTCATATTTTCTGATGGATGTTGTGAAGAAGGAAATCGATGGAACTGATGCGGATAATACAGAAGAGATCAGTCAAAAGGTACGTGAACTGTTACGCAACCGCAAGGTGCTGCTGCGTCGTATTCAGGCGGCTTATCCTGATATGCAGGCAAGACCGGCTGCGCTTACAAAGCAACTAAAGGAAGCACAAAATGAGGTCAGAGAGGCAACCAGACGAGCGAAAGATAACTTTAATGCTGCAACAGAAAGAAGAAAGACAGAACTGACTAAGAAGAAAAGCGAGTTGATAGAGGCTGAAACTGCAAAAGCAATTGAAGAACTGAATCGGGCGAAGGAAAAGCTAAGAAAGATTGAAGAACGTTTAAATATCAGAAGATAAAGCATAAAGTCAGAGAGCGGTTATGATTCAAAAGTAAGATTTTC
>CAZWXS010000135.1:0-1908 GCA_964638005.1 uncultured Lachnospiraceae bacterium
TAGTATTCCTCCTTCCTTACCTACCGTTCCTCTCAATTTTCTTCTCCGGTAGGTAATGTCCTTCTTTTCTTACCTACTGCTCCTCAAATTGCTCTTCTCTGGTAGGTAGTATTCCTCCTTCCTTACCTACCGCTCCCCTCAATTTTCTTCTCCGGTAGGTAACGACCCTCTTTTCTTACCTACCGTTCCTCTCAATTTTCTTCTCCGGTAGGTAGCACTCCTCTTTACCAAGAAATCAATGTACCTTTCTTCAGATTAGTTTCAATCCGACATCTTATATCCGCTGGCTGTCATTTGTTCACCATCCGTCACCAGCGTCACTGCTCCATACTTGTCTGTACGCAGAATTTTACTTCCGGCTTTCTCTAGTCGTTCAATGGTCTCTAAGTGCGGATGTCCGTAGGAATTATCTTTTCCTGCGGAAATGAGTGCAAGTTCAGGCCGCACTGCTTCCAGGAAAACCTCACTTGATGAATAGCGCGAGCCATGATGCGGAACCTTCAAGATATCACAATCCGGAACTGCACTTAACAAGTCTCTTTCTACCTCTGAAGAGATATCTCCTGTGAATAACACGGACAGGTTGACATAACTCACGTGCAGTACCATAGAGTTTTCATTGATATCTTCACTTATATCTCCGTCAGCCGCAGATTGCCCGGGATGCAGGCATGTCAGGCTGACAGCTTGACCGTTTTTATCCGGCACCGTCCGATACCGGTCGCCTGTGCCCATGGTATAAACCGAAGTTCCGACATCTGCTGCAGCAATGATCAGTTTTTGATAATGCTCATTTTGCAGTTCTTTGTTGATGGCGGGTAGGACAAGTCTCTTGATTCGTATCCCGCTCTCCGGTGATTGTAAGATCTCTAAGATGCCGCTGATATGATCTGTATCTGTATGAGATATGAATGCCGTATCAATCCGGTGCAGCCTGTTTGCTTTCAGGTATGGGATGATGCGGTATTTACCGACTTCTTTTACATCCGTACTCCCACCGTCAATCACAATCGTAGGAGTATTTCGTCCATGCAGCACTGTACACTCTCCCTGCCCGACCGAAAGCATCGTGATTGCAAACTGTTCTTCATGCCTGACTACCAGAATCGTGATGATGGTTAACATAACAGTAAGGCAAACAATCCTCACTTTTCCGATATATTGGCATTTGTCATGTTTATGCTTTGCCTTGACATATGACAGAAATACCAACATTGCAAACAGCAATATGTAATAGACGACTGCACGCCACATCGCAGGCTTTCCTGTGATCAGCACGCTTCCCGGTGCCTGTGTTGCCAGTTCAGACAACCATTCGTATAGCATCAGGATCAAACGGCACGGATACAGCAGCACAATTCCAAAGATATCTGCAAGCATACCGAACATGCCGCCGAGGATTCCAAGTGCCAGTACAAATGTCATCAACGGCACCACCACAAGATTCAGCAATATCCCGCATATGGATATCTGATAATAGCTGCACAATACAATCGGCAACGTAGCCAATTGTACAGCCAGGCTGACAAGCAGGGATTGTATCATTTTTTTTCGATACAACTTTTGGGGCACCATGACCATCAGACATGGATAGATCAGTCCGATTCCCATGACTGCACCAAAAGAAAGCAGAAATCCTGTATGGTAGAGGTACATTGGATTTTCCATAAGCAGTAATATCGCTGCCAGTGACATGGCCGACAACATGTCATAAGTACGACCGATGCAGAGTGCCAATACACTAAGCAGGAACATAATGAGTGCACGAAAAGTTGACGTCTGCAGACCTGTCATCAACCCATATTGAAGGATTACGAACGCACTGAGAATGCTTGCCGGAAGCAGACCCATCCTGAGTCTTCTGAGCAGCGATAGCAGACACAGCCCTGCAGTGGCGATATGGAGTCC
>CAZWXS010000136.1:0-1903 GCA_964638005.1 uncultured Lachnospiraceae bacterium
AATTATATCATAAGCGGAAGGGCATCTTTTCGTGTAAACAATACGACATACCTTTCAGAAAAAGGCGATATCATGATTTTGCAGCCGAATGCGCTGCATTCCATTTATCCATACCAAAACGATTCACAGGTCTATGAGACATTGGTATTTGATTCAGATATCCTGGAAATCGATCAATTGTCCAGAAGCACAAGGGAATATATTGAACCGATTAAGAACAATGAAATGCTGTTGATTCCGCGTATCACTGCTGCAGACAAAGGATATGCCAAGATACACCGTTGTGTGAAAGATATATTTCAGTATGTAAATGCCAACAATGCAAGAGATGATATTATGATCAAAAGCAAATTGCTGGAACTGATTTATCTTATGCTGGAGGGTGGTTATGCAGAGACAGCGGATACCTATAATGTACTTTCGATATTAAAGCCGGCACTGGTATATATCTCAGATCATTTTCGTGATGAGATCAAAATTCAGGAACTTGCCGATACGATTCATGTGAGTGAGAGTTACTTTATGTCATTGTTTCATAAGCACATCGGTCTGTCTGCGATGGAATATATCAATCAAATCAGAATCAAGGAAGCCTGCCATCTGCTTCGGACAACGAACCATTCTGTTATGGAGGTGGCTCTTATATCAGGATTTCGAAATATATCTAATTTTAACAGGCATTTTAAAAGAATGACAGGGGTATCACCGGTGGAATACAGAAAAATATAGTCTCAAAAGCGCCAAATTTTTGCTAAGAATTATGCATATAACTGACATTCAAAAGCATATCCTTTATGATGTATGAGGAGTTTTTATCCCTAATCATCATTAGAAACGGAGAACCAAATGTCAGAAAAAAGTAATCAGAAGTTTTCACTCGGAAGAATAATGCTTCAATTTTTGCAGGGAGCGCTCATTGGACTGGGAGCTGTTTTACCGGGAATATCCGGTGGTGTATTAAGCGTTATATTTGGTATTTATAAGGATATCATGGAACTGTTGGCCAGTCCCTTCCGCAATTTTAAAACACATGTACCGAAGTTGATTCCTTATATCATAGAAGCTGTTTTTGGATTCCTTGGAATTGCTAATCTATTGGCTTTTGTATTGGAAAAATATCCGGCACCGTCGGTCTGTCTGTTTGTAGGATTGATTGGAGGCATGATGCCCTCCTTGTGGAAAGAGGCAGGAAAGCAAGGCAGAAACAAATCTTCGTTGCTTTCGATGCTGATTGCCATGATCGTTATATTTGCACTTTTGATCGGTCTGCGTAGTGCATCTGTTACATTGACACCTAATTTTGGATGGTATCTGTTTTGCGGATTCTGTCTGGCAATCAGCGTTATCGCTCCGGGGATGAGTTTCTCCACTTTATTGATGCCGCTTGGTCTGTATACACCCTTTGTGGATGGAATCGGACATCTGTCAATGAGCGTGCTGATTCCCGGCGGTATCGGTGGGTTACTGACAGTTATCTGTCTGTCCAAGGCAGTGAATTATCTCTTTGACCACCATTACTCGGTCGCATTCCATGCCATTGTAGGAATCGTAATTGCAGCAACGCTCATGATTGTTCCATATGCAAGCTTTCTTGTTTCCGGAATGAATCTGCTGGTCAATACAATTTGTCTTGTAGCAGGAATCTTGATTGCATCCTTGCTGGACCGATTGAATAATAAGGTAGAGAAATAAAAGTAGTTGCTGTTTAGGGCAAGATAAATTAGCATGTGATAGCCGGCTCAAATAGGATAATTAAAACAGACGTGATATCAAGGGAAGAAACCTTGACATCACGTCTGTTTACTGTTATCACAAGATGGCAGCAAATAAACCATTCTGATGCTTTTAGCGGAGTCGGAGGGATTCGAACCCTCGTGCCCCGGAGGGCTAACGCATTTCGAGT
>CAZWXS010000137.1:0-1886 GCA_964638005.1 uncultured Lachnospiraceae bacterium
ATCATATTGCATCTTGCGGATTCGATATTGGATATCCTCTAATATTTTTCTGTTGGAAGCAATGACATCTGCCTGCAGTCCAACAATAAAGGTCATGAAACCAAGCAGCATCAGTGTACTTGCCAGCACCAATGACTGTATATGTCCATTGCCGGTACCTGCAAAGAAATAAAAGAGGAATCGAACAGAGACTGCTACGCCGCACAGAAACGGAATCATTCCCAGCACACTGAAAAATGTCAGCGGTCTGTACATCATATACGCACGCACGATCGTCAGCATGGACTTCTTGACATAAGAAAACATACTGTGGAACAATCTTGATTTACGCAGTTCCGGATTGGTTCTGATCGGCACTGAAGTAATTGCAACATTATTTCTGCCTGCCTGCACGATGGTCTCTAATGTATAAGTATAGTTGTTCATGACATTGACATGCATGGCGGCATCTCTTGAATATGCACGAAAGCCGCTCGGAGCATCCGGTATGTCTGTTTTAGATGCCTTTCTGACTACAAAACTTCCAAAATGCTGTAATTTCTTTTTGAGTGGTGAAAAATGTGCCGTATCATCAATCGGACGCTCTCCGACTACGATATCTGCCTTCTTCTCCAAAATCGGACGCACCAGTTTCTCAATGTCAGCTCCGCAATACTGATTATCAGCATCTGTATTGACAATGATATCGGCTCCGTTTTTGAGACATGCATCCATACCGGCCATAAACCCCTTTGCCAGTCCCTTATTCTTACGAAAGCTGACCACATAGTGGACTCCCCAATTTC
Organism: uncultured Lachnospiraceae bacterium; assembly: GCA_964638005.1. Classification (GTDB taxonomy): domain Bacteria; phylum Bacillota; class Clostridia; order Lachnospirales; family Lachnospiraceae; genus JAAYYM01. The sequence goes on from CAZWXS010000137.1 coordinate 786, forward strand.
TTGCTATCTCTACCGTATTGTCTACGCTGCCGTCATTGATGATCAGATACTCGATCGTATCGATTCCGTCAATATGCTTCGGCAGATCGTTTAATGCAACTTCCAATGTCTCCGCCTCATTCAGGCAGGGAATCTGAATAATCAGTTTCATCTTCTATACTTCCTCTCTGGATATATAAATCGGACGATTTTTTGTCTCAAGGTATGTCTTTGAAAGATATTGTCCCATAATTCCGATACAGAATAACTGTATACCGCCAAGCAGCAAAATAATACATACCATCGACGGCCAACCGCTGGTCGGATCTCCGTAAATCGATGCCCGAATTACAATCACGACAATCATGATAAACGCCGCAACACAAAACAGCAATCCAAATCCCATGGCAAGCGCCAACGGTGTTGTTGAAAATGCCACAATGCCCTCCATTGAATACAGGAACAGTTTCCAAAAAGACCATTTTGTCTCTCCGGCAACACGCTCCACATTTTCATATTCCAGCCATTTTGTCTTAAAGCCGACCCATCCGTAGATACCCTTGGTAAAACGATTATACTCTTTCATGGAAAGAATCGCCTCTGCCATTGTTCTGGTCATGATACGGTAATCTCTTGCTCCATCTACGATTTCCGTCTTTGACAGCTTCGCCATCAATTTGTAAAAACATCGTGCAAAGAAAGAACGAATCGGCGGCTCACCTTTACGGGTTGTCCTTCTGGTTGCCGCAGAATCATAGCCTTCTTCCGCAACTGCGGCATACATGTCCGGCAGAAGTGACGGCGGATCTTGAAGGTCCGCATCCATGATTACAACATAGTCGCCCTTTGATTTTTCAATTCCGGCATAAATCGCAGCCTCTTTTCCGAAATTTCTGGAAAAAGAAACATAACGTACCCTTTCATCCGTCTTCCTCAATTCCTTTACCACGTCCAATGTGTGGTCAACAGAACCGTCATCTATGAATAAGAGCTCAAATTCTACATCCGAATATTTCTCTCTGAATACCGTCACCGTCTTCATCATTTCTTCATAGAAAAACGGTACCGCCTGTTCTTCATTATAGCATGGAACTATCGCAGTCATTAATTTCATTTGCTCTC
>CAZWXS010000138.1:0-1539 GCA_964638005.1 uncultured Lachnospiraceae bacterium
GCTATGGAAATAAAATAAAAGAGCTTTTCCGGTGATATATTCTTAATACACTTTTTCAAATTACTCATTCTTTATATACCCCCTTTGATTTCATGATAAATCTTGTCTGTATTCACATTCCAAACATTATCTTTCCCCTGTATACCTTGCAATATGTTATTAGCCGCCTCGAACGCCGTCACCATGGAATGATCCATGTTATTATATCTATGCTGCCCGTTTCTTCCTACGCAATACAGATTGTCAAATGTATTCAGATAATCAATCAATTGTTCCACTTCACTGTAGGTATCAAAATATGCTGGATATGCTTTCTTGACCTTTTCTCTGTGATAGTCCTCCACATCGTCTTTACTTTCGATAATGTCCATTTTAATCAGTTCATTCATCGCAAACTCTGCACATTCCGACTCTTCCATATTCCAGAACGTATCATCCTCGTCACAAAAGTATTCCAGTCCTATCCACACCTTGGACTGAATATCAGAAACCATATAAGGAGACCAGTTATTAAAAATCTGTATACGCCCAAGCTTTACATTGGTATCCTGTACATAAATCCAGCAATCGGGAACAATGTTGTTCAGCGTCTTAATCTTGGTCAGATTCTTAAGGTTCAATTTCTTGAGCAACAATCCAACCGTTACAAAGTCACGATATGGCAATCCAGATGCAATCCGCTGAACATTTGTCGGAACCTCTTCCATGCAGGCTGTCAGATCCTTAAGCGACATCGAAGAAATGCAGAAATCACTTTGCAGCAATATCTGTTCTCCTGCTTTCGTATCACGATATCCTACTTCACTAACCTTTCCTTCTTCAGTATGCAATGTATCAACAGAGGCATGATAAATAATTTTACCACCCATTTTCTCTATCTCGCCTGCCACAGTCTCCCACAACTGTCCGGGACCAAACTTCGGATACCAAAACTCTTCTATTAATGACGTTTCGACCTCTTTTGATTCCTTACCTGAAAACATTCTGGCAAACACATCCTTTATGATTGCAACCACAGACAGTCCTTTGACTCTCTGTGCACCCCAATCAGCCGAAATCTCTCTTGGATGTCTGCCCCATAATTTCTCCGTATAGCCCTCAAAGAACATAGAGTACAAGACTCTGCCAAAACGATTGATATAGAAGTTCTCCAAAGAATTCTCCGGCAACTTATGTACCATAGACTTTAAGTAACTGAACCCAACCTTAATCGTCTGCAGCAATCCCATATTTGTGAAAGTTTGCCACTTCACTGATATTGGATAGTCAAAAAAATGCTTCAGATAATAAATGCGAGAAACCCGTTCCCGAATCAACATGACACGGTCTTCCTGTTCCGGATCCGGTCCCTCCGCAGCCAGGGGCTTTGTTCTGCCAAGCACTTGATCGTCATAGGCTGGTGCCCCCTGCAGAGGCATCATATCCTTCCACCAGTCCATTACCTTCTGATTCTTCGAAAAGAAACGATGTCCTCCGATATCCATACGATTCCCATGATACCGAACGGTTCTGGAGATTCCCCCTACTTCCCGGCTCTCT